>DATNBB010000132.1:0-12888 GCA_035607335.1 Binatia bacterium | reverse complement strand
TTAAACATCGTGTACGCAATCACCGTTGCGAGCGCCGCCATATAAATCACGCCGGTCCATCCCACCCAGCCGACTCTCTTCCAATCGAGCGCCATCCCCTGCCGCACCGCGAGCGGCGCATACAATATCGCCGCGACCACTGTCATGTAGGTATTCACTGCCACTGCGTCGTAGTGTTCGCCGATGGCCCGCGTTGCCGCACGCTTTCCCAGCACGGCGTATGTCGAATATCCCATCACGCAGCCCAGCGTCAGCAGATCCCCCGTGTGAAACGACGTCTGACCCGCCGCGCGATCCGTCTCCAGCAGCAGCACTCCGGCAAACGAAATTGCCATGCCCACGAGCTTCGCCGTTGTAAACCGCTCGAGCTTCATTGCACTTGCAAAGAGCAGCACGATGATCGGATCGAGCGCGATCAGAATCACTGCGTGGGTCGAGGTCGTGTAGTTCAACCCCACCGTGAAGCAGCCCTGATTGATCGCGACACCAAAAAGTCCCAGTCCGAAGAACGTCCACAGATCGCTTCGTCGCAGCGGCGCGCGCTCCCGCGAAAAATAAATCGCCAGCATGCAGGCCGCGGCTAATTCAATACGAAACGATACGAGCGAAAGCGGGTCGATGTGCCGCAGCGCGAGCTTCCCGACGACGTAGTTCCCCGACCAGATCGCCAACATGACGCCAAGGGAAAACGTAATGGTGCCGCGGCTCGGCTCGCCCGTGGATAATCCTGAAGATGTTGCAGTGGAAGTACTCAAGACAGAAATATGTTACCCGAAAATGGCGAACCTTGCGATTTGCGTAGCGTACAAGTATTGAGATTCTCTAGGGCAATTTGGCTACAGCATGTACCTGCTGGCTCAGCCGTCGAGCCGATGTTAGCCTTCTGAAATGGAGGTGACTTATGAAGTTCACTTCATTTGTTATCGGTATGGGAGCAGGAGCTGCGCTCGCGATGCTGTTCGCGCCCCGATCCGGTGAAGAGACGCGCGCTATGATCTCTGACAAGGCCAAAGCGGGACGTCGATATGCCGAAGAAAGGGCTCGGGACATTCGCGATATGGCAGGTGACAAGGCTGCCCAGCTGCGTGACATGGCGAGCGACGCCGTGGAACGCGGCAAGGACGCCGTTAGCCGGCCTAAAAGCGCCATCTCCGCCGCTATACAAGCCGGCAAGGAAGCCTACAACCAGGAAGCGCAGAAAATCTCTTGACGGCACTCCAACTCGCACCCAGCCCGCGAGGCTCCTTCCTCGGAACGCCAACCTCCTGATTGGCGCATTTGAACTTTTCTCCAATTCAATTCGCGTCAGTCTTACCTCTGGTACTGGTCGTCGCTGACTTTTTCCATCCATTCCACAACTTTGCCGTCTTTTCTTTCCTGAATGGCGATGTGCGTCATCGCGGTCGTCGGCGTCGCGCCATGCCAATGCTTCTCGTCCGGTGCGAACCACACGATGTCGCCCGGCCGTATCTCTTCGACGGGCCCGCCCTCCCGCTGCGCCCACCCGCAGCCGGCTGTCACTATCAAGGTCTGCCCAAGCGGATGCGTATGCCATGCCGTTCGCGCACCGGGCTCAAATGTAACACTCGCTCCCTGCACCAGTGCCGGATCGGTCGCCTGAAATAACGGATCGATCCGCACGGTGCCGGTAAACCACTCCGACGGTCCCTTCCCCGACGGCTGCGAACCTGCTCTCTTGATCTGCATTTGCTTTCCTCGTCTTCAAATATTGCTCATCCGTTCGATGTGCTCCGGATACCGTGCTCCTTGGATGGTGATCTTCGACGCAGCGTTTTCTATATCGCGAAGATCGTCGTTCGTGAGCGCAACTGATGCCGCTCCAATATTCTCTTCCAACCGATTGAGCTTCGTCGTACCCGGAATGGGAACGATCCACGGCTTCTGAGCCAGGAGCCACGCGAGCGCAATTTGAGCCGGCGTCGCCCTCTTCTTCGACGCGATCGTTTGCAGCAGGTCTACCATCGCCTGATTCGCATGCCGGTTCTCCGTCTTAAAACGCGGCAGTTGGTTACGGAAATCCGTGCTGTCGAAATTAGTGCTTTCGTCAATTTTGCCCGTCAGAAAGCCCTTTCCGAGCGGGCTGTACGGAACGAACCCGATTCCAAGCTCCTCAAGCGTCGGCAACACGTCCTCTTCAGGTCGCCGATACCAAATAGAGTATTCGCTTTGCACCGCCGTGACCGGCTGGACCGCGTGCGCACGGCGGATCGTCTTCGCTGCCGCTTCGGACATGCCGAAGTGCTTCACCTTTCCCTGCCGAATCAACTCCTTTACTGTTCCCGCCACGTCCTCGATCGGCACCTCAGGGTCCACGCGGTGCTGATAAAGAAGATCGATCGAATCGATGTTCAGCCGCTTGAGCGAGCCCTCGACGGCTTTCTTGATGTGCTCCGGCTGGCTGTTGAGGCGCATCCAACCCGGGCTTCCGTCCGGCTTAAGCTCATAAGCAAACTTCGTCGCGATCACCACTTGATTACGAAACGGCGCAAGCGCCTCTCCCACGAGTTCTTCGTTCGTATACGGTCCATAAACCTCGGCCGTGTCAAAAAACGTAACGCCGAGTTCCACCGCCTTCCGAATCAGCGAAATCATCTCCGGCTTGTCTTTCGGCGGCCCGTAACTGAAGCTCATCCCCATGCAACCAAGCCCTATCGCCGAAACCTCCAGCCCGCTCTTCCCCATTTTGCGCTTCTGCATCGCTTCCTCCATTGCGCGCCGTTGCATAACAATGTTAGGGCCAAATCCGTTCGAGGCGCGCGGTCATTACGAACATTACCAATTACTTGCGGCTCATCGTATCTTTACGGAAGGGTTCGGCAACAATTTGCCATTCGTCTTCGTAAATCATGTAACCGGGCCGATCCGTTCTGATCTTGTGCACATAAACCCCATGTCGTTCGAGAATTCGCACCATCTGCCAAATTCGGGCGATGTGCTCGGTGGCGTCTGTCTTGAACCAACAAATCCCTAGGCGGAGTTTGTCGCGTCCGAAGGAAGTTGGTTCGCTTAGATTTTTCCCAAAGCACAGCTGTAGCGTCTTCAACTCATCCGCTTCATGACCCGCAATGTCGCCCACTCCAGCGCCTGTGCTGCGGCTTGAAAGATTCCTTGCTCCACATGGCTATCCTGATCCGTGCGGCCAATGATGAAACGAATGTACTCGCGCTTTTCAAGCGAATCATGGCGCTCGAGAATGAAGCGCTTTCCCTCGGTCTCGACAAACGCAAGGCGTTCGGGAATACAAGAGAGGACGGTTCCCATTCCGCTCCCCACGATATCGTCAAGCGCCGCAATGAGCGGAAGCTCCTTTTGGTCAAGAGATGGGTCTTCGGAAATAGCAAAAACGGTTTCTGGAGATCGGCGTCTTCTCAATTCGCGAAGGATATTAACCGCTGACAGATCGTTGCTTGGAATTGGCACCCGGTATCTGGGATCGAAGTCTACGAAGTGAGCGAGCTTTTCAATGAACCTGCGCCGTAATCTCGGGTTGGAGAGGATCTCCCTGTAGCCGTTCCGCTTGCTGCGAGGCATAAAAGCCGCGATCAATGCCTGCTCGTGGTTCACGAACGGAGTTTAGCGCACATAGCTTAGCGATGGCTGAGCCAAAGTAAAGGCCATGCAAAACTGCTCCATCAATTTTTCGGGCGGCAAAGGCGCAAATTCAGGGCCATTTGAGGATCCTTAAAATGATTTTAAGGATCTTCCGACGTTAATTGCCAAGGACAAGGCTGCTATTCCAGCACGTCGCGGCGCTTCGTGAGCGACTCGATACGGTCGCGGCGAGGCTCGTAGCCAATGCCGGGGCGGTCGGGCACGCGAATGGTTCCCTGTGCCGTTACCTCGACTTCCGGCTCAATGATGTCTTCTGTCCAGTAGCGCTTGCTGGCGGACACGTCTCCGGGCAAAACGAAATTCGGCAGCGTCGACATGGCGATATTGTGCGCGCGTCCGATGCCCGATTCGAGCATCCCGCCGCACCACACGGGAATGTTGCGCGACTGGCACAAATCGTGAATCTGTCGTGCTGACGCATGCCCGCCGACGCGCCCCAGCTTCATGTTGATGATCCCGCACGCGCGCATCTCAATCGCCGCGCGTGCATGCTCGAAATCATGAATGCATTCATCCAGGCAAATGGGCGTATCGAGCTTCGCTTGCAGCAGCATATGGGAAAAAATATCGTCGTAACCGAGCGGCTGCTCGATCATCATCAGGTGAAAGGCGTCCAGTTGCTTGAGCAGCGCCACGTCTTCCAGCCGATAAGCCGAATTTGCGTCCACCATAAGCCGGATTCGCGGAAACCGTTCGCGCAGCAGCTTCACAGGCTCCAGATCGTAGCCGGGCTTGATTTTGATTTTGATACGCTGATAACCCGCCAAAAGCTCCCATTCCACTTTTCCGAAAAGGTCGCGCGTAGTCGGTTGAATTCCGATGGAAACGCCGCACGGAATCTCCGTAAGCGTGCCGCCGAGCAGCTTCCAGAGCGGCATATTGTTGTGCTTCGCGTCCGCGTCCCAAACGGCCGTTTCGAGCGCTGCCTTGGCCATATTGTGCCCGCGGACGCGCGCGAGCATTCCATGCACTTCCGAAGCAGAACCGAATTCTCTGCCCTTCATCAGGGGCCACAAATGGTCGCGCAGGATGTGCCAGGCAGTCTCCACGTCCTCGTAGCTATAAAACGGGCCTTCGCCCGCTGTCGCTTCGCCCCAGCCCGAGATCCCGTTGACTTCCGCCTCAACGAGTACGATCCGCCGCAGCGTGGTCTTGCCGAAGCTGGTCTCGAAGGGCGAAACAAGATTGAGATGAATTTCCCGCAACGTGAGCTTTTGAATGCGCATGAGAGGCCAAGATTATATCCCGCCACGCGAATGCGAGAAGACAAATCGGGCGGCACAATCGAGAAACCCGCGGGGCAAAATCCAGCATCTATGTACATTGAAAGCGATTGGGGAATCGAGCCGCAAGTCAAATACATGTTGTTAAATCCGGGAATCGCGCGGAAACTGAATGGGAGTTCCCTGCATTCGGATCGCGCACTCCCCGGCCCGCGAATAGACGTAAAAAATCAAAATCAAGGAGGGAGGCTCATGTTAAAACGCACTATCGTTATCGCACTCGTAGCCCTCGTTACCGCACTTACAGCCGTGGCCTCGGAGAAAGATGATGCCGTCAACCGCGTCCACCACGCCGATCAGGTCTTCAACGAAATCATGGACGCGCCCGATCAGGGCATTCCCGCGGGCCTGCTCGATAAGGCTCAATGCATCGCAATTATCCCGGGCCAACTGAAATTTGCCTTCATTTTCGGCGGCAATTACGGCCGCGGTGTGGCCACTTGCCGCACGGGCAGCAAACAATGGAGTGCGCCGCTCTTTCTAGCCATCAGCGGCGGCAGCGTCGGTTATCAGATAGGCGGCTCATCGACCGATCTCGTGCTTCTTTTCATGAACCAACACGCCTTACACAGCCTGCTGAGCGACCGCTTCAAATTAGGCGCGGATGCGTCCGTGGCCGCAGGTCCCGTGGGTCGCACGGCTGCCGCCGATACGGACATCAAGTTGAACGCGGAAATACTGTCCTATTCGCGCGCCAAGGGCGTATTTGCCGGAGTGAGTTTGCAAGGCGCCGTGGTGAAATCGGACGACAGCGCCAATGAAGCCATGTACGGGGCCGGCGCGGATCGCCACACGATTCTGAGCGGCCAGACCGCCGTGCCGGATGCGGCCAAATCGCTGCTGCACTCAATCAGCCAGTTCGCGGGCTGAGTCAGCTTGAAGATTTAATTCTCGGGGCCGGAAACGATGATAATGTCCTTGGCTCTCGTTTCCGGCGTCACTTTAAGCTGTGTGATTTTTCCGCCGGAAACGTGACCTTCGACCGTCGTATTGTATGGGGCATGCAGCTTGAAATCCGCGTTCCAATCCTTCGGCCACGCGGGCAGTAATTGGATTCTCTTTCCATCGGTTTGCATCAGCATCAATTGGAGCGTGATCATTCCCGATCCGCCGTTGTCTAAATCCGGAATCCAGTCGTGGCCGGCCTTCCAAAACCAGGGAAATCGCTGATTTCCGTAATCCGTGAATTCAGCGACGGCCGCTTTCTTCGCCACATCCGTAAGCCCCAAAACGGCGGATTCCGTGCCATCCTGCCCCCAGCAAGTGTCCTGTGGGAAGAGCCGCGCTGCAAACGTGTCTCGCGCGAGTTGCAAGCCGGGCTTGCCGACCGCGTAAATCCGGTACGGAAATGATACGTAAAGCTCTGGATTCTCCGAGTTGCTCGTCTTCGGGTATTCCTTTGCCGGCAAAATCTCAGGCTTGCCATCGGAATCGCCTCGACCGAGCGGCGGCAGCTTTCCGTTTGCCGTTTTGCCGATCGCGATGCGCGGCAAATCGTCGAGCGTTTTCTTCCACATGCCGCGCTGCTCCGTGGTCGTTAAATCGGAAGGCAGCGCGAGCAAACGGGGAATCACGTCTTGCAGGCCCGCAATATCGGGTGTGGGATTCACGGCCGTGAGCTGATACGTTTCCAGCGACTGCACGGGCGACATCAGGATTTTGCCGTCTGCGCCACGCGGCCACTGCTCGCCGTAGTACGTGACGATTGCATCGGCAAAAGGAACCAGGTATTTGCGCGCGAAGTCGCCGTCTTGCGTCACGTCGTATTCGTCCAGCATTTGCGCGATCACTTCCAGCGCACCCTGGGTGTGGTAACGCATATAGCGGCTCTGGACTTCATCGCTCGGATTATCCCAGCCGAAATCATTGATGTTCGTCAGGCCGAAGAAATATTCGGTCTCAATGAATGCCGCGCCATCGTGATGAAAATAAAGCTTCGTCCGGTCTTTTGCGAGAGGCAGCGAGTTCAAATACATGTCAAACCACGGCTTGAGCAGGTCGAAATCGCCAGTCGCGATCAGTGGCCAGTAAAGCAGGCGGTTGTTCTGATTCCAGTAGTTATCGCCCCACCTGCGAAAGTCTGGATCGTGATTGTCGGCGGTCGATTCGCCGTTCGCAGGCATGTCGTGCCCCACGGTGAAGAGGCCGCCGTTGAATTTGGTCGGAAATGCGCCGCGCGACGACGTTGCCATCATGTAGCGCTGCATCGCGTAGCCCTGGGACACTTTCTCCGCGTCATCGGAACCCGTCACATGAATCCAGCTGCGATTCCAGAAGTCGCTCCACCAGCGCTCGTGCGCACGGCGCGCATCTGCGAGAGACGTCGAGCTTGTCTGCTTCACGAGCGAATCAAGCGAACTTCGCCAGGCGTCGCCGGAAGCCGTGTCCGTGGTAGTCAGTGCGATCAAATCAACACGCGGACTCTTCGTTGCCGACGCCGATTTCAGCATTTGATCGTCGGTGCTCATGAGTCCGGGACCGACTAACGCCGCACCAAAGCACCGGTGCAGAAACGGATCGGGATACTTTTGCAACAGCGATTCCAAGTGCTCCTGCTGCAATACCAACGGATAAACGCTGGCCGAGTTGAAGTGATACCACGTGATCTGATTTTTGTCCGCGGGCATGATCGTGTCCGCTTCAAAATCGAGCGCCACCGGATGATTGCCGAATGCGAACATTCCACCTTTATCGGGCGAAGGCTCGTTATAGGGATGGGTTTTCGTGCGCCAGACTTCGAGTCTCGCCTGCATCGTCGACGGATGCTCTAAATGCGCGTCTACGTGAATCACGGGATGATTCGCGTCAGCCCATATCAGAACCGTGTTCTTGCCGCTTTTGATTTCAATCGTCGCGTCTTCGAGTCGCAATATCTGCGTGAAGTCCGCCGCTCCTGCAAAAGGATTCGGATTAAGCTGAATTCGCACGCGGCCGAGCTTTACGAGCTTGCCTAGTTCTGTCCACGCATCGGCCTTGGCGACGAGCAACACGATGTCGCCGTTCTGTTCGGTCCATACGTTCGCCGCAAGATCGCCATTGCCGATCGGCATCGAGTCATTTTCGTTCTGGCCAAGGGTGGTCCACTTAACATCATTCACCGAAATAGGATTTTGCGCGGCTCGCACGGCTGCCGAGCCGAAAAGCATCCCGCACATCAGCCACACTACGTTGCGCCAAGTAGGTTTCATAACGTAAGACTCCCGACCAGAAAGACCGCGAGGCAATATAACCCAGTTCGCAGTTTTCGTTTGCAGGATCTGGCGTTCCGCGGAATACGCAGCCAGAGATACGTGGGGCTAGCGTTCGGAAAGCAGCTTTTCGAAACCGGCCTCGTCGAGGATGGGTACGCCAAGCGCTTTGGCTTTGTCGAATTTCGACCCGGGATCGCTGCCGACGACCACGTAACTCGTCTTTTTGCTCACTGACGACGCCACCTTGCCGCCTTGCGACACAACAATCGCTTCGGCCGCTTCGCGCGTGCGGTTCGCGAGCGTACCTGTAAACACAAACGTCTTTCCGGCGAATTTTGTGCCTTTGGGCTCGCTCCGCTCCTCTTTCATGTTTACGCCGGCGGCGCGCAGGCGCTCGATCAGCTTCTTATTTACGGGCTCGGAGAAAAAGTCGGCCACGCCTTGCGCCACTTTGGGCCCGACCTCATTGACTTCCATCAAACCTTCAAGGCTGGCATTCGCGAGCTTTTCCATCGAGCCGAAATGCGCGGCAAGCAATTGCGCGGTGCGTTCGCCGACGAAATCGATACCGAGCGCATAAATCAGGCGAGGCAGCGGTGCCTTCTTGCTGGCCTCGATCTCGTCGAGCAGGTTTTGCGCGGATTTTTCGGCCATCCGGTCGAGTCCGGCAACGGTGTCGAGATCGAGTTTGTAGAGATCCGCGACATTCTTCACCAATTCCCTATCGAGCAGTTGAACGACGATCTTCTCGCCGAGGCCATCGATATTCATCGCATGCCGCCCCGCGAAATGCAGGATCGACTCGCGCCGACGCGCAGGGCACGAGACGTTGACGCAGCGATAAGCGACTTGATCCTCGTCCTTGTGGATGCGCGTGCCGCAAACCGGACATTTCGCCGGCATCTGGAATTCGACTTCTTCCGTGCCGTGCTTCACCACGCTGAGAACGTGCGGGATCACTTCGCCCGCGCGCTCAACAAGCACTGTGTCTCCCGCGTGAACATTGAGGCGGCGCACTTCGTCCAGATTGTGCAGCGTCGATTTCGAAACGGTCACGCCGCCAATCGTCACGGGCTCGAAAACGGCGAATGGCGTGAGCACGCCCGTGCGGCCGACGCTCACCAGAATCTCCCTTACCAGCGTAGTTTCCTGGCGTGCAGGATATTTGTACGCAATCGCCCAGCGCGGCGCCTTGGACGTGTAGCCCAGTTCGTTTTGCAGCGCGACTTCGTCGACCTTTACGACGACGCCGTCGATTTCATACGGCAGCTTCTCGCGCTTGCTCTCCCATATGCCGATGTATTTCTCCACTTCGCGAATGCCATGGCAAAGCTTCCAATCCTCGCTTGCCCGAAAATGGATTTCTTTCAGCACGCCAAGCATTTCGGAAAGGCGCTTCTTGGCGGGGCGTCCATCGACGAGCAGGTAATAGGCAAAAAAATCCAGGCGGCGCGAAGCGGTAATCCTGGGATCGAGCACGCGAACCGAGCCTGCCGCGGAGTTGCGCGGACTCTTGAATATTTTCCCGCCCTGCTCGGCTTGCTGTTCATTGAGTGCTTCAAACGCCTTGCGGTTCATGAGCACTTCGCCCCGCACTTCGAATTCCTGCGGCAACCCCGCTTTTTTCAGCAGCGCCGCGTCAACACTCAGCGGAATCGAGCGAATCGTCTTCACATTCGGCGTCACATCCTCGCCGGTCGCACCGTCGCCGCGTGTAACACCGCGCGTCAGATGTCCTGCTTCATAGCGCAGCGAAATGCTGAGGCCATCGAACTTGTGCTCGGCGACGTAATCGATATTCTCGCGGCCCACCAGTTCGCGCACGCGCCGGTCAAAATCGCCGAGCGTCTCGAACGAAAACGCATTGTCGAGACTAACCATCGGCGTGGTGTGCTGGACCTTCTGAAAGCCCTCGCGTACCGCGCTGCCCAAACGAACCGTCGGCGAGTTCGGAGTTACAAGAGATGGGTATTCCGCCTCAAGCTCCCGCAGACGGATCATCAGCCTGTCGAACTCGGCATCCGATATTTCCGGATCGTCAGCGACGTGGTAGAGATATTCGTGCCTGCGGATCTCGTTCCTCAGGCGCTCGATTTCCTTCGCGGCTTCGCGTTGGTTAGGCATGAAATTCCTGGCGAGTTCGAACCCGGTACAACGGCTGGATATTATACAATGCGAGTTTGTCTGGCAGGCGCTGCTCCGGCCGACGGTATGCGACAGCAATCCGGTAGCGCCATTTCGAGCCGAAAAGGCTAAGGCAAGGAATGCCCGAAGGAATCACAGACGCGCTCCTGATTTATAACCCCGCAAGCGGCCGCAGACGCCATCGCCGCTTCGTCGAGGTGGAACATGCTGCGCGCACGCTGAAAGACGCCGGCATCCGCACCGAGCTCGCTCCCACGCAAGGCCCCAATTCGGCCACCGAGGTCGCCCGGATCGCCGTCGAACAGCGGCGCGGCATGGTGATCGCCTGCGGCGGCGATGGCACGGTCAATGAAGTCGTTAACGGCCTTGCAGGCAGCGATGTTCCAATGGCACTGCTTCCCGCAGGCACGGCAAATATTCTTGCAAAAGAGCTGCGCATCCCATGGGACATTCCGCAAGCAGCCCGGCTGATCCCCGCTGGAAAAGTTCGCCGCATCGCCCTTGGCCAAGTCGCACCTGCAAACGGAAATGGCTCCGCGTCGGCTGCGATTCCGAAAGGCGGGCGCTATTTTATTTGCGTTGGCGGCGCCGGTCCCGATGGCGCGATCGTCAACGGCGTGAATTGCGACTTCAAGAATAAAGTCGGCCAGCTTGCGTATTGGACTGAAGGATTCCGCCAGCTCTTCACGTACGGTTTTCCTGAAATGCGCGTGCGATCGAACGGCCAAGACACGCGCGCGACGACAATCGTGGTGGGCCGCACCGTAAATTACGGCGGGCCGTTCAAGATCACCACGGGCGCGAGTCTCTACGAAGACTCCTTCGAGATCGTCACCAATTCGATGAAGAGCCGCTTTGCCTATGCCTCTTGCCTTCCCGCCCTGCTGGTTGGCAAGCTGCGTTCGATGCAAGGGATCGGCGCATGGAAAGCGACGGAGGTCGTCTGCGAATCCGCCGGCCCCGAGCCGGCCTTTGCGCAAGTCGATGGCGAGCCGATCGGTCCTCTGCCGCTGGTCTTCCGTGTGGTACCGGACGCACTTTCTCTTGTAACCCCGCAATAGCTCTGCGCGTAATCTATGCGTACCCTTTAGCGGAAAGGATCGCGGTTGGAGCCGTTTACCCACGCATTTACGTCGATTGCACTTTCGCAGACCGCGCGCAATCGCTTACCTCGTTTTGGCATGCTGATGATGGTGGCCGGGGGCGTCGCGCCAGATATCGATAGCATCGGGTACTTCATTTCGCCCGGCGCTTTTTTTCGGATGCATCGCGTCGTCTTTCACTCCATCATCGGAGCAATTGTTCTCTCTTGCGTGCTCGCCTATCTTTTTGTCGAGCTCGATAAAAAAATGCCCTGGGACAATCCTCAGAAGAAGCGTCCGCCCGTCGTTACGTACCGGACCGCGTTGATCTTCTGCAGCATCGGCGTCGTGGGCCATATCGTGCTTGATCTGATCAGCACCGTGGGAGTCGCGCTCTTTTGGCCTTTTTACAACCGTTTTTACGGCACCGATCTCGTTCTCAATCTCGATTTCTGGATGCTCGCGATCCTCGTCTTGGGGCTGCTTCTGCCCCTGCTGATTCGCGTGGTGAATGAAGAAATCGGCGCGGGCGCCAAGAAAAGGCGTGGAGTAAGCATCGCTGCAATCATCACCTTCGCACTGCTTGCGGCTTATGTCGGTGGTCGCGCCGGCCTGCGCTCGCGCGCCGTTCATCTTTTGTTATATCGCGATTATCACGGCCGCGAAGCCGACTCGGCGCACGCTTATCCCACACTTACGTCGCCTTTTGTGTGGCGAGGCGTGGTCACCACCGACGACACTATGGAAGTGATTACCGTGCCGATTTTGAAGCCCGACGACTTCGAAAACGATCGCAGCCTTTCCTTCTTCAAGCCGCCCGATACGCCCGATCTGAAAGCTGCCGAAGCCACTTCATCGGTGAAGCGTTATATGCTCTATGCGCGCGAACCTTTCGCCGTCTCCGACCGCCGGGAAGACGATTATCGCGTCGAAATCAAGGATCTTCGTTTCCCGCCGGACGATCCGAGCCCGGAGAACATCAACGTCCGCGTGCAGTTCAACAGCCTGCTGAAAGAACGCTACGAAAAGTACATCTACGCGTCGGTCTTCACGCCCTGATAAGGGGCGACCAGACGCAAAGCATTAGTCTCTGACGGAGCTTGACGTTCCTTCTTCATACCTAGTAGTCTATGCCTCGACATCTAGGGAGATTACATGGGAAAAGACCAACTCCAGGGAGCCCTCGACCTTCTCATTCTTAAAGTGCTCGCACTTGAGCCATTGCACGGGTACGGCATTGCGCAGCGCATTCATCAAGTCTCCCGCGAAGCGTTGCGCGTCGAAGAAGGCTCGCTTTATCCCGCCCTGCATCGCATGGAGGACGAAGGCTGGATTGCATCGTCCTGGACCGAATCGGAAAACAATCGCCGCGCCAAGTTTTATCGCCTGACGGCGGCCGGTCGTAAGCAATTCGCCGCCGAATCGAAACGCTGGGCACAAACGTCCGTCGCCATCGCTCGCGCACTCGAAGCGTCCTGAAAGAAGCTTCTCGAAAAAGGAGGCGTCCATGCCGCTGCTTTCTCGCGTTAGGAGTTTTCTCCGCCGCTTCGTCAA
>DATNBB010000019.1:0-4698 GCA_035607335.1 Binatia bacterium | reverse complement strand
GTTCATCGAGCTTTACAATGCGGGATCGAGCGCCGCTGACATTTCGAACTGGACCCTCACGGAGCAACCGACGCAGCAGGCCGTCTTCTCTTCGGTAAAAATCCCGGCAGGGACGAAGGTGGCGGCGCGCGGCTTTTATCTGCTCGGCCTATCGAACTCCGGCTTGGCTGTCGGGGCGCGTACGGGGGACAACACCATCTTCGTCAGAAGCACGTCCGGCATGTCGGTGGGCGATACGGCCGAGATCGACACGGGCGCTGGCGCCGAAACCCACAAGATCGCGAAGATCGGAACCGCGGCGGGCAACGATACGACGGTTTGGCAACCTCTGCCTGACGGTCCGATTATCACGATTCCTGCGGGTTCGACGAACGTTCCCGTGACGAGTGTGGCGGGCTTCAACGTGGGAGAAAAGGTCGCGCTCGGCTATGGAGCCTCTTACCCTGCGGTGGCGAGAACGCAGGAGCACTACGAAGTCGCCACGGTGACGGCGGTGGGCAAAGCTGGAACGCAATCTTATCTGGCGGCGGATGCGCCCGTCGGTGCAACCAATATCAAAGTGCTTTCTGACGGCAACATTTCCGCGGGCGACAAAATCAGATTGGACATCGACAGCGTCGGGCACGGCATCGAGACCGTGACCGTCACGAAGGTTGGCACGCAGGGCAGCCGAACGAATCTTTCGGCGAATGCCGATGCCGGTGCGACGAATATCAAGGTGCGCAACGTGCGCGATGTGGCCGTCGGCGACAAGCTGATAATCGGAACGCCCGCCAATCACGAAACCGTCACCATCACGGCCGTTGGTACCGCAGGCCCGAATGGAACCGGCATAGACTTCACTCCGGCACTCGCGCAGGCGCATATCAATAGCGAGGAGGCGGTCGCTCCGGGCACCGGGCTTGATCTGGCTGCGCCGCTCAAATTCAATCATGCGGCAAACATGCCGTTCAGCGATCGCGGAACGGGGATTACGTTTGAGCCGGCGACCGCATTTGCGCATTCGAGCAATGAGCCTGTGCAGGCGCTCGGAACTGGCATTACGCTCGACAGCGCTTTGACGCACGATCACGCGATCGACTCGGTGGTGCGCGATGCGGCGGTCACCACCACGGGTTATCAGGGAACGCCTGCGCCCAACCAATGGTTCGGAGGCCCTGCGCTTTCTACGAACGTTGCGCCCAACCGGTCTCTCAGCGCCGGAAGTATGGTATTGCGCGACGCATCTGGCCTCGTCGTCGATAGTCTCGATTATGGCGGGCTCGTCGATCCATGGAGCGCCGAGGGCTACCAAGGTACTTCGGGATCTGGGCAGAGCGGATGCTACGTCACTGCTCCCGGGTCGGCCGGCGGCGGGGGGCGGTTCGCTCAAGCTGGCGCATCGGATACGAGCGCGGGCCGCTTTCCAGATGGCGCGGACACGGACAGCAACTGCACGGACTTCGCGACGGCACATGCCACCGTGCTATTGGCTGCTGCGGTGGCCGGCGCGAACAATATTAAAGTGGCGAGCGTGACCGGGTTTGAACCCGGGCAGACGCTGAGGATCGATGGCGGCGTGAATGTCGAAACCGGAACCATTGCCACGATTGGTACGGCAGGGGCTGCTACTTTGGATAGGGCTACGACCGCCGGCGCGACCGAACTTCCTGTCACCAGCACGGTCGGATTTAATACAGGCGAGACCGTTACCATCGGGAGTGGCGCGGTGCAGGAAACGGCTGTGATCAAGGCAATCACACGGTTCGGTGCCGCAGCAATTACGGTCGCCTCGCCGCTCACGCTTGCTCATGCAGCCGGTACAGAGGTTTCCGGCTCCGGGATAACACTCACGGCTCCATTGTCGCGGGCGCATGCCAGCGAGACGCAGGTGACCGGTAGTCTTTCGACTCCTGGCGCGCCCAACAATTACTACAGAAAACCCGAGTGAGGGTGTCAGCAAGGGAACAATGTAGCGGCTAAAGTTGGTGCCTCGTATACTGGCTTTAGTGTGGAGGTTCCCATGGCTGTCGCCGTCCAGGATGAGCTGAACGTATACGAATCCGCGGAAGCGCGGTTTGAGGCCGCCGCGCAAAAACTTGGCCTGGAAGAGGGCGTCTATCGTTATCTGAAGTATCCCGATCGCGAAATCACGGTTTATATTCCAGTCGCGCGCGATAGCGGCCACATGGAAATCTTCACTGGCTATCGCGTGCTGCATTCCAATGTGCGCGGCCCGGGAAAAGGCGGCATCCGCTTCGCGCCGAATGTTTCGCTGGACGAGGTGCGTGCCCTCGCCGCATGGATGACCTGGAAATGCGCCGTGGTGAATATTCCGTTTGGCGGCGCGAAGGGCGGCGTGATCTGCGATCCCTCGAAAATGTCGAAAACGGAACTGGAGCGACTCACCCGTCGCTACACAGCGCAGCTCGCGGATTGGTTCAGTCCCGAACGCGATATTCCCGCACCGGACATCGGCACCAATGAACAAACAATGGCGTGGGTGATGGATACCTACGCCATGCACGTGAATCAGGCGACGACGGCTGTCGTTACCGGCAAGCCGCTTGAACTTGGCGGTTCGCAGGGGCGACACGAAGCCACGGGGCGCGGTCTGATGTTCTGCTGCAATAGCGTGGTTGCGAAACTCGGCATGAAGCGCGAAAGCTGCCGCGTGATCGTGCAAGGATTCGGAAACGTCGGCTCGCAAGCCGCTTTGCTGATGCATGAAGCTGGCTATCGCGTTGTGGGAGTTGCCGATATTCACGGCGGTCTTTACAACGAAGCCGGCTTCGACATACCGAAGCTTTTCGATTGGGTGTATACGCAGCGGCGACAGCTGCCGGAATTTCCGGCCGGCGGCGAAAAAGTGTCTGCGCAGGAAATTCTGTTTCGGCCGTGCGACATTCTGTTGCCCGCCGCAACGGAGAATCAAATTACGGCACAAAATGCGCAACGGCTCGATTGCCGCGTTCTATGCGAAGGCGCGAACGGTCCGACGACGTGGCATGCGGATCCAATCGTGGAGAAAAAGGGAATCTTCGTGATTCCTGACATTCTAGGGAATGCGGGCGGCGTTACCGTCAGCTATTTCGAGTGGGTTCAGGACCGCCAAGGATTTTTCTGGCGGGAGAGCGAAGTGAACGAGCGGCTGCAAGACGTGATGGATCGCAGTTTCGCGGAAGTTGTCCGCTACGCCGAAACAAATCACATTCCGAATCGAACGGCAGCGTATATGGTTGCGATTCAGCGCGTCGCGAAAGCTCTCACTTTGCGCGGCTTCTACGCCTAAAGAGCGCAAGAGCCCGCCCGGACAGCATTCAGCGCACATTTCTATGGTGGGTGCTTTCAGAAAATTTTTTCCTTCCATTCGCCTCGCGAACTGAGTATTGTGTCCGCACTCTCGGGGGCAACGTCTTGCATAGCGGCGCTATTTCGTCAGGAATGCTCAAGGCCGAGTCCGAACATCGGCGCGATATTTGCCTTGCCGGGCAATGGCTGCGCGAACGCGGATTCGTTCCCTCGACCGATGGAAATATTTCGGTACGTTTGGACACGCACCGTGTTCTCACGACGCCCACGTGCGTGAACAAAGGATTGTTGGAGCCGGACGACCTGATCATTACCGGCCTGGACGGCAAAAAGCTGAGCGGCGAGCGCGGCCCTTCGTCGGAATTGGGAATGCACCTGCTCATTTACCGATGTCGTCCGGACATTCATGCGGTCTGCCATGCACATCCTCCTGTTGCGAGCGGCTTCGCGGCCGCGGGAGTCTCACTCAACAAGGCGCTTCTTTGCGAAGCGGTTTTTTCCCTCGGCACAATTCCCGTTGCGCCATATGCGATGCCCGGCACACCGGCGCTTTCCGCCGCGCTGGAGCCCTTCGTGCACGGCCACGACGCGATTTTGATGGGCAATCATGGAGTAGTCGCCTACGGACCGGATTTGTTCACGGCCTTCGGGCGAATGGAGGCGGCGGAGCATATCGCACGCGTCACGCTCGTGACCGAGTTGCTCGGCAAGCAGAATCTGCTTTCGAGTGGCGACGTCGCTCAACTGCTGGCGCTGCGGGCACGCGCGGGGCTGGGTCCTCCTGCTGCCGCGCATGCCGAAACGTTGGTCACGTCCGACGCGAATGAAACTGAGCGGATTACGTTAACACGCCAAGAATTGGACGCTCTGATCGATGACGCGCTGCGGAACTATCGATCGCGTCAATAACCGCCAGCCTCCTCCTACTGCGCGATCGTGACGTAGCGAGTCTTCCCGCTAAAGTGAATTTCCTTCACTGCCCCTTGCTCCGCGAGGAGATTTGAGTAAGGCGATTTCTGAGCAGAGTCTTTCCACTCGACGTTTGCCTGCGCTACGGTCTTGCCATTTTGAAGAAACATTACCTTGCTGCCATCAGCCTTCACGGTGTAGGTGCCGGGAGCTATGGACGTGCCGCCAAGGGTGACTTGAGTCATAACGTTCAGAGTGGTTGCAATGTCCCCCTTGTTGGCCGCTGTATTCGCATGAACGGCCGAAGAGGCAAAGAACATCAGCGCAACTGCGACGAACAGAATAGACACTTTAAAGCTGGTGCGAGACATATTTTCTCCTTTTGGGGATTGCTACTAGCAATCAGACGCTGCAACTTCGCGCAAAGAAGCAAGCGAGCACGAATTTTTTACAAAACAGCGACTTTTGCGGGATATTTGTCTTCGCCGCATAAAATAA
>DATNBB010000100.1:0-10039 GCA_035607335.1 Binatia bacterium | reverse complement strand
AGGAGCTTGGGGCTGACGAGCCAGCGAAGGGTCCAGCGGCCGTGAGGCGCGGAATGCTCAAAGCATGCGATGCCGGCTTTTTTCAGTTCCGTGAAAACGGCGCGCGCGCCGGACAATTGGGCAATGGCGAGGTCCAAATGCGGCGCGTGACCGAAACAGGCGATTTCTTTAGCGCGAATGCGCTGAATTTCCTTCGCAATTTCGGCGGGATTCGCGGCCGGTTTAAGCGCATCAGTTAGTCGGATTTTGTCCGGCCGAAAACCGAACACCTCGCCGAAGATTTCAGCCGTCTGGACGGCGCGGACGTAGGGGCTCGAGATGAAGACATCGAGTTTGGCGCCGAGTTCGGCAAGCCCGAGCGCCGCAGCCCGCGTTTTCTGCACGCCTTTCGGAGTGAGCGGGCGTTCAGCTTCAGCTGGCGATTTGGGATCGCTACGATCAATAGCAATGCCGTGGCGGATCAGGTAGAGAAGCATGAGTTTTGGACCTCGATGTGCCGTCTAGCAGCAGAAATGGGTGCATAACTAGGGGCCAACAAGCGCGCCCACACATTTCTCAACAAAATCAGGCGACTTTCGCTTTTCTCTGATCGCGGCGGAATTCGGCTTTCAGGTGGAATTCCGTCTCGAAAAGTTTGGCCTTGCGCTCAAGGCCGGCGATATCGAGGCGCGTGCCTTCGGATGCGGCGATAAGAAAAATCGCCTTGCGGCCTTCGATCCGAACGTCAACGCCGGTGACGCGCTGTTCATGCTCCGATTCGAGGCGCTCGGCGATTCGCAACAATGAGCTGAGAACGCGTGCCTCGCGGCGGCGTTCGCTATCGAGCGATGCATAAGACGCATGCGTCATTTCGGGCTCGGACTTTGTATTGTGATATCGAACGAGCGCACCGACCATGTCACGACGCCAGCCGCGGAGGCCGGGAATCTCGGCGTTGCGCACGAGATATTCGCCATGGCGCTGGTGCGCCTTGCGATTCACGAAGTGGCCGACATCATGAAGCAACGCACCGATTTCCATCAGGACGCGCATATCGGAATTCATCTGGTGCAGCGGGCGTAGTTGATCGAAAAGTGAAAGGGCGAGGCGCGAGACCTGCTCGGCATGACCTTCGTTATTGCCCATGCGGCGAGCGAACCAACGCGTGCTCTCGAGCAATTCGGCATCGCGGCGCATGTCTTCTTCGGATTCCGCGGTGGCGGAATATTGCTCGGCGACCAATTGGAGCAAAACGCCTTCGCGAACACCGACGCCGGGAACGAGGAGCGAGCCCAAGCCGAGCCATTCTGCCAAGGATGTGAAAATAATCGCGGCGATGGCGATCACTTCAGCGCGGTCTTGACGAATACGGAAGGCACGCATGCGCGCGGGTACATCAAGATTCTGCAGCTTCCACGTCTGATCTTTTAGCAGGCGCGTGTTGATCGTGGGAATTCGTCCGGCATTGGGGCCAGCCGCGAGCCGGACGAGCGCTTCGGCGTTCCCGCCGCAGGCGACGCCGATTCCGCGAGTGAGTTTCGGCGCGGACGGCACGGCGCTGCGCAATAGCGCGAAAATATGGTGGCGGAGACGCCGACGCTTGTCTTCGTCAATTACCCCTTCAATTTTGTAGGTTTCCATCAAACGAATCGTGCCGAGCGGAAGCCCAATGCGGCGCTGCAATTCGCCGCGCTGAAAAAAATTGAGCTCGAGGCTGCCGCCACCGAGGTCGAAGATGACGCGGGGCTGAACGCTTTCACCGAGCGCCCAGTGAACGGCATTGCAGACCAGTTGCGCTTCCTCTTCCCCGGTGATGACGTCGATTTCAATGCCGGTTTTGCGGCGGATGCGTTCGAGCAGTTTGCGGCTGTTGCGCGCTTCGCGAGCGGCGGCCGTGGCAACGGCGCGATACGCCGTAACATTGTGGTAGTCCATATCATCGCGAAAGCCGCGGAAGGCGCGAACGGCGCGGCCAATCGTTTTTGCGTCAAGCAATCGGCGCGTGAATGCATTGTGACCCAAGCGGACGGGGGCGCGTTGGTTTTCGATGATTTCGATGTGCTGCGCAGATGTAGCGCGGGCGATGACTAATCGGATGGCGTTGGACCCGGCGTCAATCGCCGCCAATTGGACAGGAGCAGCCACTCGCGCTTAGCGCCAGAGGTGAGCAAGGGCGTTCGAGGGATGATAGTGCGTGCCTCGAATACCCAATTGCCGGGCGATCCGTTTGCGGAGCGCCGCGTTCACCTCGGCCACACTCCTTTCGCCGTCGATTTCCACGAAGTAGTGGCGTTTCGAAAGATACTCGAACTCTTTCTGTACCATTGATTGGTAGCGAATGAAAGACTGAAAGAGATCGTTGGAGAGGGAAAGGTCACGGCCGGATTCCCAGTAGCTGATCGAGTGAGACTTTTTGAACTCGCGGTCGAAGGCGACTTCGGGGCGCACGCTGAGCCAAAAGGTGAGATCGGGGCGAAGAGCCATTTCGTAAAGGCCATGCAGGTAATCACGGCTGATGCCGCGGACGGCGGAGCGGGCAATCAAAGTAAAAATGTAACGGTCCGCAAGGACAATCAAGCCGGAGCGCAGAGCAGGGAGGATGCGGCGCTCGAGTTGGTCGAAGAAGTCCGTGCCGTACATCAGCGCGAGAGTCATGCGCGTGACGGCATTTTCGGCGAGTAGCGCATCGATATCTTCGCCGACCAGAAAGGAACGCCGAAGCCCCATCGTTTGCACGGCGAAGCCTTCGGATTCGAGCCATTCGGTCAGAAGAGAGATTTGCGTTGATCGGCCGGAGCCGTCGGTGCCTTCGATGACGATGAGCGAGCCGCTCAGTTCTTCGGCAGTGATGCCCGGCATGGGCGCGCCATAGAAGCGCGAAGCAGTGGTGTCGGCGGCATCGGCGGGCTTTTTGCTCCGCCTCGGGCGCACTTGTCCCGCTCGCTGTTTCACGGTTTTACGCGGCTGGCCGTTAGAGCTGCTATCGCTTTCGGGCAATGAGTCGGTCATTTCTTTTTTGTTTTCTTCGGCGCGAACTGCTCCATATTTACGCGCTCGCCGACGATCTGGCGCATCAGCTTCTGCAAACGGTTCACCGGGATGGTGCCGTCCATAAGGACGAATTTGTCTGTCTCGATCATTTGGTCGTAATTGTTCAGGATCCGCTCCTGGAAAATGCGGAAGCTTTCAGCGCGGTCGAGCGAAATGCCCAGGTCCATGCCGGCTTCATAATATTTCAATTTCGGACGTCCTGCGACGATGCGATTGACGGCAACGTCGAGCGGAGCGCGGAAGTAGAACGTGACGTCCGGCACGGGAGCGAAGCTATAGAGATTGCGCAACCAGTGCGGCGAGCAGCCACGTGCGGCATCTCGGGCGAAGGCCGTATAGATGTAGCGATCGGCAAGCACGAGATAACCGCCATGAAGCAGCGGCAAAATCTGGCGCTCGCAGCGATCGGCGAAATCGGCGGCGTGGAGCAGAGAAAAGGTGGTTGGCGTGAGGAGCTTGCGCTGCTTGCCGCGGCGCGTGGCTGACTTCACGAGCGGCGAGGAGTTCCATTCAGTGAAATGGATGCGATAGCCGCCGATTTCCAGCCAACGCTTCAGGAGATAGAGCTGCGTACTCTTGCCAGAGCCATCAATGCCCTCCACGACGACAAGCGCACCGGGGTATTTGCCCGATTCCTTCTGAGCGACCCGCGCGCTCTCCGGCACGTTTTGAATTACGCTCGCCATGCAGGCACAATCATCCCTCTGATTGCCATGATACTTCCGAATGTGACAGGCTCATGAACGAAATATGACGGCCGCAAGAATAACGGCAAGTTTCCACGGTAGTGAAACCTCATGGACCGCTCCAGCAAATGGCGCTTTGGCTTATTCGTAGCGGAGAGCTACAAGTGGGTCGATATGCGCGGCACGCCTCGCAGGAATATACGTAGCGAAGAGCGCGACGACACTCAGCACAATCGTCACTGTGATAAACACGACGGGGTCCCAGGTCTTCACGCCAAAAATAAGGCTGGCCATCAGCCGCGTGAGCGCGAGCGCTGCGGCGACGCCCACGACGACGCCAATGAGTGCCAGGATCATTCCTTGCCGCACGATCATGCCGCGAACCTTCCCGGGCGCAGCGCCTAAAGCCATCCGAATCCCGATCTCCTGCGTTCGCTGCTGCACCGAATACGCCATCAGGCCGTAGATTCCCACGGCGGCGAGTAGCAGCGCGACGGCCGCAAAAATCGTTAGCAGCGTCGTATTAAAATCATCGCGCGCGGTGGACTCTGCCACCACCTGTTCCATCGAGCGAATCTTTCCGACCGGCAAACCACCGCTCGCCTCGCGCAGCTCGCGTTGAATATCCTGATTAAGTGAGTAGGGCGCCACTTTCGTGCGTACGACCCACATGATCGGCAGGATCTGCTCGTTAAGCAAAGTCATCCCGTCGGTGACTTGCGAGGCGGGAATATACATGATCGGGAAAGGTTTCTGGTTCAAACCGCCGTCACGGACGTCGCCCACTACTCCAACGATTTCACGTGGCGGCTCGGCGAATTGCGGGCCGGCATTTTTGCCAATCGTGATTCGTGCACCGATCGGATCCTGTTTTGAGAAAAATGCTTTTACGAGCGCTTCGTTCACAACCACGACCGGAGCCGCTCCGGTGTCGTCACGTTCAGTAAACACTCTCCCTCGAATCACCGGAATTCGAAAAATGCTGAAGTAATTTGGCGAGATACTGCGCCAAGCGCCGCCAGGTTGGTTGCGCGGGTCCGTATTGGTCTGGCCCTCGATCGTGAACCCGAGACCAAAACTCGGCTCGAGTGGAAGCGAACATGTAGTTGCCGCTGCCTCGACGCCGGGCAAAGATTGAATGCGCTCGACGCCGTCTCTGACGAGCTGCGCGACCTGGGCCGTTTTCTGATAGCGCGCGTCCTGGAGTGACATATTCATCGTAAGGATATTGTGCCGGTCAAAGCCGGGCTCAACGTGTCGCAGCGCAATATATGTGCGTATCAGCAGAGCAGCGCCCGCTAACAGAATCAGCGCCAGAGCCATTTCGGTGATGACGAGGATTGACCGCGCTTTGTTCTGCCGGAAACCGGTACCCGAGCGCGAGCTGCTCTCCTTCAACATCAAATTCAGATCGGTGCGCGAAGCATGGATCGCTGGAATCAGCCCAAAGAGAATGCCCGTAAAAATGGAAATGACGAGCGTGAATACCAGCACGCGCCAATCCATGCTCAGATTCGCGCCTTTGTCCCCGATTCGCGGGATATTTCCCGGATTCATGGAAAGCAGGGTTCGCACGCCGAAATAGCCGATGGCGAGCCCAAGCACGCCGCCGATCGTAGACAAGATCACGCTTTCCGTGAGCAACTGGCTGATAATGCGTTTCCGCCCCGCGCCCATAGCGGCCCGAATCGCGATCTCACGCCGTCGAACTGCAGCGCGCGCGAGCAGCAGGTTCGCCACGTTGGCGCAGGCAATCAGCAGCACGAATCCTACTGTGCCGAGCAAGAGCAGCAGCGCCGGACGCACGTTCGCCACCTGCACATCCTCCATTCGCTCCGCCGTGAAGCTCTGCCTGGGGCCAAGCCCGTTCGTATATTTTCTGCGGAACGCCTCGGCGGCGAGGCCCATTGCCGCCTTAGCCTGCGCGAGAGTGACGCCCTGCCGCAGTCTCCCCGCCGCCATTAGATAATTGCCCTGGTTCGCGCTTGCGGGATCGGCTCGGATGGGCAACCACACGTCCATCGGCGGGTCCCAACGGAAGCTCCGGTCCAGGATTCCAATCACTTCATAAGGCACGCCGCCGAGTTGGATGTTTTTGCCGATCATCGCGGGGTCGCTGCCGTACCGGTTTCGCCAGAGCGACTCACTGATCACAGCCACGTTCGGCCCGTTGGGAATGTCCTCATCGGCTGTGAATGTCCTGCCCCGAATCACACGCGCGCCAAAGAGCCGGAAATAGTCCGCCGAGACGTGCAGACCGCTGATTTGCTCGGGGCGGTCGCCTCCCGTGAGATTCATGCGCCCGACGCCGATGTCGTAGAGCGCAGTCGCGTCGAACACTGTGGTCTGCTCGCGCCAACTCATGTACTTGGGAATCGAGGTGATCGGGCCATTGCCGCCGGGAGAACTCGTCTCAAGCTGCACGATGCGGTCAGCCTCGGGAAAGGGAAGCGGCTGAAGTAGAACGGTGTCAATTACAGAAAATATCGCCGTGTTCGCGCCGATGCCGAGCGCCAGCGTCAACACCGCAACGATAGTAAAGCCGGGATTCTTCGACAGCATCCGCAGCGAATAACGAACGTCCTGCATCAGCGTACCCATAGTCGGTGTCTCCCGTGAGCGCCAAACGTAGCACTCGCGATTCCCGTTACTCGTAACGCAGGGCGATCAGCGGGTCCACCTGCGTCGCGCGCCGCGCAGGCAGTACGCAAGCCGCCAGGCCGACTATAGCGAGCACGACCACTACTCCGCCGAACGTCCACGGATCCGTCGCGGTGACGCCGAAAATCTGGCTCTTCATCAACCGGGTCAACGCAAAGCTCGTACCAAGCCCGACGATGACTCCCGCAAAAATCGGCCTCAATCCATTGAGCAACACCATACGCATTACACCGCTGGGCTGCGCCCCTAAAGCCATGCGAATTCCGATATCGTGTGTCTGCAGCGAGACGGTGTAGGCCATCACGCTGAATACGCCGACAGCCGAAAGGATAAGCCCGATACCAGCGAAGACAGCAAGCAGCATCAAGCCGAATTCCGGCGCGGCCATATAGTCGCGATGCAGAATCGCTTCCAGCGATTGCATGTTAGCGAGCGCCACATTGGCATCGATGCTGGAGACGATCTGGCGCACATTGGCTGCTTCCGATTCGGGTTTCACGGCGGTTCGAAGCAGAATTGTGTCATTTGCCAGGCTCGTGATGGTATGCGGGATGTAAGCTTCGGGCGCGATCGCATTTTGCAGGCCGCTGTTGCGGACGTCGCCGACAACTCCGACGATCTGGAAATATGTGTTGTGCGGCGCATCCGGAATGCGGTCGAGCACATTGAATTTGATCGTTCGGCCAATTGGATCCGAGTCACCGAAGAAATTGTGGACGAGCGTCTTGTTGACGACGACGACCGGGCGCGCCGAATCAATCTCATCCGCAGTAAGCAAGCGGCCACGAATAAGAGGCACGCCGATTGTCTTGAAGTAGTCCTCACTGATCAGCTCGGCGGATGTGGTCCATGTGTCGGAGTGAGTCGTGCCCGGAACGGTCACTTCGGTGGTTGCGCCGCCTTCCACGGGCAGCGTCATTGATTCGCTGATGTCGGCGACGCCGGGCACCGTGGCGAGCCGCGGCAAAAGCTGTCGAAAAAACGCTTGCTTGGACGCCGAAGTCTTGTACTGGCCGTTCGGGAAAACGACAGGTGCGACCAGGATGTTTTGCGGGTTGAAGCCAACATCCACGCGGCCGAGCGCGAAAAACGTTCGCATCATGAGCCCGGCGCCCACGAGCAAGACGATTGCGAGTCCTACCTGCGAAGCCACGAGAACGGAGCGCAATCGACCGTGGCTGCTGCTGGCTCCGACGCCTTTGCCCGTACCCATGAGTCGACCGTGCAAATCGCCGCGCGCCGCCCGAAGCGCAGGGGCAAGCCCGCAGAGCAGAGTCGTTATGAGCGTCACCGCCATCGTTGCGAGCAAAGCGGCCGCGCTGAATTTGATTTCGACTTCAGAAGGGATCGTGTCGGGCGGAATTGTCGCCTTTACCCATTGCAGGCCCGCATACGCCAGGCCGCAGCCGATTGTCGCGCCGGCCGCGGCAAGCACGAAGCTCTCGGCAAGCAGTTGACGTATCAACCGGCCACGTGAAGCTCCGATTGTGGCGCGAATCGCAAGTTCTTTTTCGCGAGCCGTGGCGCGCGCCAGCAGTAGATTCGCCACATTGCTGCAAGCAATGAGCAGCAGCATCAGTACGGCGCCCAGTAAAATGTAAATCATCGTGCGCAGGCCGCGCGTATAGAGGTCTGCGATGGTCCCAACCAACACGCGGAACTGCTTGGGATAAAGATCGGGATATGTTTTGGCCTCGTTGTGCGCAATCACTTCCATGTCCGCGGCGGCCTGTTTCAACGTGACGCCCGGCTTCAATCGGGCAACGGTCCAGACGTACAGTGGCTGTCCCGCCGGACCGCCGACCACTTCTGCAGTCAAGCCCGGACTAATTTTCGTCGGAACCCAAATGTCGGCGCCGAGCAGCAGGAAACGCGGCGGCATAATCGCCACCAGCGTCCGCGGCACGCCATTCAGAGTGAGCGTGGTACCCAGAACTTTTGGATCACGATTGAAGCGTTCGTGCCACATTCGGTCGCTCATCACAAATACAGGCGGCGCACCGGGTTGGCCGTCCGATTCCGCAATCTCGCGACCGAGAATCGGCCTCACGCCCAAGCCGGAGAACATTCCAGGATCGAGAATTGCGCCGGTCGCCTGATAGGTGGTATTGCCGAGCTTGTAGACGAAATTCTCGCTATCCCCGGCCATCATGTCGCTGAAGACGTGATTCCGCGCCTTGAAGTCGAAAAACTCTTTCACGGTGTAGCCGTTGCGCCCGTACGGCCCGGTTTGCGTGGAGCTATGGATATAAATGTGAACAAGCTGGCTCGAATTTTTGTAGGGGAAGGGATCGATCAGCACGCTGTAAACAACGCTGAAGATCACAGTGGTCGCTCCGATTCCGAGAGCGAGGGCAAGCAGCGCCAGCGCGACCGAGCCGCGGTCCTTGCGCAAGCTGCGCGCCGCATACCGCAGGTCCTGCCAGAACGTTCCGATTCCGCTCATGTGTCTCCCTCACTCATAACGAAGCGCGACCAATGGATCCACCTGAGTCGCACGGCGGGCTGGCAGCAGGCACGCCGCCAAGCCTACGATAGCGAGAACAGCCACAACTCCGGCGAATGTGATCGGATCCGTGGCTTTCACGCCGTAAATCTGGCTCGCGAGCACTCGAGTGGACGCATAGCTCGCCAGCAAGCCGAGCACGACGCCGATCAGGATGGGCCGCAGTCCTTTCAAGAGCACCATCTTCATCACGCCGCCGGGGTTTGCGCCCAAAGCCATCCGTATACCAATGTCATGCGTTTGCAGAGAAACGCTATATGCCATGACACTGAATACTCCAATCGCCGAAAGGATCAGCCCGATTCCGGCAAAGATGCTCAGCAGCACAAGCCCAAATTCGGGTGCCGCGAAATATTCGCGGTGCAGGATTGTCTCGAGCGAATCGGCATTGGAAAGGGCGACGTTGTGATCGATGCTCGCGATTTCCTGGCGCAGATTCGTCAGCACAGAGACGGGGTTGACTGCGGTCTTCAACAACAGCTCATTTCCTGCGAGCGCAGTGACGGTGTAGGGCATAAACGCCTCGGGCGCGATGCCCTTCTCCAAACCGTTGTTCCGAGCATCGCCCACGACGCCCACAATTTCGAAATAGGCATTATGTGGAGCGTCCGGCACTTGATCGAGAACATTAAACTTGACTGTGCGCCCGATAGGATCAGAGCCGCCAAAGAAATCATGGACGAGCTTGCGATTTACGACGATCACCCTTCGCGCCGAATCGACGTCGGTGGCAGAAAGCAGATGGCCGCGCACCAGAGGAAGTCCCACGGTCCGAAAGTAATCTTCGGTGATCAACTCGACGTTACTTGTCCAAGTTCCGGAATGAGTGGTGCCTGGCACTGTTACGGGCGTGTTTGCCCCGCCTTCCACCGGTAGGGTGATGGATTCTGTAACGCTGCTGACTCCGGGTAGCGAACCGACACGCGGTAGAAGTTGGCGAAAGAACGCCTGCTTAGCGGCGGCGGTTGTGTACTGCCCCGGCGGAAAGACTACGTTTGCTGCGAGGATATTTTTAGGGTTAAGGCCAAGGTCGACGCTCCCGAGGGCGAAAAACGTACGCATCATCAAGCCGGCCCCGATCAGCAACACGATTGAGAGGCCAACCTGTGCAGCAACCAGTGCGCTGCGCAACCGGCCGTGACCCGTGCTTACGCCT
>DATNBB010000088.1:0-26586 GCA_035607335.1 Binatia bacterium | reverse complement strand
CCGTGACGGAAACCAGCATGATGTTCATAATGCCGATGCCGCCCACAAGCAGCGATACCGAGGCCACGCTGCCGAGCATCATGGTGAAGGTCTCGCTGGTCTTTTCTCTCGCCGCCGCAATATCCGCAGGATGGCGGATATTAAAATCGTCGTCTTCGGCGGGCCGTAGATGATGCCGCTGCCTGAGCAGGCGCTCCATCCCCTCTTCCGCGGAGTCAAGGTTGGCGATCGAATCGACGGAGAAATACGCGTTGTGGATCCACGAAATGCCCGTTATCTTGTGCATGGCCGTCGTATACGGGATGACAATGAGATCGTCCTGATCGAAGCCACCGGGCGATTGCCCCTTCGCTTTCAAGAGGCCGATCACGCGGCAAGTCTGTTTGCCCATGCGGATCGTCTTTCCGAGAGGATTGTCCGACGCAAAAAGTTGCTCTTGTACGGTGTGCCCGAGGATGCACACGTTGGCATGAGTGTCCACATCCTGTTGCGTAAAGGCCGCGCCCTGCACCACAGGCCAGTTTCGAACCTGAAAATAATCCGGCGATACGCCACGATACATCGTGTACCAGTTTGCGCCCTGGTAGACGACTTGAATGTGGCCATCGACGTCCGGTGAGAATCCGGTGACGTGCGGCACGCCCGCGCGAATCGCTTTCGCGTCGTCCGGAGTGAGCGTCTTGGTCGCGCCGTATCCGGTTCGCACTCCATTTACATTGCGTCCGCCAGCTTGAACCCAGATCATGTTCTCACCGAGGCTGGCGAACTGCTGCTGGACCATCTGCTGGCCACCCTGGCCGATAGCGACAGTGCAGATGACGGCGCCGATGCCGATCATGATGCCGAGCATTGTCAGCGCGGTGCGCAGCTTGTTGCGCCCGAGCGTGCGGAACGCAATATGGAACGCGGTACGGAACTCCACGAATACACCTCCCCAAGTGTAGAGACGATCCTCAGCGCGAATCGTTAGACGAAATTTTGAAAAGATGCCGAGGAATATAGCAGCGAAGCATCAGACAAGACTGCAGGAAAATATCTGAGCGCCCTTAAACAGAATAACGACTTCAGCGAAGATGGCAAGAGGGTTTCGTAGAAATTGTATCGTGATGCGAGATGAAGAAAAAGCGGAGCCGAACCCGGACGCAAGAGCGATACAAAAGCGCAAAACAAACACTATTCGTAGCGGAGGGCTTCAATAGGGTCGAGGGCGGAGGCTTTTCGCGCCGGGTAATAGCCGAAGACGATTCCGATTCCTGCTGCGAAAGCCGCTGCGACCAGAATTGCGAAAATCGAAATCTCTGTAGGCCATTGCAGCAACTGGGAGATCCCCGCCGAGGCTCCCACGCCGGAAACAATGCCGCAGATACCGCCGATCAGACTCAATGCGAGCGCTTCGATCAGGAATTGGCTGCGCACATCGTGTTCGGTGGCGCCAATCGCCATACGAACGCCGATTTCGCGCGTTCGCTCTGTGACCGAAACGAGCATGATATTCATCACGCCGATGCCGCCGACCAACAGCGATACGGAGGCAATGCTGCCAAGCATCAGCGTGAATGTTTCGCTGGTCTGCTCCTGCGCTTGGAGAATATCCTCGGGATGGCGGATATTGAAATCGTCATCTGCATCGGCACGCAGGTGATGGCGCTGTCGCAGAAGCCCGGTGATGGCATCTTCGGCAGAGGGGATATTCTCTGCCGAATCGACAGAAAAGTACGCGTCATCGATCCACGAGATTCCTTTCAATTTGTGCTGTGCCGTGCTGTAGGGAAGTATGATGATGTCGTCCTGATCCTGGCCGAAGCTCGATTGTCCTTTTGTTTGCAGCACACCCAGGACTTGAAACGCATTTGTGCCGACGCGAAGCGTCTCCCCGACCGGATCGGTTCCCTGAAAAACTTCCTCCTGCACGGTATGTCCGATGACGCAGACGTTGGCCAGGTCATTCACGTCCTTATCCGTAAAGCTGGCACCGTGGACGACGGGCCATTTGCGAATCTGGAAGTAATCGGGCGAAACGCCGCGATAGTGTGTATACCAATTCTGGTTCCCGTAGACCACCTGCACATTGCCGTCGACGTTGGGCGATTCACCAATGATATGCGGAATCGTGTCGCGAATTGCACGTGCGTCCTCGGCTGTGAGGCTTTTCCCCTGACCGTTGCCCGTACGCATGCCGTTGACCTTGCGACCGCCGGCCTCGACCCAAATCATGTTCTCGCCCAAGCCTGCGAGCTGCTGCTTGATCATATTCGAGCCGCCCTGGCCAATGGCGACAGTGCAGATAACGGCGCTGATGCCGATGGTGATGCCGAGAATCGTCAAAGCCGAGCGCAACTTGTTACGCCCAAGCGCGCGAAAGGCGACCTGAAACGCAGTGGCAAACCTCATGGAAGCAAAAGTCCCCGACCTGTGTATTTAGACGGCACTGCGGCGATTCCGCGTGAAGTAAAACTCGATCGACGGCGTGATCAGCAACGAAAGGACCATCGAAATCAGGATTCCTCCGATTACGGCTATCGCCAATGGCTGCAACATCTGCGAGCCCGCGCCCCATGCGAGCGAAAGCGGCAACATTCCCGCGACGGCAGCCATCGCGGTCATCACAATCGGCCGCAAGCGGCGGCGGCCAGCCTGAATCAGCGCCTCCTCCGAGGATAATCCAACCGAGAGGAACTTCTGATTGGCATCAAGTAATAAAATGCCGTTTTTCGCTACGATGCCGATCACCATGATTGTTCCCATGAACGACGAAATGTTGAACGTGGTGTTCGTGATCAGCAGCGCGAAAAACACGCCGGATGTCGACAGCACAGCCGACGCCAGAATAGCCAGCGGAGATGAAAACGATCTGAATTCGAAGAGAAGTACGATAAAAATCAAAACGAGCGCCAAAAGCAGAACGAGCAGCAGATCCTTGAAAGATTGTTGCTGCTCGGCATAGGTGCCACCATATTCCACGCGAATGGAAGACGGAATGTTGAGAGCGGCGACGGCTTTTTGTACAGCAGCGATGCCGGAGCCAAGATCGAGCCCTTCGAGGCGCGCCGAGACCTCTACGTCCTGCTGCAAATCCTCGCGGCGAATTTCCGTCTGTCCGGGCAATTCGGTGATCGCGGCCATGGAACCCAGCGTGGCTGTGCCTCCGGCTGAGTTCACCAGAATCGTGTTTCGCATTGCGTCCAAAGAAGCTCGATTCGCCTCTGGATAGCGCACGAGAAGCTGATAAGGCCTGTTGTTGAGGATAACGGGCGTTTGTGCAGGCTCTCCATCGAGAATCGTGCTGGAGGCAACGTCGATCTGATCAATCGTGAATCCCGCCCTTACCGCCGCGGCCGGATCCACTGTGAAGAGCACGGCAGGCCCGCTCGTGGCGCTGTCCACGCCATTATCGATGTCGACGACGGGATGATTCCCGCTTACCTGGATGTTTCCGAGCGCGTCCGCTACCTTCAGCGCCCAACTATTGAGGAGGTTGCCGTCCGGATTGAAAAGTTTCACGACAATCGGCTGCGGCTCGCCGCTGAGATCGCCGATTGTATCCTGCAACACCTGGACGAATTCGGCATCCAATTCCGGCTCGCTTCGATTTACCTTCGCGCGAATGTCACTAATGATTTCGTCGATGCCGCGGCTGCGTTTGCTCTTCAACTTCACTGAGATATCGCCGGTATTTGGCTCGGTGACCGCAGCAAGTCCCAGTTGCAGTCCGGTTCTTCGGGAGACGCTTTCCACCTCGGGTGTGGAGCGGATGATGCTAATCACGTGTTCGATGGCGAGATTGGTCTCTTGCAGGGAACTGCCGGGCGGCATCACGTAATCCAAAATGAAGCCGCCCTCATCCATCGCGGGCAGAAGATCGGTGCCAAGGCCTCGATAGCAAAAATAGGAGACGACGATCAGCGCCGCGCAAAACAGAGCCAGCCACGCGGGATGCTCGAGGGCGAACCGGAGCCATCGGACATACCGGTCGACTACGCGGCCGAAAAAGCCGCCCTTCAGCGATTTTTCCTCGGCAGCGATCATGCGGCGCACTTCTTCTTGCGAATCGTATTCGGCCGCGCCGTTTTCCGGAGGAGCCGATGTGGACGCCTCGGCGCCGCCCTTGTGGCGGATGAAATAGGTTCCGAGATTTGTGGTCCAGCCGAGCGCCAGCACCAAAGATGTGAGCAGCGCGATGCTCATCGCGATGGCGAGCGCGCGGAAGAAAGTCCCTGTGACGCCGGTGATCGAAATTAACGGCAGGAAGACGACGATCGGCGTGAGCGTCGAGCCGATCAGCGGGATCGTCAGCTCTTTGAGGGCGCGGCTTGTTGCCTCAAGCGGCGGCTCGCCGCCATCGCGATGCAGGACGATGTTCTCGACCATCACGATTGCATCGTCGATCACCAGGCCACCCGCAGCTGCGAGGCCACCGAGCGTCATCATGTTGAAGCTCTGGCCGAGCAGCTTCATTCCAACAAATGTGACGCAGATCGTCACCGGCACGACTACGCCGGCGAGTACTGCTGTTCCCAAATCGCGCAGGAAAAGCCAAATAATCAGTGCGGTGAGAAAGATGCCGATCAAGATAGCATCGCGAACGCTCGAGATGGAGGCGTTGATCACGTCCGATTGATCATAGAAAACATTCAGCTGAGTGCCGTGCGGCAACCCCGCTTGAAGCTTCTGAATTTCCGCGTGAACTTCATTCGCTACCATCACCGTATTACTGCCCGGCTGCCGATTAATGCTGAGGAGCACAGACGGCTTTCCATTTGCGGTGACGACCGTGTAATTGGGAGCCGTCGTAGAGGAAACGTCGCCCACATCGCGAATTTGCACCGGCACTCCATTTGCATCGCGCACGACGATTCCGCCAATTTGCTGCGGCGTCTGCACTTGGGCCGTGACCAATCCAAGGAACAATTGGTGGTTCTGCGCGAAAAGCCCGGGCGAATCAATCAGATTTGTGCGATTCACCGCGTCGAGAATGTCTTGCAAGGTTACTTTTGCGCGCTGCATCAGCGCGGGATTCGGCGTTACCTGGAAAACCGGGACCTGTCCACCCTGAACGAGCACGTTCGCCACTCCCGACAGAGTGTTCAGCCGTGGCTTCATATCGTAGGTGGCCATTTCCCAGAGCTGAGTCTGCGTCAGAGAGTCCGACGTGAGGCTATAGCCGATGATCGGAGCGACGCTGGCGAAATCCATGCGCCGCGCTTCGATTTGCACTGTGGACGGTAGGGAGCCTTGCACGCGCGCAATCGCCGCCTGCGTTTGCAGTAGGGTCTGCGTCATATCGACGCCCCAATTGAAGAAGAGATCGATTTCGGCCGAGCCTCGACTCGTGATCGAGCGGATATCCGTCAGACCGGGAACGACGTTTACGGCTTCTTCGATCGGGCGTGTGATCGTCACTTCCATTTGGCCGATCGGCATAACGCCGTTATCGACGGCAATGATGACGCGCGGGAACTCGGTGCTGGGGAAAACGGCAAGGGGAATGGAGAGTGCTTCGTAGATACCGACAGCCGCCAACACGATGACAATGAAGATGATCGATTTGGAATGCCGTGCGAACCAGTAGCGCGTTGCCGCTTCCTGCCGCGTCCTCTTTCCACCCGTGACTGAGGTGGCGCTCACGAGCGGCTCCCACGCCGCGATGTGCTCTCGCGCGGCATTAGTTTGAGTCGTCTCCGGCCGCTGCGGGCTTCGCTATTTGCACCGTGGTTTTCGCGAGTACGTCCGGGTCTTCGGTGCTGAGTTCATATGCGCCCGTCGTCGCTACGCGGTCTCCGGGCTTCAGACCATCGGTGATCTGCACGTTGTCGCCGTTGCGGATGCCGACTTTCACGTCTTGCTGCTTGGGTTTGTTGTCCGAGCCGATCAACATCACAGATGTGGCGCCATTGGTTTCGGTGAGCAGCGCTGCAGCAGGAATTACGACCGCGTTTTGCACGGTTTGCGCGACGATACTTACGTGCGCGTTCGCACCTGGCTTTAATTTGTCGCCCGGGTTCGGCGCTTGCACCCACACTTCTACTGTGGTGCTGTTCGGGTCGAGCGCTGGGCTGACGAGCGTAACTTTTCCTTCCAGCGGTTTGGGTGCGCCAGTCGAGGAGATTGTGGCGCTGTCGCCGACTTTGAGGCGCGCGGCCTGATCCTGCGCGATGTGCGATCGCGCAACAATGGAAGAAAGATTCATGACGGTGACGATGGGCTGGCCGGATGGCACTGTTTCACCCGTGAAGTAGGGGCGATCCGTTACAACGCCGGCGATAGGGCTCGTGATTTTGGCATAATCCAATTGTGCTTGCGCGCTTGTGACGCGGCCTCTGGCGGCGTTTAACTGTCCTTCGGCGGCTTTCAGGTCGTACTGCTTCTTCGCGGAATCGTATTGATTTTGCGCCTGCGTCAGCGCGATCTGGGCGTCCTGGACGTCCTTCTGCGAAACGGCGCCCTGCTTGAGGAGATTCTGGCGGCTGTCGTAGAGCTTCTGCGCCGCATCAAGCTGTTGCTGCGCCAGCGTCAATTGCTGTTGGGCATTTTGCAATGCCGTTTGGTAGGCGGCTTGTGCTTGCTGATAGTTGCCCTGGTTCTCCGTCACCGCGCCTTGCAGCGGCTGGCTTTCGAGTTCGGCGAGCAACTGGCCTGCGTGGACCTGGCTCCCGCGCTGCACGTAGAACTTCTTTATCGGTGCGCTCACCTGCGGCACGATGGCCGCCTGGTCAATGGGGTAGAGAACCGCATCCGCGCTAATGAGTTGTTGGATTGGCTGTGTCTGCGCCGCCGCTACTTGTACCGTGACGGTGGGCGCCGGTTCGCTCTCCTCTTTGGAGGAGCACGCGCCGAGAAACACGGCACACGCGATTGCGCCGATCGCCAAACTATGGATGTGAGTTAGCTTGAGCGTTTGCATTTTTAGAAGGGCCCTGTGAGCGTCTGCAACGTCGCCAGCGCCACGCGATAATGTAATTCGATATTCGAGTAATTCGTGCGCGCCTGCGTCAGGGTGTTTTCCGCGTCGACTACTTCTTGCGCCGTGGATTCCCCCGCTTGATAGCGAAGCACCGTAAGGCGCAGGCTCTCCGCCGCATCGTTAGCCTGCTGGCGGGCCGTATTCACTGAGCTGCGCGAAACTGAGGCGTCGTTGTAGTAGGCGTAGAGATTCGCCAAATTTTGCCGCTGAGTTTCGCTAAGCTGCGCGCGGGCCTGCTCGCGGTTTGTCTCCGCCTGATGCAGCTTGCTGCGCAACGTGCCCCAGTCGAAGACGGGGATGGTGACGCCCGCGGTCACAAAATAACCCAAATTGGGTACGGGTCCAACCTCAGGAAACGCCGCGACGACGCTGCGCAACGCAAAAGCATTCGCCTCAATGCCGTAGTCCATTTCCACGTTGAATGACGGCAAAAACGCGCCCTTTGCGGCAGTCAGGTTCACATCTGTCTCGCGCAACGCTTCTATTGCTGACTGTAATTGGGGATTATTCTTTCCGGCCATATCCTGCATCTCGCTGAAACCGGGCAGCGCAGGCGGTGTATCGAGATCGTCGATGACCGTGAAATTCTCGTTCAGGGTAGGGAAGATCAGGACAGCAAGGTTCAGCCGCGCATCTTGCATGGCAAGGTTCGCCTGATCGAATGCCTGCTGCTGCTGTTCGAATTGGACTTGCGCTTTCAACACGTCGGCATGTGCAACCAGCCCGTTCTGTTCCTGATCTTTCGTGATATTCAAAAAGTGCTGCGCTTCATTTAGCGCTTCCTGCGCACCGGCGTAATTGCGTTGAGCAGCGGCGAGGCTGTAGTAGCTGTTCGTCACGGTGACCATGAGGCCGCGCTTCGCGATCTCAGCCTGGTCGTTCGACAGCGCCTCGGCCGCTTTGCCCAAGTGATAGCCCGTTCCGAGATATGTGGTCGGCGAAAGGTCTTGTTTGAATACGCCCCACGCGCGGTAGACGTGCACGCCGTCGTTCGTCACGAATCTGCCGGAAGCGATCTTGCCGTTGCCCTGCGTTCCGAGATATTGGGAAGTCGCGCTTGCCTGCGGCAGCATTGCATTGCGCGATTGCAGTGCGTCTTCGTGCGCGTTTTTTGCGGTGCTGACTGCGCCCAGATATTGTGCGTTGATTTTTTGTGCGCGCGCGATCGCGTCAGTCAGCGTGATTGTGATCGGTGCCTGAGCAGCGCCGCCGGGCTGCTCGAGTTGTACCGACGGCTGCGGAGGCTCGGTTGTCGTCGCCGGTTGCTGTCCCTGGTTTGTGGCGGGAGCTTGCTGTGTTTCGTTTGTGGCAGGAGATTGTTGCGCTGTTGCAGGACGCGACGTCAGCGTCAATGACAATGCACCTGCGAGAAGGCACGCCGATACGCGAGATGAATATATCATGAGCATTTCCTCCGATGCGCCTTCCTGGCGGGGAAGATGCTGCGGTTTGAAGGCGCGCCGTGATGTTTCAGGCGAGCGTCCGGTCACACCCGAGACGCCCGCCTAGAGTCGAATGTTAACGTTTAAAAATCAATACGGTGAAGCTCCCGGGGACCATCGTGCGGCGAGCGAAACCTCTGCCGCCTCGCCCTTCGCCTCCGCGACCGGCTTGTCCGCCTGCTGCAGGCGCGACGGATTGTGCCGCCGGCTGGGGCGCCGGTGTCTCAAACTGCGCGCTCACGGTATAAATCGTGTGATCGCCATAGTCGATGGCCATGGTACGCGCGCCGCCCATTGTGGGAATCGTATCGACCAGGGTGAAATGATCCGGCGAATCCTCGTGAGCGACTGTAATCGCACCGTCGCCGCTGCCCGTGGAAGCGAATGCGAATTCCGTACCCGGATCGAAGCGATTCGCATCGACGCCACCGGGAATCGGCACATTGCCGACGACCTTGCCGCTCGTTCCATCGACGAATGCCATCATATTGTTGTGGCATCCAACCACGAGCCGTTCGTGCGCGGTATCGATGGCAAGTCCTGAAGGCGATTCGCATGGCGCAAGCGGCCATGTGTTCAGCACTTTCAATTCTTTCGAATCGAGCTGAACGAGGGAGCTCTTATCTTCCAGATTCACGAAGACGTGCCCTTTTCCATCGGCCGCCGCAAATTCAGGCCGGCCTCCAAGCGGCACGCTGCCTGCTACCTTACCGGATTCGGCATCAACCGCTGTGGCGCTGTTTCCGGCGCCGTTCATGGTGAAGACACGCTTCGAAGCGGGATCGTAAACAATCCCGTCCGGGCCGCGTTCTGTCGGTGCCGTGCCGATGGTCTTGAATGTCTTCATGTCGAAGATCGTGACCTGGTTGGCTTGGCCATCGCTGGTGAAGCCGCGATTGAATTCGGGCGCCAATGCAATTCCATGGACGCCAGCAGTATCCGGAATATCCCCGATCACTTTTCCGTCTTCGTCAACCACCATCACGTGGCTGCCGCGCGAAATAAATGCGTGATGCGCGGCGGGATCGACTTCGAGATAGTCCCAGCCTCCTTCGCCGCCGATCGCGACTTTCTGCGCCAGTTTGTAGCCGGAGCCGCCCGTCTGCTGGGCGATTGCAGCGCCACCCACCACAGTTCCCACCAACAATGCCAGGCCCACGCCGTAAATCCGCGCACGTTTCCAATTTTGGGTTGCCATTCAGCACCTCCGAGAAACTACCCGCAGCGGCAGGGCGTGTTGGCCTGCCTTGAAGTGCTGCCAGGTAATGCCGCCTAAAGCGGCAAGCATCAGAAAGCTAACCGTAATACATGAAGATTACATGAATTCAATTTGGTTGGGCGACGGGTATTCGGACTCGAAATGACGATCCGTTCGCGAGTTCGCTTTGGGCTTGAATCTCGCCTCCGTGCGCCTCGGCGATCCATTTGCCGATAGCGAGCCCCAGGCCTGCGCCGCCATGCTCACGCGAACGGGCTCGATCGGCGCGAAAGAAGCGGTCAAAAATGTAGGGCATGTCTTCGGCGGAGATTCCGATCCCACTGTCGCGAATTTCAGCGGTCGCGAAGCCGTTTTCCACGCCGAGCTTCACGTCGATCCTGCCGCCGTTAGGCGTATATTTCACGGCATTGTCCAAGAGGATGACAAACAGCCGCTCGATTGAATCACAATTGGCGTGTACCCAAATGGGGTCCGAAGCGCCGTTTCGGCTGAGCGCCACACCTTTTTCCTGCGCCAGCAGCTTCGATTGGTCGCATGCTCGGGCGAGAATCGGGCCGATGTCCGTCCGTTGCATCTGCATCTGTGCGGCTCCGGAATCGGCACGCGCCAGAGCCAGCAAGTTTTCAATAAGCTGCGAGACTTTGTCGGTCTCATGCAGAATCTGCGATAGCGTCTCGCGATACTCCTCTTCGCCTCGCGATTTGCGCAGGGCGAGTTCCGCACTCGTCCGCATCACGGCAACAGGCGTGCGCAATTCATGCGACGCGTCCGCCGTAAACTGGGTGATCTTGTTGAACGCAGATTCGAGGCGGGCAAGCATGTCATTGAGCGTCTCGGCGAGACGCGCGAGTTCATCGCGCGTTGGGGGAACGTACAGCCGCTTCGCCAAGTCCTGCACGCCAATGCTGCGCGCTGCCTGCGTCATCTTATCGACGGGATCGAGCGCGCGACGGCTCATCCACCATCCGCCAAACGCCGCAATTAGCAGAAAGAGCGGCGCCGTCGCGAAGATCAGCACACTTCCGCGCGTGAGCGTGCGCTCGAAGTCGCTTGTTTGCACCGCGAGCGTCACGTCATATGGCGTGCCGGCGACGTCGACATTCTGGCGCAACAGCAAATACGCTTTGCCGTCGATCCATTCGCGCCAAGGGCGAAGTTGCGCGAAATGGCGGCGCGGCTCCATCGGCTGCTCCATGCCTGGCGAAGCAAAGAGCAAACCCTCGGCATCCGCGACACGCAGACGCCCTTCATGGCCAAGTCCGGAGGCGTATTCCCGTAGTTCGTCTTTCAGCGCCTGGCGCCCTTCGGGCCCGTCTTGCGCGATGATGTCGCGCGTGCCTTCCGTTCGTTGCCGCAGCTCCGACTGCACCGTTTCACGGATGCTGTAGAGCATCGCGAAATACGCCACCGCACAGAACGCCGCCAGCGAGAGCGCAAGGATTACCGAATACCACGCGGTAAGCTGGCCGCGAATGCCGGGCCGTTTCATTCTTTCGCTTCCTCCTGCAACCGGTAACCGAAACCGCGGACGGTATGAATCAGCCGTGGCTTATTTCCTGCATCGACCTTGCTGCGCAGCAAGCGGATGAACGCATCGAGAGTATTCTCCTCCACTTCGGCCTCAAGACCCCAGACGGCCTCCACAATCGCGCGGCGTGAAGCTGCGCCGCCCTGCCGACGCATCAAAAATTCAAGCAGGCGATACTCCGTCGGCGTGAGATGAATTTCCTGTCTGCCGCGAAAGACGCGGTGCGCGGTGGGATCGAGCGAGAGATCCGCCACTTCGAGATGCTTCAAATGCAGGGATGCTTTCGCACGCCGCCCGAGTGCGCGAATTCTGGCGAGCAACTCGGCAAACGAAAATGGCTTCGTCAGGAAGTCGTCCATGCCCGCATCAAGACCTCTCACGATGTCCGGCACGGCATCGCGAGCGGTCAGCATCAGAATGGGCGTGCTGTTACCGTCTTTGCGCAGGCGCCGCGAGACTTCCAAGCCGTCCATTCCCGGCAACATCCAGTCCAGAATAATCACGTCAAACTGATAATCAGCCGCGAGTTGCAGCCCGCTTCGGCCGTCATTGGCAACGCTGACGACGTGATTTTCCTCTTGTAAGCCCTTCTGAAGCAGGCCCGCCATTGCAGGATCGTCTTCGATCACTAGAACGCGCATCGCACACCCATGCGCAGACATTGCGCCGCAAATCTGAAGTTTATCTGAATAGAGCCTGGGTAGATGCCAGGCCCGCGCGTTCGAAAACGTCGGTTTCCACCCGTCAGGAGTTTGAGGTGCGTTCCCATGGGAGCGGAATCTTCACGGATGCCATTCCGGCCGCGTGTGCCGCTTGAATGCCCATTTCGGTGTCTTCAAAAACAAGACACGCCTCCGGTTTCACTCCAAGCCGCTCCGCGGCTACCAAGAAGGCGTCTGGGGCAGGCTTCGCGTTCTTGTAATCGCCGGCGCAGACCAGCGTGTCAAAGCGGTCGAGCAGACTCAGCGAGCGCAACGAGGCTTCGACGGATTCTCGCGTGCTGCCGGAGACCACAGCGAAGGGAATACGCCCATGCTGTGCTTCAATGTGCTCCAAAACTTCGGGAATTGCCTTCAGGCGCGGCAGAAACTCGTAGTACAGAGCTTCTTTACGGTCTGCCACTTCCTGAACCGGCATTTTCAGGCCTCGCATTGTGTTCAGCGTGGCAATAATCTCGGTGGTTGGGCGTCCGCCCCATTCGTAGAAGAGGCGTTCGTCAAAATCGCACTTCCATTCGCCGAGCGCCCTTCGCCACGCCAAATAGTGGAGCGGCATCGAATCGGCGATTGTCCCGTCGCAATCAAAAAGATAAGCGTCAAACTTTCCCGGCGGCAATGTCAGCGGCATGCGGTCGGTCGAATTCCTCTCATGAAGTATGCGCGGGCGGGGCGTGCGGTCCCGAATGCGCTACGTGTCCATGCATCTGCAAAGCGCGCAACAGCGATTCCCGCCCAATCACGCCGATGATGTGCCCATTCGAAAGCACCGGCATTTGGCTCACGTTCTCCCTCATCAGGCGCTCAAATACGCCCAGCGCCGATTCATCGGGCGAAGCCCAGTGTATATCCTTTACGGGATGCATTACCGCCTGAACTGAGGTGCTCGCCCATTCGTCCCGCGGGACTTTCTGCACTGTATGCAGCGTGACGAGGCCGACGGGCTCGCCCATCCCGGTCACAATATGAAAGCGGCGCCCCGTCTTGAGCACTTCGTGCGCGTAGTCCTCGAGCGACATGTCCCGGGGCACCGTTGGCACCTCGGGATTCATGATGTCCCTGGCACTCATACCGGTGAGAGCGCTTCGGATTGTGTTCTGGACGTAAGTTTCTTGCGCGGCACTCAACAAAAACCACCCAATGAATACCAGCCAGATGCCTCCGATGAAGCTGCTCGTAAACGCATCGAAAATGCCCCACAGAATCATCAGGTAGGCAAAAAATTTCCCGGAGAGCGTCGCAATCTTAGTCGCCTTGTCGAAATTCTTGGTGATACCCCAGGCGATCCCGCGCAGCACACGGCCGCCGTCGAGCGGGAAACCAGGGACCAAATTGAAAATGGCCAGAATCCCATTAATTTCCGCGAGCCAGTAGGAGGCCGCCGTTACCATCTGCCCGCCGTGGGCATATTTCGCGATCACCCAAAAGCAGCCTGCCAGGAACAGGCTCGAAATCGGCCCGGCGATCGCTACGTTGAATTCTTTCCAGGCGCTATCGGGATCGCGCGTAATTCGAGAAAGCCCGCCGAAAACGAAAAGCGTGATCGAGTCCACCGGAATCTTGTAATGTCTTGCCACCACGCTATGGCTCAACTCATGGAACAGCACGGACCAGAAAAAGAGGAAGCTGGTGATCAGCCCCACTGACCAATGCTGCACGACGCTCCATTGGGGATGCTGCGCCTTGAACTGTTCGGCGACCGTGAGGGTGATAAGCGCGAAAATGATGAACCAACTGCTATGTATGTAAATCGGAATGCCGAAAACGCGTCCGAGGCGGATTCCCGTGACGCCTGGCGGCTGCGATGATCGCGGGCTCTGGGGCATAGCCTACCTCCCAACATCTTCAATAGTAGAGTTCGCTCGCCGCCCACGCAATATCTGGAAACACAGACTGACACGAGCCAATAGCCATGCCAAACGCGTGCATTCGGCTACGTTGTCTCAAAATGCCCACAATGATCCACGACATTTGTCTACGGTAAAGCTCTCGTTTTCAACAAAAGGTTCGCGCGGTATCCCTGTTGCAACGTGTTCGTAGAATCGCCGCCCAGCCCGGCGATCAGGAGGCGGCCATGAACGGATTCATCGAATATGCGGCATTCGCAGGATCAATTATCGGATCGATCGGATTGGCACTGGCGCTCGAGTGGTTCGGGCTGAACGGACTGTTTCGCCTGATGCCCGGCCGGGCGCACGAGCGCATCGACGACCACACACCAGTTAAGAAGTAGCCGATTAAGAATGACGGACCGACGACGGCAAAAGCGCCCGACTAACAGCCAGTCGGCCGCTCGATAACCAAACGGCTCGATCTGAGGGGAGACGCACCATGCTTCTGATTCGCCTTTTGCTGATTTGCGCGGCTTTCGGTTTTCTGGCCACGGCCGCGGGCCTGTTCTTCTATGACATCTACCTGGTTTTCGAACTCGACCGCATCTTACGGCGTTCCCCCAACGCTGCGGCATCCCCTGAGGCCGGCGAGACCCCCTTGCCGGCCTTGCCGCGGCCTCGGCGAGCGATTCGCGTCAGCATGGCGGCGAAGCTCGTCGTTGCCGCAATCGTGGCTCTCTTCTTGGGCAAAACCATCCTTGTGATTCCGGACGGCCACGCGGGCGTCGTGATTAGCCAGATGTATGGCGTGTTGCCGGAGACGCTTTATCCCGGCACGCACCTGATTTTCCCGCTCTTTGATCGCGTGCAGACGTATGACATTCGCGACCAGGTTTTTGCCACGGCTGCCGCCCAATCGAGCAAGGAAAAGCGCGAGGTGCTCACGATTGACGCCAAAGAAGGCCTCTCGATCGGCCTAGGCGTTACGGTTCGCTACCGAGTCGACCCGAAAAAGCTCAACTATATCCAGGCCAATGTTCCGCAGCCAATGGACGCGGAGGTGGTCGAGCCGGTGGTGACGTCGATTTTCCGGGAGATTGGGCCTAATTATGTCGTACGGGAGATTTTTTCTTCGAAGCGCGAGGAGTTTCGGCAACAGGCCACTCGGCTGATTACAGCGCGGCTCGCCCAGGATGGCATCGTCGTGAAAGAAGTGCTGCTCGGGCGCGTCGATTTGCCGGAAGAATACGCGCAGGGGCTCGAAGGGCTTCTCCTGAAAGAGCAGCAGGACGATCAAACGGACATTGAGGCGGACATCGAAGCGAAGCACGTAAAAATTGCCGATTCGCAGGCCCAGCAGATGAAAGTGCGCGAAATTCGGAAAGCCGAGGCCGACGCGCAATCGCAAGTCATCATGGCCAAGGCGCAGTCCGATTCAATGCAATACACCTTGCCGCTAAAACAGAAGCAGATCGAACAATCGCGCCTCGAAGCTGAAGCCGCAAAAGAAACCACGTTGCAGAATGCCGATGCCGCGGCACAGGCGAAGGTGATCGACAGCAAAGCCGAACAGCAGCGCCAGGAACTCCTCGCCGAAGCGCAGGCCCAGGCCAAAATCGCGGATAGCAAGGCGGAACAACAGCGCCAGGAGCTGCTTGCCGAAGCGGCGGCGGCAAACAAGATCACCAACGCCCGCGCCGAGCAGCAGAGCGAAGCCTTGGTCGCGCAAGCCGATGCCGACCGCATCCGCCAAACGGCGAAAGCAGAAGGGGAGCAACTCCAGATCGAAGGCGCCGCCATTCACGAGAATCCGTTGCTGATCCAGAAGATTATCGCCGAGCGGCTCTCGGACAAGATCCAAATCATGATGGTACCGAGCGATGGCAAATACTTCTTTGCGAATGACGTCTTGAATTCGGCGCTCTCGCTCCCGGGAAGTCCGCAGCAGGGCAGAGCGAAATGAGTTTCTTGCGTCCGGTACGCGGACGCAGGAATGAAACGCCGGAAACCCTTGCCGGGTGGCTCTGCGATTCCTGGGGCTCCGAAGGCGATGGCCGCAAAACGGTCGCCGCCGAGGCGGCCATTGGAAGGACTTCAGGAACGCAAGCCACCCGCCGGCGCTTTGGATCAGCCCGACGGCAAAAAGGCCTTCGCCTCAAGACGCTTTTTCTTCTTCGCCCTCCCACATCTTATCAATCCGCTCGATCTTCGCTTCCAGCCCGAAAGTCTCGGTCCCGTTGAGGAATTGCTGGTCTCGTCGAACGATTCGTGCGGATCCCGTAATTAGCTGAAGGTTCTCGTTCGTGTAGCGCTTAGGGAAAAGCACGGCGAAATTAAATCGATTGGGCACGTCAATGTGGTCGTCACAGCGAAGGTAAAAGCCTTGCAGCGAAACCTCCATTGCAGTGTAAGTCTTAGGCGCAGGCGGCCGCTTTTCTCCCGCCGCCCATACCTCTACTTCCAGGCACACGATATACACGGGACCCGGCCGGTCTATCTTAGCGAATGTTTTCGATTTGACGTTCATATGAGACACGGCGGAGAGTCCGCCCTTAGCGTTGAAGGGGCGCCGCGTCAGGACTGCCGCTCAAATTGTCAGTTCGAAGGTGGTTGGGGACGGTGCAAGTGTTCTATGCGCGCTCGCTTGCGCGCCGTTCGTGTGCGAGAAGATAGCGCGGAGTATGTGCTAAGTCAATACAGCTACATCTTTATATTGGAGGTAACGCTTGCCTGCTGACTCATGCCTTGCGGACGCCATCCAGGCGGGTTCGTAAGTCTTCGATCGCATCGGACAGCTCTCCGACACCCAGCGACTCGGCTGACGCTGCGTGATTCTGTATCTCGGCTGCGATTACCTTGCAGAGCTGTGTCGTTCTGCGGATTCGTTCAAACATCAGCAGCGGCAGGATTGTGGAAACGTCTCGGCTATGCGACTGCCTCTCCTGCCACTCCTGCACGACCCATGCCGCCTTTCGGATGTAGTCGACGGCATCCCGAAATTCACGGAGCACCTGCGGGTCGGTATTCCCTGAAGTCAATGCCTGCTCCAACTCCACAAGGTCTGCGGTGGATTTTTTCAGGCGGAAATCGAGGCCCCAGAATCTCTCGCCCGGCCGCGAAAGCTGCACGAAGACACGATATCCGCGCCCGGCCTTGTTCTGTACGCGAACGACTCGCGCCGCGATTTTCTGGTTTGACGATTTCTCGAGGAGGGATACTTCGCTCCCTGCGGAAGGGAATCGAGCCATGTCGATCACGGCGCCGCCGGCGCTCACTTCCGTCGCGATTCCGGCTTCCTCAATACTCTCGCCGTTCGGCTCTTGCCAGCCCACAGCGAGCGGCACAGAAAGGGCAAAACGCCTGCTGGAACGTTTTTCGGGTCCCAAGGTTCCCGTCATCAGCCGATCCAATCGAGATCCGCATCAAAAACCGCGGACTCCGCGCCGTTGAGACGCCGAGGATATGTCAGCTTCTACTTTATTGTAAAGTAATAAGAATTGGAGCACGGGGCCGCCGCCGGTGTCCAAATTGCCACGGACTTTCGCGCGGCATACCGTCTGAAGATTACCTGAAGACGAGGCTTCCGATGTCTGCTACCAATTTCCCCGCACAGTCGATTCGCGGCGGGGTTCCTTAAGCAAAATCTCCAAATCGTCTGGATGTGTGGCGCACAAGAGCGCATCCTCTCGTTCGATGTGGCCTGCCTTGATGAGCGCGACCAGCGAATCTTCCATGCTGAACGATCCGCGGCTCTTCGAGAGTGCGATCTCCTGGTGCAAATGATGCAACGCATTTCGCCGAACGTGTTGGCGCGCGCCATAGCCGACCATCAGCAATTCCGCAACGGGAAAACGCCCGCCTTTCTTACTCGGTAAAAGGATCTGCGTCAAAATGGCGGTGAGCGCCAAGGCCAATTCCTGCCGCACGGCGTTCTGCCGCTCGGCAGGAAAACTGTCCGCGATGCGTGCAAGCGTAGTCGCCACATCCGTGGTGTGAATCGTCGATAGCACGAGATGCCCGGTCTCGGCGGCAGCCACTGCGATGCGCATGCTTTCTGGATCGCGCATCTCCCCGACTACGATAACGTCCGGAGCCTGCCGCAGTGCTGCGTGCAGCGCGGTCGGGAAGGCGGGCGCATCCGTGCCGATGCTCCACTTGCTCCACAATGCTCCGGATGTGCTGATGTTCATACTCAATTGGATCCTCGACGGTAACGATATGCCGCGCATCGTTCTTGTTGATTTCATTCACAAGCGCCGCGAGCGTGGTCGATTTACCGGATCCCGCCGGTCCGCCAATCAGCACCAAGCCTCGCTGCAAACGCGCAAGGCTCTCCACAGATCCCGGCAAATTCAAGTCACTTAATTGCGGCACGGCAGTCGGCAAAGCGCGAATTGCGGAGGCCGATTTTCCGCGCTGCCGATGCAGATTGATGCGAAATCGTCCGAGCCCTCGGATACGATACGAGGAGTCTGCGATTCCGTTTGCCCTATGTTCGGCAAGCGCATGAGCGGATAGCGCGGGAACTACGATTTTCTCGATCGCGTCTCCCTCCAAAAATCCGTCTTGTAACGGCTTGACGCGCCCTTCGACCAGTCCGCATGGCGGTGCGCCATCCACCAGCAGTAAATCGCTGCCGCCCGCCGCAACCAGCAGCCGCAGCAATTCGTCCAGGCGTGCGGTGGCGCCGCTTGCGGGCTCTGCCTGTCCTTGAGAAAGTCGTTTTTCTTCCATGTTTATTCAGTCGCGTGAAATTCACCGCACCGACGCAGGTGATCGCGTGTCGCGAGTATAGCTTAGAAGCGATACTGGGCTCCCAAGATGTGCTTACTACTTGGACCGAACGCCAGCCGTCCGCTTTCCGGCAAAGACCTGTGCTGCATTGGTTTCCACCATCTCTCTAGGCCAACTCCCGATTGTGCGAGATCACCCGCCGCGCTACCGAGACGTTCGATTGGGCGTAATGGTCGCCACACCGGCCACGCCGAAAAGCGGATCAGTAGATCGACACAACCTGCAACCCATTAACTGTAGAACTCAACGTAGTTGCGCATAACACGCTGTCGGGACATTTGGGGTGGGACATGGTGCAAGCGAGGAATATCTTTAAACGATTATTGGTGTGCGCAGCTGGCGTGGCAGCCGCCGTCGGTATTTCCGCGCTCGGCGCGCAGGCTCAGCTTACCTTTTCCGCCCCGCTGAACATTTCTCACAACCCCGGCGGTGGTCCTCAACTCTATATTGAAAGCGGCGGAAACATTGATGCCGTTTGGCTGCAGAATCCTGCAGGCGCTTCGAGCCCGGACGTATTCTTCAGCCGGTCGACCGAAAATGGCGTGAGTTTTTCCACTCCGGTTGACGCTTCCTCGCGAACTGCCGCGCTCATTCGTGAATGGCCTGTTGTTGCCGTAGACGGGAACGGCCGCATTGATATCGCATGGTTGAACGAATATCAGGCTATGACCGGTGCACCGCTCATTGTAGATATCTATTTCACACAGTCGACAGATGGCGGCAAGACGTTCTCGCAGGCGCAGAATATTACTTTGGACGGCGCCGCGGCAGCCGCGGCGCGGTTCGATTGCAACGTCGAATCGGACGGCCACATCGATGTTGCGTGGACAGATATAAGCACCGGATTTGTGCAGGTGTACTTCAGTCATTCGACGGACAGCGGTGCTACGTTTTCTGCGCCCCGAGACATTTCGAACGCTGCTACTGGTTCAAATGGATCAGGTGGTGCCGAGGAACCGTTCATGGCGGTCGACTCCGGCGGTAATCTCAATATTATTTGGACGAATTATCCCGTCACCCCACCGTATGGTCCGAAGACGGACGTCTATTATGTCCGCTCCACCGACGGCGGGTCGACGTTCTCGAACCCAGAAAACGTCACTAACGTTGCGAACATGTCGCCCAGCTTGACCGCTTACGCCTATCAACTCTCGCTCGATGGCACCGGGAATATCGACGTGTTCTGGACTACCGGTTCTGCAACCGGGTTCGTCACACGATCTACGGACCACGGTGCAACATTCTCGGCCTCTAGTCCGCTGCCGAATTTCTTCAGGCAGACTGCCGTCGACGCAGCGGGCAGCATCGATGTTTTCTCCGTACAGTCCCAGATCATCAGCGGAAGCCCATTCAACGGCACTGCCGTTTATCAGGACACGGGATACTTCAGCCGTTCAGCGGATGGCGGAGTAACCTTCTCCGCGCCGCAGGCGATTGCGACCGGTTATCACAATTCCACGAGTCAGGGCTCAATGCAGGCCGATATGATCGTCGATGCGACCGGCGCAATCGAAATCGCAACGGCTTTGGGCAGCAATGCAACCGGCAACCCCGCTGATCTATACGTCCTTCGGTCAACGGACAACGGTGCGACTTTCACGACAACCGATGTCTCCAATGACGGCGGCTACGCGACGTACTACATCTACGCGCCCACGATTGCCGCCGATTCGAATGGGAATGCCAGCGTATCGTGGGAAGACTCCACCCAAGGCAACAATATTTTCTTCAGTCGCGGCGTTAATCCAATTCCGCCTCCGGCGACGCTTGAGTCGCTTACTTTCAGCACGCCGACAGTGAACAGCCCGGGGCTCGTCAGCGGAACGATAACGCTCAGCGGGCCGGCGCCCAAAGGAGGGTCATTAGTCGTCATCACGAGTTCCGATCCTCGCGCGGTGATCGCCCAACCTCGCATTGCTATTCCAGCAGGCAAATGGCAAATGCAATTCGCCGCTGTGGCACTCCCAATCTTTCATCAGACTACGGTCACTATTTCCGGATCGTATGGTGGCGCCACGGACTCCGCCACTATTACCGTCAATCCGTTCCGTCTGGTTTCGCTTCATGGCCGATAAAAGTTCGAGCGTGCATTGTCAGTGGAAAGTCTAGGCCGGCTGAAATCCCGATTGGGCAGATGTAAGATCAAGAAGTCGGCGTGCCGGAGGGAGCCCTTGGATGGAAACGCCTTGCGTGAGCAATTAAGCCGCGCCTTAGATTGGGGCGAGGCTCATGTCGATTGGAAGAAAGCCGTCAAAGGGATTCCGTTGGCAGACCAGGGCAGGCGGCCCAAGGGCTCGCCACATTCGCCATGGGAATTGCTCGAACACATGCGCATCGCGACCTGGGACATTCTGGAATTCAGCCGCGATTCGAAGCATAAATCTCCCGAGTGGCCTGCGGAATATTGGCCAAAAGAGCCAAAGCCTCCGAACGGAGCCGCCTGGCAAAAGAGCGTGAAGGCGCTCGATCATGATTTGCAGGAGATGCGGCGGCTGGTGAACGATCCGAAAACCGATTTACTAGCGCCGATACCGGGAGGAAATGGCCAGACGATTTTGCGTGAGGTGCTCCTAATTGCTGACCACAATGCATATCATCTCGGCCAACTTGTCCTGGTCCGCCGACTACTGGGCTGCTGGCCTGAGGCGTGATGCACCGTAGCGCTGCACGGCGAAGAACGTTTTTATCAATGCTGGATTCTTAGTTGGGAAGAGTCGACTGCAAGAATCGCATACTAAGTGCGCGCTGGAATTGCGATCGGCGCATCAATTCGGCGTTCGCTTTGCGCATTATCGCGGCGGTCGAGCCGGCTCTTCTGCAATGGTCGAGGAAAGCAGGAACTTGATGCTTGAAGTCGTAGGTCGTCCCAGCGCCTGACCGCACCGCTCGGAATTTCTCGCGTCGTAGTTCGGCAATTCGCTTTTCCAGCCTGGGCCGCAGCACTTCTATTCTGTGGCTCTTCTCATCGATACTCGCGCAATGCCACTTTGTGAGAGAAATATCCAGGCTACATTGAAGCGCATTCTCGTAATCGCGGATCATGCTCGATGTGCACTTTCGAACGTGGCTAAGATCACGCTCGCGCATGCCTTGCTCTCCCGAGTGAACGGCGCTCCGCAGGAGCCTCGTCACGTACGCGACTCGCGTACGGTAGTAAACGGGATGGAGTCGAGCCGTAAGCATGTTAAGTGGAGGATGACCCTACAGGTCTGTGGAAGGCAATCCTATAAGCACTGTAGTGAATGACTTCCGGAGCCGGCGTTCCGAGGATGAGCCATGACATCCTTCCGCCTCAATATTTGTCTGTATCCGTATTTTGAATTTCTTCTGACCTGGCGAGGACATTTTAGAGGGTTTACGTACAGCGCCGAAAAGTCCTTTCAGGATTCAGGCAGATCGTTTAGACAGTTGCTTACACAGACACGGGGAAGTGCTTTTCTATCGGTCTGCATTCTGTTTCGCAGAAGCGACTTCCTGGTGCTGAGGGAGTTTTACGGCGAGGATGTGGCAGTCGATCCAATGGAGGACGGTGAAAGATTCGGGCGCGGTGAGCGCGAGGAGAGCGGCATGTTCGGCGTCGAACTCCTCGATTTCGGAGGCGGAGAGTTCGCCGCCGATCGCGCGGCAGGCGCGGATGCGACCTCGCCACGTTTCGCGAGTGAAGGGAATCGGTTCATTGTAGACGAAGAAGCCGGTGACGTAAAAATCTTCGCCGATCCAAGAGGGACAGGAAGATATGTGTCCGCTCAGGTTCGCGGCGGTCCAATCGGGATTGTATTTGAGGATGAGATCTTCGGTTTGCTTCGCAATGGCGTCTCGGCGCGGAAGCCATGCGAGGTGGCACGTCATGAGCCTGCCGTCTGGCGCGAGCAGCCGCTTCGTTTCGGCGACGACGCGGTCGCGGTCAAAGTAGAGCCAGCATTGAGATGCGGTGATCACGTCGAGAGAATGATGGGGCAGACAGGTTTGCTCGGCTGAAGCGACGCGGAAATCGATCTTTAAATTTTCATCAGCTGCAAGTCGCCGTGCCTCTGCGATCTGCCGTTCGGAGATATCGATGCCAATGGTGGTGCAGCCGCGGCGCGCGAATTCGCGTGCGAGATTGCCTGTTCCTGTGCCGAGATCGAGGACGCATTGACCGGACAGGCCGATGCCGAGGGCGGAGAGCTGATTGAAGAAACTCGGCGGATAGCCCGTGCGGTAACGGGCGTAGTCGGCAGAGGCGTGACCCCAGTTGAGAGGGCGGCCGTGGTCGATGGAGTTCATCAGCGCATTGTGACACAAAAGCTAAAGTCCAAAGGCCCGTATGGAGAAACGCGAGCAATGGCGGCTACTACAAAAGCCCACAGCCACAGGAGTAACTGTGTCATACAAGAAATTCAACAGTAAAAGCAATTTCGGGAGCGCCCGACTGAAAGGTGAGTCGGCCGGTACAAAACCACAGACAAACGAGATGCGTTAGGATTTTGTTTTTGCGCGGCGGGATTTTGAGGCGCGTTTCTGTGCGCTCGAAGGGAGCTTGCGAGCGCGAGCGCCTGATTTGTTTGCATTGGCGGAAGGCTTTTGAGCGAGTGCGGCGGGTGATGTGGCTGGCGGTGGGTCACCAGTGGCCGCCTTGGCTACGTCGCCGCCATTAGACTTGGCAATATCCGCGAGAAGGCGGCGCGTCAAAACCGAGCGCGGTTTTTCGGTGAGAATATCCTCCGTAGAGGCGAACTCGTCCCGATGTTTGATGAGGAGCCAGGAATTCTGGCTGCCGCCGAAGCCGCGCGTGTGAACGAGCACCCAAGAGCCTTGCAGTTTTTTGCCGTGCAATGTGAACTTTAAGTCGCCCTTCTGCAGAGCCGCCTCGATGTCCGGAACTTCGGGCTCCCACGTGCCGTTGTCCCACACCATTACGGTGCCGCCGCCATATTCGCCTTCGGGAATGACTCCTTCGAAGCCGCCGTATTCGAGCGGGTGATCCTCGACGTGCATCGCGAGGCGCTTGACGGAGGGATCGAGGCTCGGTCCTTTGGGAACGGCCCACGAGAGCAGAACGCCGTTGTGTTCGAGGCGGAAATCGTAATGGAGGCTTGTGGCTCGATGCTTTTGAATGACGTATTGGAGTTTCGGCGACTCGGATTTTTTCTTTTGTGGCGCGCCTGCGGGTTCGGGAGTGACTTTGAAATTGCGTTTTTCTTTGTAGGTGTCGAGCGGCATTGGTTGGCCTCGCTAGGATAATTGTGACACGTTTTGGTGCGCGATGAGAGCGCTGGAGAAAGGTATGAGAGGTCTTATGCCGCTCTCGGCAGCCTTCACAATAACGGCAAAAACAAAGCAGAGGCAGGAGCTGGAGTTGGATTTGGTGTTTTCCGATCTCGTGTAGCAAAACGCTGGAACGTCTTGGAGCTGCCGCCCCGTGATCATCGGTGCGAGGAGTTTCCGCCTCGCTATTCCTTGAAGGGTTGCTCTCGATCACAGCCCGCCTCCGCTTCGCCAGCCAATGCACATGGGCGCAGCAAATGCAGTCGGCAGCGGCATAAATCTGCGGCGAGTGGCTAGTGGTGCCTTAGCCCATATCTCGGTCTCGGGACAACCCCACTTCTTTGCAGGCAACTGCGAGAACAAGGCACAGCGAGACAAGCATGAGTGAAAGCTGGAAATTAAGGCTGAGCTTTGCGCGCGGATTTTGCGGCGCAGGAATTGGCGCGGTCGAGGAGGAGTTGACGTTCGCGAGTGTTGCGAGTGAGGGCGGCGGCGCTTTCGAATTCGGCGCGGGCTTCGTCGAAACGGCCGAGTTTGCTGAGCAGATCGCCGCGCACGCTTGGCAAGAGATGATAATTTTTCATCGAGGGCTCGCTGGCGAGGCGGTCGACGATTTCGAGCGCGGCGGCGGGGCCCTCTGCCATTGAGACGGCGACGGCGCGGTTGAGTTCGACGATAGGCGAGGGCGCTGTTTGCGCGAGTTGGCCATAGAGCGCGACGATGCGCGGCCAATCGGTTTCCGCGGGCGTGTGGGCGCGCGCATGACACGCAGCGATGGCGGCCTGCAATGCGTACGGACCACGCGTGCCGCCGAGGCGCTCGGCGCGTTCAAGAGCTGCAAAGCCGCGCCGGATGAGCAACTGATCCCAACGGGTACGATCCTGATCCATCAGCAGGATGGGCTCGCCGGAAGGATTAACGCGCGCCCGCGAGCGGGAAGCCTGGATTTCCATGAGCGCGACGAGGCCGTGAACTTCCGCTTCGTTTGGCGCGAGTTCGGCGAGGATGCGGCCGAGGCGCAATGCCTCATCGCACAGAGCCGGGCGAAGCCAATCTTCGCCGGCGGTTGCGGAGTAGCCCTCGTTGAAAATGAGATAGATCACTTCGAGAACGGACGATAGCCGCGCCGCGCGATCGATGCCACGCGGAATTTCGAATGGAACATGCGCTTCGGAGAGAGTTCGTTTGGCGCGGACGATGCGCTGGGCGACGGTCGCTTCGGGAATCAAAAATGCGCGGGCGACTTCGTCCGTGGTGAGGCCGCCGAGCAGGCGCAGCGTGAGCGCGACGCGGGCTTCCGGGGCGAGCACCGGATGGCATGCGGTGAAGATCAGGCGCAGGAGGTCGTCGCCAATGTCGTCGTCGATGGCGGCATCGAAACTGGCTACCGCCGTGCGCTGTTGCTCGTTGATGTCGCGGCCGAGCTCTTCGTGCTTGCGTTCGAGGAGGCTGTTGCGGCGGAAATAGTCGATGGCGCGATTTTTTCCGGCGGCCATGAGCCACGCGCCCGGTTTTTCGGGCACGCCGGTTTTGGGCCATTGCTCGAGAGCGGCGACGAGAGCATCTTGCGCGAGCTCTTCGGCGACGCCGACGTCGCGCACGATGCGCGCGAGTCCGGCAATGACCTTCGCGGATTCCATCCGCCAAACGGCATCAATCGCGCGATTAGTTTCCGAGTCGGTCATGGCGTCATGAGGCAGACCAATTACGATCGGGTGTGCTCGCAGTAGAAAGGGCGCAGCCACTCAAGGTAAAAAAGCAACGTCCTCCGGCCGATGCTTCCGTTGGACGCCGCAAAAAATGGCAATTTCCGCGCCGATCAGATCAGCTCCATGCCGGAGAAGAAATATCCGATCTCGAACGCGGCGGTTTCGGGCGCGTCCGAACCGTGGGTGCAATTGTATTGGATGCTGGTGCCGAGATCGCGGCGGATCGTGCCCGGCGCGGCTTTGGCGGGGTCGGTGACGCCCATCGTCTCGCGCCATTTGGCGATGGCGCCTTCGGCTTCGAGAACGAGTACGACGGCTTTGCCGGAGCTCATGAAATCGGTGAGTTCGCCGAAAAACGGGCGCTCGCGATGAACAGCGTAGAAGCCTTCAGCTTCGGATTTGGTCAAGCGCAGAGATTTGATCGCGATGATCTGAAATTTCGCGGCGTTGATACGGGACAGAATTTCGCCCGTGAGGCCGCGCTTTACTGCGTCGGGTTTAATAATTGCGAAAGTACGTTCAAGTGACAAGGATATTGTCCTTTCAGAATTGTCGATCGTTAAATTGAGTTGTGCCATTGGTTATTGGAAGCACAGAGGCAAAGAGGCAAGGAGGCAAAGAAAACCGTCGCTACTTGCTGCCGTTCTGCCAGTTCTTCCAAAGACTTGAGAGCATGGCTCCAATCTTATTGTAGCGATTCGACTGCGTTGCAAAAATGTCTTCGGGAACGTATTGCTCGTCTTTTGCCATTGCCAACCAGAATTTGACTTCATCACAAGAACCAATGGCTACTTGCAGGTAACGGCGAAATTCCGCAGATGAGTTTCGCTTAGCCCATCCTTCCACGATGTTCGCTGGTACTGATCGGGCCGCTCTTCTTAGCTGTCGAGCCAGCTCGACCTGTTCGAGAGGCGGCATTTTGCGAGCCAACTTAGATACATCCAACGCCGCAGAGTACGACTCTTGAAAAACTTTTAAGTCATGATACGTGCGGATCGGCATACCGGACGGCCTCTCCTTGCCTCTTTGCTTCTTTGCCTCCCTGCTTCCAAACTTATTTCTTTTTGCCGCGTGATTTCGGCTTTGGAGCAGGCTTCGATTTGCCGGCGCTCTTAACCTTGCCTTTGCCGATTACTTT
>DATNBB010000086.1:0-4912 GCA_035607335.1 Binatia bacterium | reverse complement strand
GCTCATTGTTCTGGCTATCCTGCCGTCCTGCTGCGCGTGCCGTAAGCACAGTTACAGCGGAACCCGCCGCCACGGCAGCAGCCAGAAGAGCGGCAGCCATCTTTGTCCGTCGCATTGTATAATCTCCCTTGGAACGCCTTTAGGGTGATACGATGCGTCGCGCGTCCCCGTTGGATGTTTGCTTGAACTACTATGCAAATGGCATCGGCGGTCGTATCTGCGGTCGGAACAGGTGAACGCGATCCGATGCGAGTTGCGCTAATTCTCGCTTTATTTTCGGTATTGTCAATCGCCGCGGTGGCTCAGAACCAGGGAGCTCCGGCACCATCGCTGCGCCAACAGGTTCCTGCGCCAGCTCAACAAGCTCCACCGCTCATTAAGAACGTGACGCGCCTCGTTGTTGTTCCCGTGATTGTCAAGGATTCGCAAGGCCAGCTCGTCAGCGGCCTCACGCGCAGCGATTTTCGCATTCTCGAAGATAATGTCGATCGCCCGATCGCCAGCTTCTCTGCGGAACCAGTTCCGATGTCTGCCGTCGTCGTCCTCGATAACGACCTCTCCGATAAGCAAGCCAAGCAGGTCCAGAATAGCCTGGAAACCGTTTCGGCTGCGTTTGGCCCGGGCGATGAAGTCGCACTCGAAACCTACGATCAGTTTCCGAAGACGATTTCCAATTTCACAGCTGATAATGACACGCTTTATACCGAACTGAAGCGGCTTGAGCTTGCCTCCCATTCCACTTTCGTTTATCCCGATCCGGAAACCGCCGGGCCGATCACTCCGAGCCAGAACGATCCCACGTCCGCCGTTCGCGTGAAAGGACCGCCGAAATATCAAAGCACCAGTTTTTTGGACGACGCAATTTACGCCGCGGGCCAGATGCTCAGCGACCGTGAACGCCAGCGATGCGCGGATGAGGAGAAGCAAGCGCAAAAGCTAGGGCAAGTCAATCAGAACACGTGCCGGGCCGTTCGCAAGATCATATTCGTGATTTCCGATGGCGTCGACGCGCGCGATGAAAAACACCCTTATGACGAAACGTTGGCAACGCTTCTCCAACACGATATCTCGGTCTTTTCGATCTCCGTCACGCGTTCCGTGCCGCTCGGCAAGTCGCTGCTTCAACACGGACAAAGCCAGCTCATCAATTATGCGACAAATACGGGGGGCGATACTTTTTACGCGGCCAAGCAAAAAGATCTTGATCGCATGTATGCGAATCTCACCGAAGAAGCGCGCAACGAATACACGCTAACTTTCCAGCCTGCACCGAAGGACACTGCAAAGGATTACCACTCGATTGAAGTTCGCGTAGAGAATCACGGCACAAATCTCGATATTCGCACCCGCGACGGCTACTACCTAAGCTCCGTCGAAGCCACTCCGTAAAATCAGTGCAGTTGTTTTAGTCCCGCAACACCTCGAAATCGTCGAGGTCGATTCGGTTCTTTGGTTGTCCGCTCATACATCTCCTCGGTTAACGCACGCTCGACATCATAGTGGTAAAACACGTTGTAGTACTATCCATTCGTGCAACCAGATCGATTTCATCGGAACGAAAGCCACAAAAATCCTTCAACGCTTTTTCTCTGAGCCTCTGTGTCTCTGTGGCAAACGCTACAGAACTTTTTTCTTCTTGACTATAACGTTGGCGGCCTTTATAGATAAACGAAGCGAATGTGATGCGCTGGATTTTTGAGCGCGCATGTTCGCCGGAGAAAGTTCCAAAGTAGTTCATGCGCGGAACCGATCCAGCTTCTGCAAGAAGCTTTTCGGAAACAAAAAGCGGGGCGAACGCAAAACGTTCTCCCCGCTTTTGCTTTTCACGCAATCACCTGCAATAGAGAATTTTCAAGAAACAAATCATCTTGTCATCCTGATGGCCGTGAAACGGCCCGAAGGACCTCTCTTGGAATTGCTAGTCCCATACGAAAAGGATAATCGCTGTCGCCCGTTCTAAATTAGAGCCAGTGTCGTCAGTCTGCCTCATCTGCTTCCTATGCTTCCTGTGCCTCATTGTCTCCGTGCCTCGGTGGCAAATCTTCTACGCGTCCGCCTGTCGCACCATAGGCCGAATCGGGATCAATTGTTCATGTGCGGGGCAAAGCGCCTTATAGTCGCAATATCTGCACCCGAAGCCGGGCTTCACTGGAAATTCGCTCGCGCGAATCTGGCCTGCCACATCTGCAATCGTCGCTTTCGTCGCTGCAATCGCTTTCGCGTCGCGCGTGGTTGCGACAGCTTCGTTTGTCATCAGGTTGTAAAGCACCAGCCGTTCCGGTTCTAGCTCCAGAATTTCCTTTGCGGCGAGCGCGTAGACGCTCAATTGAAAATCTTGCTCGGCTTTCTTTGCGTCTTTGGGTCTTCCCGTCTTGTAGTCGATAATCTCCACGCGCTTGCCGCTGATCCGGTTGATCTGGTCGATCCTGCCGGTGATTACGACGTCGTTCTCAAGGGGCAACTCGAACGGTTTTTCCAAAAAGAGCAAGTCCGCAGGCGATTCGGAATATTTTTTGTAAAATTCCTCGAGCTGCCGCCGTCCTTCCTTGCGGTATTCCTGTTCGTGGTAATCGTCGGTAAATCCGGCTGAGTACCATTCACGGTCGTAAATGGCCAGCAAATCGTCGAGCGCAACTTTCTTCGTATCCTGCATCTGCTCGGCAAATTCACGGATCGTCGTGTGCATCACGACGCCGAATGTCATCTGCGCGTGCGGTCCGCCGCGAATGCCCCATGAGCGCCGGAATTGAAACTTCATGGGACATTCCATGTATTCGTTGATAGCCGAAGCGCTCAACTGCAATGGCTCGGGTCGCGGCGGATGATAAGCCTTAGCCCAAAGCGCAGCGCGCGAGTATGCGCCCGTCGTGGCTTGAGCCGTTCCCGGAATCAAACCGAAAAGACGCGCCGGCTCGATCGGATTTGCCGCAGGCTCAGCTAACTCCTCTGTCGGCGGCACTTCCACGCGCGGCGTCGATTGCACCGCGTCAAATTTCTGAATTTTGGGGTTCTGCAGAAAATCTTCCAGAAACGGCGATTCCTTTTTGCGTTTATTTACGATTGTGGACAGAGTGAGTTGCTGCCGGGCCCTGGTAAGCGCAACGTAAAACAGGCGTCGCTCTTCTTGAATATGGAAATCTCCGCGCGGCTTTTCCTCTTTCATCAGGTCCGCGGGAAATTCGAAGACCGGCTCGTGCGAACGAACCGGAAAATCGCCTTTCGCAAGACGCAAAATGAAGACGCGCGGGAATTCCAACCCCTTGGCCGAATGCACCGTCATTAGCTGCACTGCATCGTCGGCAATTTCTTCATCGAGGCAAATATCTCCGCCAAGCTCCTGGAAATAGTTCATGTACTCCAGAAAATCGTGCAGGTGCTTGCCCTCGCTTTTCCGCTCCCACTCTTTAGCGAATTCCACCAGACGATCGAGATATTGGCGATCCGCATCCGAGGGCAGCGGCGCAACGCCAAGCCGCGCGATCAGTTCGTCTAGAAGTTCCCGAGTGCCGATCCTGCGCGCCAGTTGACGCAAGTGGCGCAACATGGCCACAAGCTCCGCAAGCCGCACGCCCTCGCGGTTAAACGGCGCCTCGTCCTTTGCCGCCTCAATTTCGTCAGAGAGCGACCGCCTCTTATTCTTATCCGCGCGTTCCGTGAGGCGAACCAGATCGCGTGGCTCAAGTCCCCAATATGGCGCCGCTAGAATGCGCGCGCAGGAGACGTTGTCGCCCGGATTGCCGATCACGCGCAGATATGCAAGCAGGTCGCGGATCAGTGTGCTGGAAAGAATCGAGAATCTGCGAATTACAAATGGAATTCGCCGTCTGCGGAGCGCGCTCAGCAAATGCTCTCTGTGGGTGTGATTGCGATACAGAACGGCAAACGTCTTCCATGCCGCACCGGCATCATGCAACCGCTCGATTTCCGCCGCGACCCAATGCGCCTCTTCCTCGGGCCGCGCGAACTCAATGACGCGAACTTTATCGCCATCGCCCTTCTCGGTGTTAAGGTTCTTCGCGGGCAGCAGAGAGGATCGTTCGTTCTGTGCAATCACTTCGCCCGCCACGCGCAGAATGCGCTGCGATGAACGGTAATTCCGCGAGAGCGATACGAGGAATTTCTTCGCCGCACCAGCCGACGCCGCGCCGCGAACACCGCAAAAGCGCTCGAGAAAAATCGTGAAGCTGCCAAATGACGCGCCGCGGAATCTATAGATCGCCTGATCGTCGTCGCCCACCGCGACAATATTTCGCCGGTCGCCCGCGAGCAGCCAGAGCAATTCCAGTTGCGCGACGTTCGTATCCTGAAACTCGTCCACCAGAATGTGCTTATATTGAGCGCGCATTCGCTCGAGCAGCTCAGAATCGCCACGCAGCTTTTCGACGGATTGCATGAGTTGCGCGCCGAACGTGACTAGATTTTTCTCGCGCAGTAGGCGCTCGCTCACGCGATAGGCCCGCGCCACTTCCTCTTGCCTGGCCAGTTCCTCCTCGGCAATCGTGCGTTCGTCTTCCTGCATCGCCGCGCGGCGTGCCAGATATTTTCGCTTCAGGGCGTCCACGTAGCGCTGGTAATCGTCCGGCGTCACCAGTTCATCCTGGCAGCGCGAGAAAAACTTCACAAAATCCTTCAGGAACTGCGCGGGCTCGGCCAACCGTTTGAAGCGGTCAAGCTCAAGCTCCGCGATCCGTCGGCGCAGCAGAATCCCGTGGTCAATGTCGTCCAGCGCCTGGATTTTGTCGTTTTCGTTCTGCAGAATGCACTCAATGCAGAAGCTATGAAAAGTGCTGAGCCAGACGTCCTTCGCACGTTCTCCGGCCGCCTTGAGCAGGCGGTACTTCATCTCCCCGGCGGCCTTATCCGTAAACGTCAGCCCGAGGATGTTTTCGCCCGCCAGGTTCGGGTCCGTCTC
>DATNBB010000027.1:0-6069 GCA_035607335.1 Binatia bacterium | reverse complement strand
GCGCGTGGAACAGAGGGAACTCGATCAGTGGTTTTTGAAGATCACCCAATATGCCGACCAACTGCTCGATGACATGAGTTCGCTCTCGAGCGGATGGCCGGAGCGTGTGCTGACGATGCAGCGGAACTGGATCGGCAAGTCGATGGGCGCGCGGGTGCGTTTCGATGTGGCCGATATCGCCGGGATCGGCCTGGAAGTATTCACGACGCGAATCGACACAATCTATGGCGTTTCGGCGTTGCTGGTGTCGGCGAGCCATCCGCAGCTTGAAAGATTGCTCGAAGGCGTGCCGGGGCGCACGAGCATGGACGCGCAGCTCAAAGCGATGCGGCAATCCAGTGCGAAGGCCGCGGATATCGCGACTGCCGAAAAAGAGGGATTTTTTACCGGGCGATTTGCCCTGAACCCCTTTTCGGGTGAACGCGTGCCGATTTGGGTGGCAAATTTCGTGCTTGCGGAATACGGGACGGGTGCGGTGATGTGCGTCCCCGCGCATGACGAACGCGATTATGAATTTTGCGAGAAATACCATCTGCCTGTGAAGGTGGTGATCCAGCCGCTGCACGCTGCACCGTTACGCGCAGATCGCATGAGCGAGGCATTTACGGAATACGGCAAGCTGGTGGATTCGGGGCCGTATAGCGGGCTTGCGTCCGAGCAGGCGCGCGAAAAGATGACGGCGGACGCGGCGGCGAAGTCGTTCGGCTCAGGCGAGACAACGTACCGGCTGAAAGACTGGGGAATATCGCGACAGCGGTATTGGGGAACGCCGATTCCCGTCATTTATTGTGAGAAAGACGGGATCGTGGGAGTACCCGACGATCAACTGCCTGTGCGGCTTCCCGCGAACGTGAAACTTACCGGGCAGGGACAATCTCCATTGGCCAGTGTGCCGGAGTTCGTGAACGCAACGTGCCCGAAATGCGGCGGACCAGCGCGACGAGAGACGGACACGATGGACACGTTTGTTGATTCGTCCTGGTATTTCTATCGCTACACCGACCCGCAGAACGATCGAGCACCGTTCGATAAGGAGAAGGCCGCATATTGGTTTCCGATCGACCAATACGTGGGCGGAATCACGCACGCCATCTTGCACCTTCTCTATTCGCGGTTTTTCTGCAAGGTGATGCGCGATATCGGTCTGGTGAAACACAACGAGCCGATCGCACGGCTTTTCACACAGGGCATGGTTTTAAAAGGCGGCGTAGCCATGTCGAAATCGCGCGGAAACGTGGTGGGCGCGATCGATATGGCGGAGAAGTACGGTTGCGATACGGGCCGCATGTATACGCTCTTTGCAGCACCGCCGGAGAAAGACCTGGAATGGAGCGAGCAGGGGATTGAAGGCTCGTCGCGATTTCTGAATCGGCTCTATCGGCTGGTGGAAAAGCACTCCCTTCGCCTGAAAAATGTTCCCTTAGATTTCGGTGCGCAAGTGGACATGGCCAGGGCGACCGAAAAGGAAAAGTTGCTTGTCCGGCGGGCGCAACAGACGCTGAAGCGCGTTACGAACGATTTCGAGGCGCGGTGGCATTTTAATACGTCGATCGCGCTCGTCATGGAATTGGTGAATGCGCTGAGCGCCCAGGAGCCGCTCGATCAGGATATTTCACCGGAGATTCTGAAGACTGTGTTCAGCCTGCTCGTTGTGATGTTGTCCCCGATAACTCCGCACATTGGTGAAGAATTGTGGGAGATGCTCGGAAACGAGGGCGGACTTGTGAAGCAGCCCTGGCCGGCCTATCGCGAGGACTTGGCACGCGAAGAGCAGGTCGAGGTGATTATTCAGATTAACGGCCGCGTGCGAGGAAAGATGCTTGTAGATGCGGAACTCGGCGAGGATGAATTGACCGAGCGCGCGCTGGTAGACGAGCGCATCAAGATACTGTTGGATGGTAAGCAGGTGGTGAAGACGATCGCTGTGCCGAAGAAGCTGGTGAATATTGTGGTGAAAGACAGAGGTTAGAAGTCGGACGTGAGATGTCAGAGATTAGAAGGACGCCTGATTCGGGCCAAGATCTAGCCGATCAGGTTTTCTTCAGGGATTGGCGGGAGAATTGGTAAGGGCGGAGGGGAAATGTCTGCGAATGCGGCGACGGCGGCGGGAAGAGAGTCTGGGGCTGGAAAAGAGTCTGGAGGGACCGTGGCGACCAAGCACGGCATCGTGGTGCTCGACTTCGGCGGACAGTACACGCAACTGATTGCGCGGCGCATCCGGGAGCAGCAGGTGTTTTCCGCCGTACTGCCTTGCACTGCATCTCTTGACGAGATTCGCGCGCAAGAGCCCGTCGGAATTATCCTTTCCGGCGGACCGAGCTCGGTCTATGACGAATATGCGCCGGTGTGCGACGCGAAGGTCCTGGAGCTTGGCGTTCCTGTTCTTGGAATTTGCTACGGCATGCAGTGGATGAGCCACACGCTGGGGGGCAAAGTAGAGCGCGCCGAGCGGCGAGAATACGGGCCAGCGCATCTTGAGATAGAAGAAGGTGCAACACTTTTTCGCGGCATCTCAGGCCGGATGAAGACGTGGAGCAGCCACGGAGATCATGTGGTCGGGCTGCCTGCCGGATTTCAGGTGGCGGGGCGGACGGATAATGCGATCGCAGCCGTGGAACACCCGAGCGCGAGATTCTACGGTGTGCAGTTTCATCCCGAAGTGAATCACACGGAGCGCGGCACGGATATTCTGAAGAATTTTGTGTTTGCGATTTGCGGCGCGCGGCAGGATTGGAATCGTGCAGGATTCATCGTTTCCACTGTCGACGCGATTCGAAAAAAGACGGAGGGTGCGCGGGCAATTTGCGCACTGAGTGGCGGCGTGGATTCGACGGTTGCTGCCGTGCTTGTGCATCGCGCAATGGGCGACCGGCTGACGAATATTTTTGTGGATACCGGGCTGCTTCGGCGCGACGAATTCCAGGAAACGCTGGAGATGTTGCGCGAGAGGCTGGGCCTCAACGTCATCGGTGTAGATGCTTCGGAGCGTTTTCTCGGCAAGCTGGCCGGCGTTACGGACCCTGAGAAAAAGCGCAAGATTATCGGAAACGAGTTCATCGATGTGTTTGCCGAGGAAGCCCAAAAGCTGGCTACCGCGTCCAACGCACTGCCAGTGAAGTTTCTGGTGCAGGGCACGCTTTATCCCGATGTGATCGAGTCGGTTTCCGTGAAAGGGCCGTCGGCTGTGATCAAGTCCCATCACAATGTGGGCGGTTTGCCGGAAAGAATGCCTTTTGCGCTGATCGAGCCTCTGCGCGACCTCTTCAAAGACGAAGTGCGGCTGATCGGCGGGGAATTGGGTCTGCCGAAGGAAATTCTGGTGAAGCATCCGTTTCCGGGCCCGGGACTTGCTGTGAGGATTTTGGGCGACATCACGAAAGAAAAACTTGCGACATTACGAGGCGCGGACGCCGTGGTTGTAGACGAAATCCGGCGCGCCGGACTTTATGAAAAGGTCTGGCAGGCGTTTGCCGTTCTGCTGCCGGTGCGGAGCGTGGGCGTGATGGGCGACGACCGCACGTATGGGCATACGATTGCCATACGCGTAGTGGAATCACAGGATGCGATGACGGCGGATTGGTCGCGGCTGCCGATGGATGTGCTGGAACGAATTTCGGTAAGGATCGTAAACGAAGTGCCGGGAGTGAACCGCGTTGTTTACGATATAAGTTCTAAACCGCCTAGTACAATCGAATGGGAATAGACCGAATGAATGAAGCGCTCGCAACGCGTCACTGGAGGAGTTATGATGGGGTTAAGCCACACCCCCAGCCAGTGCTGAATGCGTTCGCGAGCCAACGACTAGCGGTTGGCCATTTTCTGGGCCATGTAGAGCAGGAGCCGGCGGTCAGGTTCTTCGATTTTGCCGAGCAGCCTGCGAAAACGACCCAGATAACGCGCATCTTTCCCGGTGCTGCCCCAGGCGATGTCGTCCGCGCTCTTCCGCTTGGGCAAATTGGGAAGCTCGGGCGGCTCTTCGCCATCATAAAACATTTGGTAGAGCGGCACTTCCATAGCGCGAGCCAGCTTCTCAAGGGTCTCGATAGCGGGAACGGTGTGACCGTTCTCTACACGCGAGATGTAACAGCGAAGCAGGCCGGTGCGCTTCTCAATGTCGCCCTGGGAAAGTTTCTTTGTTTCACGGAGTAAACGGATACGGTCGCCGATAATCATGACTCTATTGTTACATACGAATCGGGTAAACGGCAAGTAAAATAGGCCCTGTGGAACGCGTTAGCTTTTCCGCGGAATGACACGTAACCAAAACGAGATGCCAAACGTCCCAAAGAACATGGCAGCCACCGCTTCGGCGATGCCGCTCCCACTGGGAGCTCGCGAGAAGGGGCAGGAGGAGCGCGCCCTTGTGCAGCGTGCGCAGAAGGGCGACGAACGCGCGTTTGAACAGCTCGTGCGACAGCACCAGCAGCGGGTGTTTGGGCTGGTTGCCAGGGTGCTTCACCGTCAGGATGACGTAGAGGATATTGCTCAGCAGGTGTTTTTGAAGGTGTATCTCTCGCTAAGTCGTTTCGATCAGCGAGCGGCCTTTTCGACGTGGTTGTATAAAATAGCGGTGAACGAGTGTTGGGACCATTTACGCAAGAAGAAAGTCCGGCCCCTGCTGTATGAGTCGGACTTGTCTGAAGAGCAGGTTTCGCAGTTGGACGGTATTGCGGCCCTTGGGCGGCCCACCGAAGGGCTTGACGAGCAAGCCGAAACGAAAGATACACTGGAACGGGTGCTGGAGGTTCTGCCCGAGCAGGATCGCCAGCTGCTGTTGCTAAAGGAAGTCGAGGGATTTTCCGTGCAGGAGCTGGCGGAAATACTCGGCCTCAACGTGAATACGGTTAAGGTCAGGCTGTTCCGAGCGCGCGGAAGAATCATGGAAGCACAAAGGCGCCGCTCGGGAGCGGGTGGTTTCCGAAGGGGAACCTCGGCGAAGGAAAGGAAACCGTGAGCACAATGAACGCAGAGAACGATTTTGCAAGCTGTGCTTGCTTGGAATATGAAGCGATGCTGGAGGATTACCTTGGCGGTGCGCTTGAGAACGGCACTTCGCGCAAGGTAGCCGAGCACCTGAAGTCGTGCGCGGGGTGCAGCCGTGCGCTTGAAGACGCCGCGGCGGCCTCTGAGATGCTGCGCGGCGTGGGACGCGTGCCGGATCCGGGGCCGAGCTTCACGCACATGGTAATGGCGCGCGTGCGGACGGCGGAGTCTGAGTCACGGACGAGCTTCTGGGAGCCGTTTGTTTCGCTAGCGTGGAAGTTTGCGACAACGGCTGCGCTGGCGCTGGTGGTGATGCTTGCGTATGCCACGCATGGGACGAACGCGACGAATAATAACGTTGCGACTGTGGCGCCACAGGGCGAGGTGCAACAGATGTTGATGGCGGGGCAATCGATGGTTCCCGCTACGCGCAGCGATTTGGTGAGGATGGTTACGGAAGCAGATGATGCACAACAGTAGGACAAAAGGCGAAGCAGGACTGCTTGTCCTGGTGGTGTTCATCCTGGGCCTGCTAGTCGGGGGCGTGGGGAACCACCTTTGGGGCGCGCACGTCTGGGGAAGCACGCGGCAGGACCACTCGGGTACGGGGCGTCCGCCGCAGGGGTCTTTCAGCGCGCGCATGGGACTCTCGCCGGATCAGCAGAAGCAGCTCGACGCGATTTACAATGACACGCATCCACAATTTCTGGCGCTAGACGCACAGCGTGAGGCGCTTCATTTGCAGATACGAGCGAGAATTCGCGCTATCCTAACTCCCGATCAGCAGGTGAAGTTTGACGCGATGATCAAGGATCAGGATGCGCGTGGCAGAGGGCCGAACCGCGGCGGACCTCCTCCGGGGCGGGACGGGCACGGACCGGGAGGGCATCAGGGGCCCGGTTTCTAGTGTGGCGGATTTCCGACCTGCCGGATGGCTTTCGCCCATCCGTGGCGCTATGCGGCATCAGCAACGGAAGACAATATACGAGAGGAATCGTCTAATCGTTTTATGAGTACAGCGACCAGTCCTGCAGCAACAATGCCGGCCACCGGCACGGTAACGATCAAACTCGACAACGTTCACAA
>DATNBB010000025.1:0-5999 GCA_035607335.1 Binatia bacterium | reverse complement strand
GCACTCGAGGAAGAAGTGGAGCATGTTTTGTCCTCCTGCAATCGTGATCGCGGCGCCGCAAAGCGGGGCGTGGCTACCCGCTTCAAAAACCAGACAACCCCAAAACAGGCCCGCCGACAAATGCCCGCAAAATTCGCGGGCACCCTTCGCGTGCTCAGGGCAAGACGGCGGCCGCTACAAAACCAAATCAGCCTCAAGACTCGTCCAAGTTACGTCTACCGGGATTTTCGGCTACGCACAAATTTTTCCAGCTGGATCATTTCCCTTTCGCTCAAGACTTTCGATTCGACCATGCCGCTTACCAATTCTTCGACGGAGCCGCGGCAGAAGCGGTCAATGATCTGTTTCACGGCGCGGGCGGCGATGTTGCGGGCCGGTTCGGCGGCGCGATACACGTAAGCGCGGCCATCGGAATCGTGCGTGAGATAGCCTTTCTTTTCGAGGCGGCGCAATAAGGTACGCGTGGAGGCTTCTTTCAGCTTGTGTTTGCGCGAGACGATCTCGTGGACGGACTCGACCGTACACGGCGCAATTTTCCAAACGGCTTGCATTACGTCATTTTCGAGCTCGGTAAGCGGCGAGCGGACTTTCGCGGTGTCTGCTTTACGCGATGTCATGGTACAGCTTGTACCATGTCGCGTTACACGCGTCAATAAGCAGAATGCCAGAAATACCCCGAGGCAGGAGCCTCGGGGCTGGGGAGCAATATGGCAGGGCTAGGCTCCGGTCGAAGCGCCCTTCTCTTTTTTTCCTTCGAGGGATTTGCTGGCGGCGTCGAGAATTCCGTTCAGAAAACCGGGGGCTTCTTCGGAGGAAAATTTCTTCGCGAGTTCGAGCGCTTCGTCGATGACGACTTTTACGGGCGCGGTGCCGAAGCGCAGCTCAAAAATCGAAAGGCGCAGAATGTTGCGATCGACAGCGGCAAGCCTCTCGAAGCGCCAGTTCTGCGAAAGGCTCGAAACCAGACTGTCAGCGGCGTCTGCTTCGGCGACGGCACCTTCGAAGAGCTGATCGGCAAATTCGCGCGTATTGGCGGCCGCACGCGCGGATTTCCAAAAATGCTGCTTCACTTGCGCGGGTTTCTTGCGCGTCATGTCCCATTCAAAAAGCATCTGCAATGCAAATTCGCGCGATTTATGGCGGAGGGTCATCTAGTGGCTAACCGCGCCGCGCGCGTCGATTGCCGGAAGTGGGATTTGCAACGGCAGAGAGGGCCGGCTTGGAGGCTTCCAATTTTTTTGAGATGTGGGCCATTTCGATTGCCGCGACGCCGGCTTCATAACCTTTGTTACCGCCCTTCAGCCCAGCGCGGTCGATCGCCTGCTCGAGCGTGTCACAGGTGAGGACGCAAAAAATCATTGGAATTCCCGTGTCCATTTGCGCGAGCTGAATACCGCGCGATGTTTCGGCCGCTACGTGGTCGTAATGGGAGGTTTCGCCGCGCAGAATGCATCCGACGCAAACGATGGAGTCGATGCGTCCGGTGGCTGCGAGCTTCTTTGCGGTGATGGGAAGTTCAAAGGAGCCCGGCACGCGGATGACCTGAATCTGTTCTTCGGTCGCACCGGCGCGAGCCAGTGCGTCCAGAACGCCCGTTAGCAACCGATCTGTGATGAAGCGATTGAAATCGCTCACCACGATGCCGAAACGCAGGCCTTCGGTTCTCCACTCGCCGCGCAGTTCGCGCGGTTTGAGATTCAGGTCTGTCGACTCCTCCGCCACTCAATCCCCCAGTTTTACGATTCTTGGTGTCAGCCGGTCAGTAATTCGCGAAAAGAAAATTGTACCTGATTTCGAGCGATGTGAACGGCTCTTGAAGCCGGTCGATCAAGGCGTCGCCAAGGCCAGCAACTGGCCGCTCGACTGCCGCAGTTCCTCGAGGCCGTGTTCGGCGCGATTAATCCACTCCGTCACGCGGTCTTCCGTCTCGTCCGAGGGGCGTGAAGAAGCTTCGGCGACAATGGCGCTGATCGTCAAGTCTTTTCCGTCCCACGAAGGACGCACGTTGGACGCGGCTTTCTTTAGCTTCTCGGCGAGAATCTTCGCGTTGTCCGCGGAAGTGTCCGGCAAGATGAAGGCCAACGACCAAGCTGTGTATTTCACCGCAATGTCGGTCTGTCGGATCGTGGAGGAAACCGTCCTGGCCAACTGCTCCATATAGCGATCGACCGCCTGATCGCCGTGCTGGCGAAGAATCTCATTGCCATGATCCAGGTGCAAGATGATCAAGGATAGCCGCGTATTCTGGGCGCGCGAGCGGTTGGCTTCGACGAGAAGGCAGTCCAGATAAGCGCCGCGGCTGAGCAGGCCCGTTTTTTCGTCTGCAACAGCGAGCGAACGCACCAGCGAACGGAGGCGCGTGTGGTTCACGGAAAGGACGAGTTGATCGCCGACGGCCTGCAAGAAGAAACTCTCGTTTGGCTTCCATTTTCTTGCGGCCGAATCGCCGACGATCAGGGTGCCAGCGACGGCCTGCGTTTCTTTGTCGGTGAGCACGACGCCTAAGGCCGACTCAAGGCCTAGATCCTTCAGAGCAGGCGCGCTGGCGCTGTGCAGTTCCACGCCGCCGAGCGGATCCGCAGGCGAATTCGTCACGAGATGCATCAGCGCTGGAACATGCGCTACAGAAGCGGGAGAAATCCCCGGGGCGCAAAATTCCGCGGTCAAATGGCCGCCGTCGAGCGATCCACCCACGGAGACGAGGCATCGCGCGGCGTTCAGATGTTTGCCGACTTGAGCGGCTGTGGTCGCCAGCACCTCTCGCGGCGTGGACTGGCGGTACATCAAGCGATTGATTTCGGCGATAGCGGCAAGGTCGCGATGCGTATCGGCAGCGGAGGCCGTGCCGGCGGGCGCGGCCGCAGGCTCGGGCGCGGAAGGAGCAGGAGCAACAGCCATGGGCGGCGGAGCAGGCGGAGGTGCCGGCTTGGCGGCGGCTTGGGTTCCATTCGCCGATGCGGGTTTCGGCGAGCCGCCGGGCCACCAATTGGCTCGGTCGTAAAGCGCGTGCAACCGTTCGTTCTTTCCCTCTTCGCCGGGGAAAAGTTGCGCGATGCGTTCAAGGCGTTCGACTGCCTTGGATTGCAATGAATATTGGAGAAAGATTTCGACCTGGACGATCAAATCTTCCAACGCCTGCTGCGCGCGCGCCTCTTCTGTAACAGGAGCCGCTGCGCCGGTACTCGCGCCAGGACTGGCGAACCCTTCGGTTCGCGAAGAAACCGTTGCGGCCTTTGCGGCGCGCGCCATTACGTTTTGCAGAAAGCCCGGATCGACCTTGCCTTCGAGCTGCGCGATGCGCTCCTGATTGCGATAATCGTATGGATCGATATCGACGAGGCGGTCGAGGGCTTCACACGCTTCGCGCATACGGCCTGCGATCAGATAAAGATCGAAGAGCTTCATCAGTGCGTCGAAATATTTCGTCTCGCGGTTCATCTCTTCGTAGAGATGCGCCACGACTTCGGCCAACCGTAGCGACGCGGGATACGTTTCGGCGAGCTTATCGATGTGAGCGCAGAGCTCCACGTCCTTGCGCAGGCTGCGCATCCAATCCTTAGCTTGCTCCACCAGTGCGATGGCTTTGTCTTCGTCGCGCTGTTTTAAATAGCTTGAGGCGACTTCAAAAAGTTTGCTGAAGTTTTCGGGCTTTTGCCTGTAGTAATTTTGAAAACATTCCGCGGCGCGATCCAAATTGCCAGTGCGCAGCAAGCCTTCCCCGAACAGTGCAAGAAAAGCAGTATCCTTCTCGCTCGGCGAAAACGGATCGAGCAGTGCGACGGCGCCTTCGGCATCGCCTTTGCGCAATCGAGCTTCGGCCAGCAGCAGCGCACCCGTACGATCCGCCGGCGCGAGTTGGTGTGCGTGCTCAAAATGTTCGATTGCCTGATCGAGAATTCCTTGCGCCTGCGTGAGTTGTCCCGCGCGAACAAAGCTGCGTGCCGCGAGGTCCGAATGGCGGAGTTTCTCGGCAAGTTCGCCTAACGCGACGTGGCGCGCGGGGTTTTCCGGATCGAGCAGTGCGATGCTCTCGTAGCAAGCCAGCGCCTCAATATCCCGCTTTTGTTCATGGAATGCATTTGCGGCGGCTGAATATTGTTCAATCGCTTCGCTAGGACGATTCTGGCGCTGCAGGAGCGCCGCATAGCGCATGAGGCGGTCCGGGGGCTGAGGAAACTGCCGGAGGAAGCGAGTATATATCGCGGCTGCCTTGGCCGCGTCGCTAACTTCTAACAGGCGGTCAAACTGGAGACCGTAATACGGGGCGGCAAGACTGGGTTCGTTCAGCCGCGTGTAAATATCCGCGAGGGCTTGCAGGGCTTCCTGATGAGAAGGAATTTCCTCAAGCACACCCTGGTAATCGGCAACTGCGTCACGCAGCTTGTTTTTTTCGAGGCTGCGGCGCGCGCGTTCAAGACGCTTCTGGGTATCTGTAGCCATCCGAATTGGCCGGTCGGCGCCAGGTTGCCAGATGAAAGCTGAGGCTTCGCAGGCGCAGAGAGCTAAATCTCAATATATACCGGAGAGCAATCGCGGCGTTGGACGAAATCCAAGGGATGTTCCGTTGTGACAAATCCAGTTTTCTGCATCTATCAATGACACTGTTAGATTCAGAACGGAAGGCGGACGGAAAAGACCGGTTGGCGTGCGGCGGAGTGGAAATTGGTCACGGCAACTTCAACGGCGGCAGCGAGATTCAGGGCGAAGCGACCGCGGATTGGAATGTGGCTAGCGGCGATTCCCGGCGTGATATAGACCTGTTTTTTTCCGTCGTTCGGCCCTTGATTGAAGAAGTTGGAATTCACTTCGATTTCCGGCCAGAACCTTCCCATGCGGCGATATTGCAGAGCATTGTTCAGAATGAGCCGTCTGCCAAGGAGCGTAGTCTGGGCGCTGGGTAGATCGCAGCCGAACGTCCCTTGAAACACGAAAGGACCAATTCCCTTCCCGCCAGCGATGGTCGGCGTGATTACGGCGTGCGGCGAGCCGTTTTTGTGGGAACCAGTCGGAAAACTTGTCGCGAGGAAAGCTGTGAATTCGTAATCTCCTTTGTCTCGTTTCGCGGCGAACATGCGGAGTTTAGCTATTATCGAAAAATCACCAAAGCCGTCGGGTGATGTCGAGTGGTTGTGCACGACGTACGGCGGGAGATTGACGCCAATTTCGATGCGGTCAATCGGTATTGTGGAGAAACCTTTGCTGCCGCCGTAGTTGTCAGTAGTTACGCCAGTGGGATTGTTCTGCCAGGACATATCATAGCGAAGCTCCTGTTTAATGCGCGCCGAGGACGTGACGACGGGCGTGAGCCAGCTTGGCTGTGCCTCTTCCGCACGCCGAGCGCCTGCGTCCCAGTTTGCGAAGAAGGCGGCGATGCCGGTGGGTTCGTTTGCGGCGCTCGACTGGGCGTGCGTAGAAATCAGCACAACGAAGAAGAGCATGAGGACAGGGATGATCCGCACAGAGCGTCGGGACATGAGTGAGTGCCCTTAGATTAGCATGCGGTTCGCTAAAAGCGTGGTCCATCCGCCCAATACGAGCCGCTCGATCAACAATGCGCGAATCGGCGACGCAGGAGCCTCGCGGCTGAATGCCGGAATCTAGATGATTAGGGAACACGCGCGCGGCTATGGATAGCTGTACCATAGGGCGCGTGATATGTTTGAATCACAGTTATGAATTTCAAAGACAGGGTGCAGTGGTTGGCGCGGATGGCGCTGATCATTTTTGTGCTTGCCTCGGTGACATTTCTGAGCGCGCTAATCGCTATACGGTATGCAATTCAGGGACGCGAAGTGACCCTGCCTGATTTGGTGGGCAAATCACAACAGCAGGCTGAGCAACAGCTCGCGGCGATCGGTGTGGGGCTTAAGGTGGAGGATCGCGTCTACAGCGATCTTCCGGTGGATGTTGTGGTGCGGCAGAGTCCGCCGCCGAAGATGCGCGTGAAGGCGGGCGCGGACGAGCACGTTGTGCTAAGCCTCGGGCAGCAGAAGGTCACG
>DATNBB010000017.1:0-29989 GCA_035607335.1 Binatia bacterium | reverse complement strand
GCAAATTTTGGAAAATCCTGTTGAACGTGCAGAGCGTGTTCGAAGACTTTCGCTCGAATTTCATCGGCAAATGCAGTCCGATTCACTTCTTCTGGGGCAGTTTCGATCTTGCGGTCACGCGCTTTTCCGGCAGGCGGGCGCCGGAGCGGTTGGGCGCCGATCCCGTTACGCGCGAGGCCTATTCCCACGAAGTCAGTAGCGTAGGATTCTGGCCTGGCAGCGGAAACGAAGGCGATCCGGCGTTTTACTCGTACACTGCGCCGGAACCGCCGGGTTTTAGTGGCTGGCCCGTTCGGCCTGCGGCCGCGCGCTATGACGGTCAACTTCGCGAATTCATTCTGATGTACGACGAAGTGCAGCGTTCAGCTTCGCCACGTGCGACGCTACTGGACTTCTGTCAATCGACCTATGAAGCAGGAGCCACGCTCGGCAAATGGGATCGCAACGCGCTCGAGAGACAGCCCGAAACAGCCACCGGCCAAGCCCAAATAGCTTAGTCCCGCAGATAGGTGAACTGATTGCGGCTCGCAGCCGCTGCTCCCGTTTTTACGTCACCAAGCGCGTCATTCCGCGCCCCAATTGCGCCATGTAAGCCATCATAAGGCGCACTTCTGGCACAAAATTCGCCGGACCCCCAAAACGCCAATACAGGAAAATATTTTCCCTCACAAAGTACTTGCTTTTTAGTAACCAGTATGCTATCATTTCGCCGTGAATGTAGTCGCCCATCGTCGACCAGCCGGACCTGCAAGCCAGCATCTGCCTGACCGAAATCAAATGGCCCGGAAACCTACAACCCAATTTCTAATCGCCGATCTGCCGATTAGAAATGCCCGTAAATCCAGCGCTCTCAACAAAATTTCAGTTTCTAATCGACAAAAAAAGGGCATTTTTCTGACATCTGACACTCGACACCTGCCTGTCCGTTGGCTCCCTGGCGGGAAGCCCAGAGCCTGTCGTTCTAATCCCTGCCCGCCGACATCTTGGCGGGGCAACTCCCAAGAATTAAAAACGGACGTAACCCTATGAAAACAAAAGGAGGCACCCACCTCTAATCGCAATTGCCAGAGAGGAAAAGCGAAAGGCGAAACGGCCCAAGCTGCCGAGCCGGCGCTGACATAAGATTCAAATGAACGGATCGCCGGATTTGCTAAACTCAATTGTCAGCACACAATCTGAATTCCCAAATCGGGACGACCTAAGAAAGAAACATGGCTGAACATATTGAAGATTTGCAGCAGCGTTACGCCGGGCTCCAGAAGCGGATGGAGCTCGTCCGGAGTTATCTTTGACGCATCCGCCGCTCAGAAAGAACTCTCGAAGCTCGAACAAAGAGTAAGCGCGCCGGATTTCTGGAACGATCAGGCCAAAGCGCAGGCCATTCTTCAGGAACGCAAGCAATTTGAAGATCGCGTAAACGCCGAAAAGGCGCTCGAAACAAAATCGAGCGACATCGACACGTATTTCGGCCTTGCGAAAGAAGAAAGCGACAGCGCGCAGCGCAACGCGATCCTCGACGACATCTCGAAAGAGCTCGCCTCAGCGGACGAATACGTCTCAGTCCTCGAAACACGCACGTTTCTTTCGGGCGAAAGCGATCGGCTGAACGCGATCCTCACGATCAAGCCGGGCGCGGGCGGAACGGAGTCGCAGGACTGGGCAGAAATTCTGCTGCGGATGTATCTGCGATGGGCGGAGCGAAAAGGCTTCCGCGCGAACGTGCTCGATTCGACTCCCGGCGAAGAAGCCGGGATTAAATCCGCCACGGTGCAGATCGAGGGCGAGAACGCTTACGGCATGCTGGCGGGTGAAAACGGCGTGCATCGGTTGGTGCGCATTTCGCCGTTCGATCAGGCGGCGCGGCGGCACACGTCGTTCGCTTCGGTATTCGCGATTCCTGAAATTGACGACCGCATCGAGATCAACATAAAGCCGGACGACATCAAGCTCGATACGTTCCGGGCCGGCGGCAAGGGCGGCCAAAACGTAAATAAGGTGGAGACGGCCGTCCGGCTGACGCACATCCCGACAGGGATCATCGTGGCCTGCCAGGTGGAGCGCAGCCAGCACAAAAATCGCGAAATGGCGATGAAGCTCCTGAAATCGCAACTCTACGAACGCGAACTCGAGAAGCGCCGCGAGGAGGCGCACAAACTCGATGCGTCAAAACCGGAAATCAGCTTCGGCAGCCAGATCCGTTCCTATGTGATGCAGCCGTATCAAATGATTAAGGACCATCGAACGAAATTCTCGCGCGGCGACGTGCAGAAAGTTCTCGACGGCGACATCGATCCCTTTATCCGCGCCTACCTGCTTTTCCGCCACACGGGCGAGACCTTCGGCGCCTCGGACGGCGACGAAGAGTAGTCCCCAGGCTGCTGGACATAAAGGAGTTTTCGTGCCAGAATCCCGCCGCTGATGGGGGTGCTGTCTTTCGTGCGCTGACCGACGGGCTCTTGCCAAGGCGAGCCCTCTTCGCGGCGGCGTGGTGAGGCGTACGCACCTGAATCGGGAGATCATCCGAAGAGGAGTAGAACCTTTGGCTCGAGAACAGGGTGTGGTCAAGTGGTTTAATGCTTCGAAGGGGTTCGGGTTTATCCAGCGTCAGTCCGGTGAGGACGTCTTCGTTCACTTCTCGGCCATCCAGATGGATGGCTATAAGTCGTTGAATGAAGGCCAGCTTGTGGAGTTCGAGGTCAAGCAAGGACCGAAGGGCTTTCAAGCTGAAAACGTGACGAAGGTCTAGTTCCCCCTTCGTTCCTTTTGAAGGACCCGTTCCGGGCGTGCGGAATGGGGCAGAACCGCAGGCGAGCCTGCGTCACCGCGCCGAGGCCTTATCCAGCGTATGGACGGTCACGGTCGAGGTCTGCCGACGCGGCCTGTGTTAACATAGGTGCATCCCTTTCGATTTTGAGGTGGTACGTTGGCGCATATTTCCAGGAAAGAACTGAAGACGGATGAGGTGCGCGAGACAATCGCGCACGGCGCAGAGGCGATCCTTTCGCATCAAGGGCTGACGACCGGATTACTGATCGCTGTCCTCGTGGTAGCGGTGGGCGTGCTCGGGTGGCGCTGGTATTCGCAGCGGCAGGACGCTCAGTCATCGGCGGCATTCGCTACGGCGATGGCTTCGTTCCAGGCGCCTGTACCCACGGCGGGACAGCCGCCGGCTCCGGCAGGCGAATTGACCTTCCCCGACGACAAGACCAAGTACACGGATGCAGCGAGCAAGTTCGCCGCCGTGGCGTCACAATATCCGCATACGAATAATGGGCAGCTAGCGAAGTATTTTGCCGCGGTGTCCTACGAGAAGATCGGCAAGGATGACGATGCCAAGCGGCTCCTGCAGCAGCTATCCGACAGCAGCGAGGCCAATTTCGCGGCGATGGCTCGTTATGAGCTTGCGCAGATATATGACCGCACAGGGCAAGGCGACCAGGCCGTAAAGCTCTATCAGCAGCTTATCGATAAGCCGGCGGTGCTCGTTCCCAAGCCTGTGGCGATGTTGGCTCTGGCACAGCATTACGAGAAGAGCGACCCGACGCAGGCCGCCAAGCTCCTTGGACAGATCAAGACGGATTATCCTGATACGCCAATCGCCGACCGGGCGGATCAGGACCTTTCCATGCTGCCGGGTAAGTCCTAAGTGTCTGCTGCGTTCTAGTTTCGGCGCGGAGGATTCACTCTTTGTGTCCCTCTCTGGTTTATGATTGCGCCGGAGCCTTCGTTGACCGAAATTGTACCTTACGCGTCGTATGCCATGGATGTGCGGCAGACGCGCGGGCGGCGCTTCCCCGAACCGCAACACCCCTATCGCAACGATTACGCGCGCGATCGCGACCGGATCATCCATTCGCGAGCGTTCCGGCGGCTTGAAGCGAAAACGCAAGTCTTTACGGCGCGTTTTTCGGATCACTTTCGCAACCGGCTGACGCACACGCTGGAGGTGGCGCAAGTTGCGCGAACGGTGGCAGGCGCGCTGCGGCTCAATTCGGATTTAGCCGAGGCGTTGGCGCTCGTTCACGATATTGGGCATCCGCCATTTGGGCATGCAGGCGAACGCAGGCTCGATGCGCGGATGCGGGAGCATGCCGGATATTTCAATCATAATTTGCACGCGCTGCGAATCGTGGAGCAGTTTGAGCAGCGCTATCTTGATTTCCCTGGGTTGAATCTTACGTTTGAGGTTCGCGAGGGGATTGTGAAGCATTCGCGGGACTATTCGGCGGAAGAGTTCCCGGAGCTCGCGGAATATCTGCTCGATCAGCGGCCGCCCCTCGAGGCGCAACTGATCGATTGGGTGGACGAGATTGCGTACAACACGGCCGATTTGGACGATGCTTTTGAGGCGCGACTGCTCGATCTGAAGGCGCTCCGACGCGATGTCCCGATATTCGGGGAGGCGTGGGAATCCGTAGTGCGCGCGCATCCCAATGGCGCGACGAAGCTCACGTTTAACGAGGCGCTGAAGCGCGTTTTTAACGGTTTTGCGACCGACTTGATCGAAAACACGCAGAGGGCCATCGATAGAAGTGGCGTGCGAACGGTTGAGGATGTTCGTAGCCAGCCGAGCCGACTTGCAGGGTTTTCGCCGGCGGTGGCCGAGCAAAATACGCTTCTGAAGCGGTTTCTGAGCGCGAAAATCTACTCGCATGAAGCGATTGTGGAAGATCGAAATCGATCCGTTGAGGCGCTGGACGCGCTATTCCAACTATTTCTGGATCATCCGGAGAGGATGCCGGAGCCCTATGCAAATCAGGCCGAACAGACGCCTCGGGCGCGAGTGGTCTGCGACTATATTGCCGGGATGACGGACCATTTTCTGCTTCGCCAATGGCGTGAATTATTGACGCCGGGCGCCCCAAGAGCCGGTGAAGCTACCGCTTCTTAGTATCAGTTAGTGTCAGCGGACGAACGAAAGTGGGCGCGTTCCTTGACATGGGCGATGCGGGACATATAATGAAAATTCCGGGCCGAAACTGGTCTGAAAACCGTATGTTTCTCGACGTAAACGAACTCGCGGTACGAAAGCAGCGCATCCGGAAGAGCTATGCCCCGGGAACGCTGGACTTCCATTCGGGAGAGTTTCGTCAGGTCGACCCGTTGGAAGTACGTGCAACCGCTGAACTTGTGGACAATCAGATCCGGATTTATGGGAATCTGCACACACGAGTGGAGCTCGTTTGCGCGCGCTGCTTGGATACGGTGGTCGAGGAAATTTCGCGGGATTTCGACCTTTACTACCGGCCGATGACTTCGATCGCGGTCGAGGAAGAGGTCCAGCTAAATCTGGACGATACGGAAATCGCCTTTTTTGAAGGCGACGGGCTCTTCTTAGCCGATATCCTGGCGGAGCAGGTAAACCTTTCCCTTCCGATGAAGGTGATCTGCCGAAGCGATTGTCGCGGGCTCTGTCCGCATTGCGGCTCGAACCTGAACAATGAAGAGTGCCGCTGCGAGAAGAACGCTTCCGACCCACGTCTTGCCCCGTTGGCGCGACTAAAGCAGGACTGGTTCAAAAAGCAATAAAACGCTAGACTGTACGTTGCCCTTTTAGAGAATCGGGCACAAATCGGCCGCTTGAAGTGCGGCTGTTCAGAGGAGAAGGAATGCCCAATCCAAAGCGACGCCATTCGAAGAGACGCACGTCGAACCGCCGCGCGCACGATCACCTGCGCCCGCTCTCACTCGGCGAATGTCCGAATTGCCACGAACGGAAGCTGCCTCATCGGGCGTGTCCAAAGTGCGGCTACTACAAAGGCCGCGAAGTGATTGACACGAGTTCAAAGACGGCCTAAGTTCTCCCTCGTCTGACCTTTCCGTTATCGGTGCCATTATGATTACCGTAGCTCTTGATGCCATGGGGGGCGATCATGCGCCCCGGGCTGAGGTGGAAGGAGCGGTACTCGCGGCTCGCGAGTACCCGGACGTTCGCGTCATTCTGGTAGGGATCGAAGATAAGGTGCGGGCCGAACTGAGCCGAGTGCGGCTTGGAAATCTACCGATCGAGGTTGCCGCAGCGACGGACGTGGTCACGATGACGGATTCACCGTCACACGCGTTCCGGCGGAAAAAGGACAGCTCGCTGCACGTGGCTGCCCGGCTCGTTCGAGATGGTAAGGCCGATGCGCTGGTCAGCGCGGGCAACACGGGTGCTGTGATGACGGTGGCGCGGTTTGTGCTCGGCACATTGCCGTCCGTGGATCGGCCCGCTCTGGCATGGGCGTTTCCGAACATTAAGGACAGGGTCTCGGTGATGCTCGACGTGGGTGCGAACGTGGATTCCAAGCCGCTCCATCTCGAGCAATTTGCAGTGATGGGCGAGATTTATTATCGTGCGTTGTGGGGAGTCCGGAAGCCACGCGTGGCTCTGCTTTCGATAGGCGAGGAAGATGTGAAGGGAAACGACCTCACGCGCGAGACGGCTGCGCTATTGAAGCAGCAAGCATCGCTCCAGTTCGTGGGGAATATAGAAGGACGCGATGTTTTCCGGGGCAACGTGGACGTGATTGTCTGCGACGGTTTCACCGGCAACATCGCGCTGAAATTGAGCGAAGGACTGGTGGAGCACATCGGCGGGATGCTGAAGAAAGCGATCAAAAGCAGCATCACATCGCAGATCGGGTATGCGCTATCAAAAAAGGCATTCGACGCGTTTCGCAAACGGACTGACTACTCCGAATATGGCGGTGCGCCGCTGCTCGGCGTTCGAGGCGTCACGATTATCGGCCATGGCCGGTCGAATGCGAATGCGATCAAGAATGCCGTTCGCGTTGCCGCTGAGCTTTGCCGGTCCGGCATGAACGAAAAAATCGAACAGGAGCTCTCCGCAGCCGCCGCTGTTCCCGCCCGCGGCTGAACGGGGCAAAACCGCAACCTCTATGAGTAAGCTAGCATTTCTTTTTCCAGGCCAAGCTTCGCAATATCCCGGCATGGGACGCGATCTTGCGTCCAATTTTCCAGAATCGAAAGCCATTTTCGACGAAGCGGACGCGGCGCTCGATTTTTCACTTTCGAAATTGTGCTTTGAAGGTGCAGAAGACGATCTAAAGTTGACAGCCAACACACAGCCCTCGATTCTTACGGTATCCATCGCCGCGTGGCGCGCTTTGGAGAAAAAGGGCGTGGTGCCCGATTTTGCCGCCGGGCACAGCCTGGGCGAATACTCCGCGTTGGTGGCCGCAGGCGCTATTGAGTTTTCCGATGCTGTGAAGATCGCGCGAAAACGCGGGCAGTACATGCAGGAAGCTGTTCCCGCAGGCGAAGGCGCTATGGCCGCGATTCTCGGACTGTCGACCGCCGATGTGGCTGAAGTTTGCAAGAAAGCCGCGCAAGGCGAAATTGTTTCGCCAGCGAATCTCAACTCGCCCGAGCAAACTGTCGTCTCGGGCCACGCAGGCGCGGTTAAGCGAGCGGTCGAGATTGCATCGCAGTCCGGCGCGAAACGAGCCGTGATCCTGCCCGTTTCGGCACCATTTCACTGCGCCCTGATGCAACCTGCACAGCAGCGCCTAGAGCCTGATTTGCGAGCGGCAAAATTTCGCGCTCTTCGTTTTCCGGTAATCACCAACGTGGATGCCGAAACAGAAACGTCCGGCGATGAGGCCCGCGAATCTCTGATTCGGCAAGTCACGATGCCCGTTCGCTGGCTCGATTCAGTCCGCGAAATGATCGAGCAGGGCGTCACGATTTTCATCGAGGTCGGCCCCGGTAAAGTCTTGTCCGGGCTGCTGCGGCAGATCGATCGGTCCGTGCGCTGCTTTAACGTGGAAGACGCTGCGAGTCTCCAATCCACCGTCGAGAAAATCGCCTCAGCTCGCGCAGACGTAGCGGAAGCCTAGCGCGCATGAGACAACATCAATCTCCCATCTCGCATCCCAACGTCGCGAAACGTTCACAAGAATTGCATGGAGGAAACCTGGTGCGGCGATTTTTCGCGGCGATGCTTCTTGGAATTCTGTTTTTCGTGGCTCCGTCTTCCCTTCTAGCGCAAAAAATGCAGGTTTTCGTTGGCGACGCTTTCTTCTTACCTCCCGTTTCGGTGGTGGCTCAGCCTTCCTACTGCCCTGTTTTAGGCACGTGTGACGTTCCCGCGAGTACGATTACCGATCGCAAGCGTCTGAATGGTTGGGAGGCCTCGGTGTCGCGCCAGTTCAGTCCGTCGCTCACGCTACGCGTGGACGCCAGCGGAGATTATGGTCTGGCAACGAGCGGATTTCCTGTAAACGGGCGCACGCGCCAATACCTGCTGCTGGCTGGGCCAGAATTTTCAGGGCACTCGCGCATTGCGCCGTTTGTGCATGTGCTAGCGGGCGCGACGAAGCAATCCGTGACAGCAAGTGGCAACAACTTCCTGGTCACTTTTCCCGACGAGAAGTGGGGGTTTGCCGCGGCGGCTGGCGGAGGTTTCGATGCGAAGGTTACGCCGCGATTCTCCATTCGCCTTGTTCAAGCAGATTACGTGGTCACGCGACTCGGCGGCAGCATCCAGAACCAACCGCGTATTTCTATCGGCTTTCTCTTTCGCTTCTAAAGTTACGACAATAGTTAGACTCGCAGACGGCGGCAGAACCAGGCCCAACCGCATTAGAACAGGCCAGGGATGAAGGCGGGGACGCGCCGTGCGTACTCATCGAAAGCCGGGCCGAACTCCTGGCGCAAGATTTTTTCCTCTTCTCGTATTCGAACCCATGTGCCGATAAGAAACAGAATGCTCGCGGGCACAATGGCTTGCCAGACCGAGACTACGATTCCCGCCTGCAACAGCAATCCAAACATCGCGAGATATATCGGATTGCGTACCATCGAGAAGGGACCCTGCTGAATCAATTCATGCCCGGAAACGATACGCGCCACTAGCGACCATTGTTTACCGAGGGCGCGCGCCGCGGTGTAACAGAGCCAAATGGAAGCAACGCCGACTGCGGTGGCTAAAAGGAGAACAAAAGATTCGACTCGCCTCGACATGGGAACGATTGGCGTGAAATAAGGACGCTCGAACGCGTATACGATCGCGTAGGCAATCATCTGCATTGTGATCCCTATGCGGGATGTGTTGCTGCGCGTGGTCGTTTTGGTTTTAGGCGCCGCACCGCGGCGACCGAGAAAAAAGATGAGTGCAAAGAGAAACCACAGGAGCGTCAGAGCGAAGAGAGCTAGTTCTTCGATCGTGTCCGGACCTATGTAGCGGATTCGCACGGTTCCTCTCGCTAGAATTCCAGGGATCATGATTCCCGCCTAGAAAAGCTTCGATGAATCAATCAGGATGGTCACGGGCCCATCGTTCACCAACTCAACTGACATATGCGCTTGAAATAAACCTGTCTCAACGCGTAAGCCTAATGCGCGGAGCGCATGCACAAATTCTTCATATCCCGCGCGTCCTTGATCGGAGGGCGCCGCGCGAATGAAGCTGGGCCGCCGCTGGCCATGCGTATCGCCATATAGCGTGAATTGCGAAACAGCAAGGACGGAGCCGCCGACATCGGCAAGCGACAAATTCATTTTCCCTTGACCGTCATCGAAGATACGCAATTTTGCGATTTTTTCCGCCATCATTGCAGGCACAGTGGCTGCGTCATCCCGCCCGACAGCAACAAGGACGACAAGTCCGTGGCAGATTTCGCCAACGACTTGCCCATCGACACGAACTCGCGCCTCTGTGACGCGCTGAATAACTGCTCTCATAGTTTGCGCGAGCTCATTTTACACGGCTGTTACGCTTACAGATGCCATTCGCATTAGGATGGAGTTCTCGTGGCCTACTTAGACGATAAAGGAGCACATCCCGCCGGGAAGCGGTGGCTCACCGGCGGTGTGCTTGGGATTGGCTTGGCGAGCCTGTTCTCCGATTGGGGACATGAGGCGGCGACTTCCCTACTGCCTGCATTTCTTGCAAGCCTGGGCGCGCCGGCCGTTGCGCTTGGTGTCATAGAGGGAATATCGGATGGCCTTTCAAGTTTTGCGAAACTCGCGGGCGGGTGGATCGCCGATCGTCCCGCGTGGCGCAAACCGAATGGCATTGTGGGCTACGCGGCGACCGCGTTTACGACGTTTGGCTACGCGTTCGCGCAAAGCTGGCCTTTTGTGTTGCTGCTGCGTGCGCTCGGCTGGATGGGACGCGGCAGCCGCGGGCCATCGCGCGACGCGCTGCTCGCGGACAATGTGGCGCCGGGGCAAGTCGGTCGTGCCTTCGGATTCGAGCGCGCGATGGATACGTTCGGCGCAGTGCTCGGACCACTTTGCGCCACGCTGCTGGTGGGAGTACTTGGCATTCGCGAGACGATTCGATGGACCCTGCTGCCCGGGCTTGTGGCGGCGCTTGCTTTTGCCTTTCTCGTGCCTGCGTCGAAGCGCGTCGAAGGACACCGGGCACCTAGCATTGCGTCAAGCTTTCGGCAACTTCCAAAGGATTACTGGCGTTTGCTGGCGGGTATTTTCGCGCATGGAATTGGGGCATTTGCGCCGACATTGCTGATCCTGAGGGCGACACAAGCTCTTACGCCCAGTCACGGCGCGGTACGAGCGGCGGCTATTTCCGTTGCGCTCTACACATTTCACAATTTTATGAGCGCAGCCATTTCGTATCCCGCAGGCGTGTTGGGCGATCGCATTGGAAAAAGAAATTTGCTCGCGCTGGGATACGGCGTTGGCGTGGCTGCCTATTTCGGTTTCGCGCTAGCCGAACCGACGATCTTAATGTTTATCGTGCTTTTCGGAATCGCCGGGATACACGACGCTTTTCAACAGTCACTGGAAAAATCCGCAGCATCGGAGATTCTGCCGGCCGAAATCCGAGGATCGGGTTTTGGGGTGCTTGCTACAGCAAACGGCATCGGGGATTTGGTTTCCAGCATCGTTGTCGGCGCGCTTTGGTCGAGTGTGAATGTCACAACAGGCTTTGCGTACGCGGCGGTCTTTTGCGCGATTGGATCGGCTCTCGTGTTGAGAGCGCGCCAAATAACGCACGCAGCGTAGCTCCTTTTATTCGGATGATTCCGGCGTGCGAAGCGCCCGCAGATCTATGCCTAACTGCTGGCATTTTTTGTAGAGATGACTGCGCTCCATCCCGAGAGCGCGTGCTGTCTTCGTCATGTGATGATGATTTCGCTTCAGCTCGGCTAGAAGGGTTTCGCGCTCAAAGGCTTCGGCACGTTGCATGAGCGTGCCAAACGTCGTCGGCCCCGATGCGCTTGAAGATGCTGGCGCGTAGGACTGTTGTGGCAACGCGCGGTCGACTGTCTCGGCGTCGATTGTGTCGCCGGTGGCGAGCAGAAGAACACGTTCGACGACGTTGCGCAGTTCGCGAACGTTTCCGGGCCACGGATACTCTTCAAGAGCTTCGATTGCGTCGTCGGAAAAGCTCTTCGGCTTCCAGTTGTTCTGGTCGGCAAGCTGCCTGGAAAAATGGTCGACGAGCACGCGGATGTCTTCGTGACGCTCGCGCAGGGGCGGCAGCACGATCGGGAATACAAAAATGCGGTGATACAAATCCTCGCGGAAGGTTCCCTGGCGCACCTGCTCCTCGAGATTCCGATGTGTCGCAACTACGACACGCACATCGATTGTCAAGGGATGGCCGCCGCCGACACGTTCGATTTCGCCTTCTTCGAGCACCCGCAGCAATTTGGCTTGCATGGTCAGAGGCATATCGCCAATTTCATCGAGAAAAAGCGTGCCGCGATGAGCGAGTTCGAACTTGCCAATATGGCGCGAAGCAGCGCCTGTGAACGAACCCTTTTCGTGGCCAAAGAGTTCGGATTCCATAAGCTCCGCGGGAATTGCCGCGCAATTCAGAGACACAAACGGACCTGATGCGCGCGGGCTTTTCTCATGCAGCGTTCGCGCGATGAGTTCTTTGCCTGTACCTGTCTCGCCGCGAATGCAAACGCGGGTTTCGCTCGCGGCGACGTGTTCGACTTGCGCCATCACTTCGCGCATCACAGGGCTCGCCCACACGATGCGGTGTTTGCCGAGGCGGCGCTTCAGGTCGCGATTCTCCTCTTCGAGACGAGAGAGACGGACTGCGTTATCGACGGTGAGCAGCAGCTTTTCGGTGGAGATAGGCTTCTCGAGAAAATCTATTGCGCCAAGCCTAGTCGCACGCACGGCCATGTCAATTGTCGCCTGCCCGGACATCATTACCGTGGGCACCGAAATGCCGGCATTCTTGAAGTCTTCAAGAAGCGCTATGCCGTCGCGATTGGGCATTACGACATCCGAAAGGATGAGATCGAAACGCTGCGTCTTTGCGAGTTCCAGCGCGCGTGCGGCGTTGTCGCAAACGGTAGCTTCGTGTCCCGCGAGCCGAAATGCGCGCGCCAGCGATGCGAGAGTGTTCGCGTCATCATCAATGATGAGGATATTTGCCCTCGAAGGCATGCCTAGGCTCCGTCGCCGTTCGAAGATGCATGATCGGCAGGGCGCGGCGGCGGCTTCATCGGCAGGAAGATATGGAACGAGGTTCCGACTCCCGCCTCGCTCTCAACGGAGATGCGGCCGCCATGGTCGCTTACTACGGACTGCACGATGGCGAGGCCAAGGCCCGTTCCATGCTGTTTGGTCGTGTAATACGGCGTGAAGAGGCGACCGCATTCCTCCGGCGTGAGTCCAGTGCCGGTATCGGAAATTTCGAGATGTACGCCGCCGTCTTGCGGAGTAGTTCGCAGCATGAGAACGCCGCCAGCGGGCATCGCATCCATCGCGTTTAACACCAAATTCTCGAGCGCGCGCTTGAGCAGGGTCGAATCCGCTTCGATCATGGGAAGTTCGGGATTGAGATGGAGCTCGGACGTGATCGGCGGGCGGCCCACCGCGCTGAATTGTGATTCGAAGAGCTTGGCGGTTGCGCGAGCGAGATCGTTTACGTTGATAGCGGCAAGTTCGGGCTGCGGCATACGTGAAAAGTCGCTGAACCGGCTGACGATCTTCTTCAGATTATCGATCTCGGAAAGCAATATGCCTGTGGATTCGCGAAAGACTTCTTCGAACTGTTGCGCATCCATATCTTTCGCACGCTGCATATTCTGGACGGTGGTCTGCAACGGGAAGAGCGGATTCTTCAGTTCGTGCGCGAGGCGACGTGCCAATTCCCGCCAGGCGGCGACTCGTTCCGCTTGCACCAGGCGCTCGCGCTGCTCGTTCAACTGATCTGTCATGCTGTTGAATGATTTCGCCAGTTGGATCATTTCGGCCGGACCGCGCACTTCCACATGGGAACTCAAATCTCCCGCTGATACGCGTTGCGCGCCGGCTGCAAGCTTACGTACGGGCCGCGTGACTCGCGCGGCAGCCCACCAGCTCAGCAGCAAGCCCAGAAACAGGCCGCCCAGAGCGACGGCACCTCCGAGCAAGGCAATGCGCCGCTCGATGGCAATCAAATTCTTCTGGGAATTTCCGACGAGCAGCACGCCGAAGATCTGGTTGTTGCGCCCCTGAAGCGGCCAGGCGTGAAAAACCTCCGAGGCACCGGCTTCAGGAGTGTAGGGGATCGTAAATGTAAGCTTTGAGGGGTCAGCCAATTCGGCATTAATCGTGGCCGTAAATGGATCGCCTTGTACAACCGGACCGTTTACGTCGACCAAGTTAATGGCCTGAAACGACTGATCCAAGTTGAGGTACAGCAAGGCACGCATGCCGTTGGGTACCACAAGCTCGGACAAAAAATTGTTATCGAGCCGTTCGCCGCCGACGACGTAGAGATTTTTATCTCCCACCCGGATCGGCGTTACGGAAAGGAGGCCGATTTGTGAGCCGTTCTGCGTTTCGACTTTTGTCAGGAATGCCCCGGCGGAAGTCCAGTCCTGGGGCTCCGTTACCCAACTGAGCTTATAGCCGAATCGCGCAGGCCATTCATAGGACGAGATGATCGATCCGTCGTCGGCAAGAAAATCCAGGAAATCGAGCTGATGGGCCTTCGCTACTTGCTGCGCGTCGTTGACATAGACGGAAACATCGGCACCGGGGCGAGCTAGGTTCATTGCCATTGTCACAGTGCCTGAATCTTCGGCGACGCCGTGGACGCGAGTCAAAACCTCTGCTTTACGCCTATCGACTTCCTGCTGGAACTGAGCGACGAGTGCGTCGGTGTGCTCGGCGTTCAGCTGCTCAATAGACTTGCGCACGTTGATTGTCGCACCGGCAACGATCACGCCGATGGACACCAGCAGCGCCAGCGTAAACACAAAGAACAATTTGGCTCGGAACGTCATTGATTATTCGTGCTGTCGCCTAGTTTTGTTTCGCCACGCCAGAAGAAGCCATGTTCAGCCAAACATTCGCTAAAGGCCACGTGTCGCCCGTCGCGGGCGTTTGCCAATCCCGTACGCGACCGCTCAAGCCATAAACGCGCGGCACCCAAACGACGGGCACGATCCAAAATCCGTCCAGCGCCGAGCGCTGGGCCGCATAAATTTCTTGTGCCGAACTCGCATCGCCCGGCAACGCCGTGGACACGCTAGCCGGTGGATTGAGCGCGCTCAAAAGTCCGGCAAGTGCGACCGCGGGATGCGGTGAGACCATGCTGATTCGTATCAGCCGCGCGTCGCTCTTGCTTGAGCTCGTGCCTGCCTGCAATGGCGCATCCGCGATAGAGATGCCCGCCTCGCGAGCATCGACAGAAATCCGGTCCGCTATGCTTTCTTCCAAAGCATCGCCGGAATCATATCCCAACCGAATCAAAGGCGAACCTGCGATTTGCGAACGAAGTTCCTTCGCGTGAGATGGGTCGGCAGTTGTAGGAAAGAGGAACGCAGTGCCACTTGACCATTGCGGCAGCAGCCCGCCCGCGGCTTCCCCTTCCCTTTGCAAAATGAAATCGACAATGGCTGTGCGGTTAAGAGAATAAGCGACTGCCTGCCGGAGCTTTACGTCAGCTGTAGCAGAGCGACCGGGAGAAAACACAATTGCCAGCAACTCATCAGGCTGCGACGCGCTGATACGAACACCGCTGCCGGCCGCCTGTCTAGCGTCTTCCGCTGGAATCTCGGAAAAATCCGTGCGCCCGACTTCGAGGTCCGTCAAACGATCATGGACGCTGCGGCCCATATCGATTTCAATGGCGTCGACAAACGGGCGGCCACCTGCGTAATCATCGTTTGCGACGAGAATGAGCTGTTTACCAGGCTCCCATTCCGAGATGCGAAATGGTCCGGAACCGGCAACCGAATCAGCCGCTCCACCGGAAGCACTGTGCTCATAGATCAGCGACTCGATCTGGCGCTTCGCGGCCATTTCTTCGCGCGAAGTGGAGTGCGCCGCCGGATCGAGAGAAGTGACGCTTGCCCCGATCTCCGCTCGCAGTGTACCTCCATAATGAGGCCTGCGTGCCGACATTGCAGTCTGTGCCACAAGCGCAACAATGGCGAACGCCATGCTACTGAGTACAAGTCGCCGTGATAACGTACGCTTCATAATTTCCCGTCTGCAGATTTCGCACGACCGCCCGCGCGATTCCCTGAGCACCAGCGGGCCAAATCGCCATAACCGGACCGCCGAAATTAATAGGGCTGCCGGAAGGTACAGGCGCATCGCTGCCCGCGGCACGCAATTCATATGCCTGGACGAAATCCGGTTGCGTCCAATCGCCGCCGCCGGTGGCGAGTGCAATCGGTTGGAAGCGGCATTGCAATGCGATACTTACGGCGTCGCCGCCGCTCACGGGCACAAATGGCGCGGACGAATCGTTTGAAATCCAGCCGTCATCACGATGATCCGATGCGGCGCACGCGACGGAAGCGGGCCGCAAAAAGTCGCCTCTGCATTCACCGCCCGGCCATCTGGCATTACCCGAGGAAGAGCCTTGCGAAAGCTCAATATGCCCTCGCCAATCGCGAGTCGCGACTGAAGATTCGGATTCTAATGCGCGCACAGGCTGCCACTGGGGCGTGAGGTCTCGCGAATAGAAGACCAACCGTTTCGGTTCCAAAACGGCCAAGACATTCTGAGAAAAGCCTGGCACGGCAGGCAAAGCGAAATCCAGAATTGGCGCGGGCTGTTGCCATATGAGCTTCGCGTCCAGCAGAACGCCGTCCGTCTGCGACGCGTTCTTTGCAATAGGAGGCAACGTCACAATCGCGACTTGCTCGTTACTATTGCTTGTTATCTGAGCAACGGCAACGTAACCCTCGACGCCCTCCGATACTGTGAGCTGCACAGCTGTATCCGCAGCATTTTCGCCTACAAGGCGAACTCCAGCAGCCGCAAGCTGCGCTTTGAGTGCACCCTCAAGTGGCGCGACCTCGTCAGGAGGGAGCGAGGAAATATTCTTCATAAGAGCGTTAACTCTCGAAGTCGGAGGAAGAAGCTTCGATATTTCAGATGAGAGCTCTCGCAGAGGTCCCTGCCATTCGGTCGGCACACCAGATGAATCCAGAGATGCGTTATCGTGAACCGGAGACTCCGTCTGCGCGGAAGACCCAGCCGACGCGAGCACACATACGAACAAGACGGAGAGCAAACAGCACAAAAGCGAATTAGGTCGGCAAAAGGGCCGCATGGGGCGCTTCACAAATAATTATCGATGAGACTTCATACTAGCATACGCCTAGCGTCCAGTTTGAGGCGGGCACCTGCGTCAGGTGTCTAATCCGTCTCAGCGCGGTGCAAGACATCACCGACACCGTACCGTTGACGCCGCCACTTTGCCGGGAATACACTTGCGTCCGCTGTTGCGTAAGGGGTGTTGCGCATGGGGTGTCGCAGGTTCACGGCGCAATCGGCGATAACTGCTTTTTTTTCCCAGTCCGTGCATAGGGTCCCTTGGCGCTCGAACCGCTTCCACGAAACCGAATTGTCCGAATCACCTTCCGCCGTTTTTCCCGGGAAACTCAGGTACGCCTAACCACAAACGCTTGTTTCTAAAGGCTAAGCCACGGAGGCCATTGTGAAGAAAACTCCACGTCTTGCATCGATCGCACTGATCGCGTTATTGCTGAGCATGGGCATTGCATTCACTCTTTCCGCTCAAACCGGCAGAGAATACACAATTCCTAACAGCAGGGCAGGATTCGGATCGAACGCGACAGATCTTGGTCCAGAGGACGCGTCGAAGGAGATCACGATCTACTTGTGGCTGCAATTGCGCAATGGGGAGTCGCTGAGTCAACTGGTGGAGGAGCAGTACGATCCAAATTCTCCGAATTATCGGAAGTGGTTGACGCCCGAACAGCTAAACGCGAATTTCGCCCCAACCGCGGACGATGTGGCAGCGGTGAAGAATTTTGTGGCTGCGCACGGATTGACTGTTGAATCCGTAGGTGATCGCAATCTTTATGTTCGAGCAACGGGCCGTGTCAGCGAGATTCAACGAGCATTCAGCGTCGAGATTCATAAGTTCAACGTAAACGGCAAAATATATCGCGCGAACACGGATGCGCCTGTGATGGAAGGGCTTGCCGGGGCACTCGTCTCGCGCATTGGCGGACTTTCCGATTATCGAATGCATGCTCATGCGGTTCGGCCGCTTGACCCCTCTACCGGCAAGCCGATACCTGCGGTCCGTGTTTCTGCAGCGCCGAATGGTGCTTACTTTTCGCCCTATTGCCTGCAAGGTGTGGATGTGGAGAAATTCACGACGGACGGCGCGAGCCCGAAAGCAACGTACGTGGGGAACGCGTATGGCGCTCCCATCAGCAACACTGAAAAGGGAACTTTGGCTCCCTGCGGTTATCAACCGAGCGATCTGCAAATGGCCTACAACTTCAATGCATTGTACAAAGCGGGACTCGATGGCTCGAAGCAAACTGTGGTGATCGTTGACGCCTGGGGCTCGCCGACGATTCAAACCGATGCGGCCACATACGCAGCCGCCTACGGCCATGCGACAATCAATTTGAGCGTCTACCCACTAGGTACATCTTGCGCGCCTACGGACGCAGCGAGTCTGGCGAATTGTCAGGGCTGGGCAACGGAGACGTCGCTCGATGTGGAATCAGCACACGTAGTGGCACCGGGAGCCAATATCGCGCTCGTCGAAGCCGCATCTGACCAAGACGATGATCTGAATGCGGCTGTCCTCTATGCCTTGGATCATCACCTCGGAGATGTGATTTCCAACAGCTATGGCGGACCGGAGTCGCAAGAGGGATTGCCTGAGAACGATCCTTTCGATGCAACCCTGATGCTCGCAGCCGCCGAAGGAGTCTCAGTGAATTTTTCAACGGGAGATTACGGCGATTGGTCGCCAATCGAGGGATACACCGACGTGAGTTATCCGGCGAGTTCACCTTATGCGACAGCAATCGGAGGCACGAGTCTCTTCCTCAACAAGAACAAGACGCTGGGATTTCAGACCGGCTGGGGAAATAATTTCACCGAAATCACTCTGCCGACCGATGAGAAGGGATACAGCACGCCGCTTGTGCCTCCCGATGGTTCTCCCGCAGACGGGCTGGGATTTTCCGGAGGTTCCGGCGGCGGTGCGAGTTCCGTATTTCAAAAGCCGTCATTCCAGCACGGACTTCCTGGCAGATATCGATTGATCCCGGACATTTCTTATGTAGCGGATCCCCAGACCGGGATTGAGATCTTTTGCACGGGATCAAGCTGCTTCAACAATGATGCAGACCACATCTACGTTGGGCTAATTGGAGGCACGAGCCTTTCATGTCCGATGTTTTCATCATTGTGGGCAATCACAAATCAGAAGGCCGGTCACCCACTCGGGCAGGCGGCACGTTCGATTTACAACTTGCCTTCTGGTGCGATCAGCGACATTGTGGCGGAAGGCTCTCCTCTCGATGCGGCAGGGATTATCACAGATGGCAAAAGGGCAATTTTTGAAGGGCCATATCAATTGGTAATGCCCGAAACGTCTGCGCCGTTCCTCAGCGGGCTAGCTGAAGGCTCGGATGGCGCTTGGTTCGTGGTTTCGTTTGGAACCGACACCTCGCTGCGCGCCGATCACGGCTGGGATAATGTGACAGGACTGGGAACGCCCAATGCGCTCGATTTTGTAAACGCGTTTGCGCCACATCACTGATCATCCAAGACGTAGGTGATTTGCGGAGCATGCCGCTAGCTTCCGCGCGTTAATTCGCTATGCTAGACTGCCGAAGCGGTTGTGCGCCGAACTTTTCGGTCCGCGACTGACGATCGGTGGAACTTCGGGCTCTGTGCAACGATTCCCCGCGAACCCCGCCAGGCCCGGAAGGGAGCAACGGTAACGGGTCAGCTTCGTGTGCCGCGGACGTCCCGAAGTTCCATTTATCGTGGCGTTGCTGCTCTCACCGACGGGAAATCATGAGCGAGAAAGCCAGCTACAAGGTCATCGCACGCAAATATCGCCCGCAGACGTTCACGGAAATCGTCGGGCAGGAACATGTGACGCGAACACTGGCAAATGCGATTCAGTCGAATCGCGTGGCGCATGCGTATATCTTCTCCGGCGTCCGCGGCGTTGGAAAGACGACCACGGCGCGAATCCTTGCCAAAGCGCTGAACTGCGCGAACGGACCTACGCCGACTCCCGATAATACGTGCGATTCCTGCAGTGAGATTGCAAATGGCACTTCGCTCGATGTGCTCGAAATCGACGCCGCCTCGAATCGCGGCATCGATCAGATTCGTGAACTGCGCGAAATGGTGCGCTACGCACCCGCTGCCAGCCGCTACAAAGTGGTGATCCTTGACGAAGCTCATCAGTTGACGGATGAGGCTTCGAACGCGCTGCTGAAAACGTTGGAAGAGCCTCCTGAACGCGTCGTTTTTATTTTGGCGACGACGCAGCCGGAAGATTTGGGCGATACGATCAAGTCTCGCGCGCAGCTTTTCCAGTTTCGCCTGCTATCGTTCCAGGAAATCTCCGATGAGCTTGACCGCGTCGCCAAAGCCGAGAAGTTGACGATTGAGCCTGCGGCAGTTGCGGTGCTGGCACGCGCGGCTGAAGGCAGTCTGCGAGACGGGCTGTCGCTTCTCGAACAGGCAATCGCTTATTGCGGCGAAACGATCACCGATGCGCACGTCCGCGAATTGCTGGGCGTGGTCGCAGAGAGTGTGCTGGATGAGCTGATCGATGCCGTTGCGGCGCAATCGGCGGAACGCGCGCTCGCGCTCGTGCATCGTCTACTTGCCGAGGGGCAAAACCTCCAACATTTCTGCCGCGAAGCAATTCGGCACGTCCGTAATTTGCTCGTCGCCCGCGTCTGCGGAGCGGATTCGAAGCTGATTGCGGCCGGCGACGACGAACGCCCGCGCCTCGCGCAACAATCCGAACAATTCGGCGAAGAAGACCTGACGCGATTTTTTCAGATATTGCTTGCGACGGAGAACGATGTTCGCCATAAACCCGATCCGCGGCTGCATCTTGAGCTTGGTCTGCTGCGGCTGATCAATGCGCAGCGGCTTGCGCCACTTGAAGAGGTGCTCGCGGATCTTCGCGGTGAAGGCGGCGGCCCAGCGCGACGTCCGGAGCCGCCAGCGCGGAAGGCTGCGATGTCTTCTGCATCCGGGTCGATGTCCGCATCGCCATTTTCTTCCTCGGCTTCGCCTGCGCCCGTGCGTACCGCATCAGCTTCTGCGCCGCCTACCGAGACTGCGATGCCAACTCCTTCCTTGTCCGTGCCAGCTTTTTCGGGCGGAGCTACCGGCACCGGCGGGGGCGCCGCAGTAAAAATGGCTGCAGCGTTCACGGCACCTGAAGCTTCCGCATCACGCCCTCCTACACCTGTGACGGCACCAGCGGCTCAACCTATGCCTGCTGCGCCGCCGAGAGTCGTTGCGAGAGCTGCCGAAGCCTCAACGGATGGTCTTGCCTCCGCGAAGATCGACGCAATCAAATCCGCACTGCAAGGCCAGAGATTTTTGTGGTCGCTCGTCGAGCAGGCAACGAAATGGGAGATCGAAAGCGGCGAGTTGCGCTTGGTTTATCCGTCCGAAAATCGCGCTCTTGCCGATATGCTGCAAGCGCGCGATCCGATGGAACGTTTGCGCACAGTGCTGAACCAAGTGGTGGGTCAACCGCTACGCGTCTGTGTTAAAATCGAAACTGGATCGGCCGCAGTGGGACGCAGCGCGGAGTTGCGGGCGCGATTCGAAGAAGATCCTGTCGTTAGGGCAATGCTTGAACGATTCGGCGGGCAAATTTCTAATTTCAGGCGCCCAGGCGAGGAATAACCCATGGAAGTAAAAGCTCTGCAGCAAATGCTCACGCAGTTCCGTCAAGTACAGGAACGGCTGGAAAAGCAGATCGGCGAAATCTCCGTCGAAGCTACAGCTGGCGGCGGCATGGTTTCCGTCAAGATGAACGGCCAAAAACAACTCACGGAAATCCGCATCGAACCGGACGTCTTCAAGAGCAAAGACCAGGAAATGCTGCAGGACCTCATCGTAGCAGCCGTGAACGAGGCAACGCGGCGCGTGGACGAGGAATTGTCGAGGCAAGTTAAAGACCTTACTGGCTCGGTTCCAGGCATGATGGGCTTGAAAATCCCGGGATTATTTTAAGCGGCGTATACGGCTTTTTGTGAAGCGGCGCCCCTCTGTTCCCTTTTCTGCCGTAAATCTGCGAGAATCGTCCTTCCGTTGTAAATCGATTCGCTTAATGGACAAAAACCGTGCCCGATTATGCGCCGCCCGTAACGCGGTTGATTGACGAATTAAAACGCTTGCCCGGCATTGGACAGAAAACGGCGCAGCGGCTTGCATTTTTTCTGCTGCGCAGCGACCGCGCTCAGGCTCTCGCGCTGTCCGATGCGATTCGCGAAGCGAAGGAACGCATTCACGAGTGCTCCGTCTGCAACAATATTACGGACACCGACCCTTGCTTTTTCTGCTCGAGCCCTTCGCGGAATAAATCGCTCATTTGCGTGGTTGAGGAAGCAACGAATATTCAGGCCGTCGAGAAGACGCGGCAATTCAGCGGGATGTATCACGTGCTGGGCGGGTCACTTTCACCCTTGCAAGGTATTGGCCCGGATCAACTCCATATCAAAAGCCTGATTGAGCGCCTCAAGGGTGGCAATGTGGAGGAAATCATCATCGCAACAAATCCCACGGCTGAAGGCGAAGCTACGGCTGTTTATCTTTCGAAATTGATCAAGCCGCTTGGCGTGCGCGTCACGCGCATTGCAATGGGCATTCCGGTTGGATCGGACTTGGAATATGCCGACGAAGTGACGATGCTCAAGGCGATGGAAGGCCGGCGCGATTTGTAACAAACGCACTAAAGCCGCACGAGAAGAAATTCGAGCAGGGCGCGCGGATCGGGATTTGAGGATTTGAGCTGGCTATCGGCATCGGCCAGCGTCGAAAGCGCAGCGAGCAAGCGTTTCTTCGGCACACGATGCGCGTTGCGCACGGCGGCTTCGGCAGCGTCAGGTGGCATGCGAAGACGCTGCGCGGCCTGAAACTTATTCGTGGTCGCGGGCAAGTCTCTCGCTTCCACGAGCCTGCGAAATGTGCCGGCCAACGCTCCGACAATCATCGGCGCCTGTTCACCTTCGCGCAGAAGATTTTCCAACAAGTCGAACGCCTTTTCGCGGCGGCCGCCTGCGAGCATTTCGGTGAGATCCCATACTTTATTTCGGCGCTCAGCAACCACAAGCATTTGAACATCTTTCAGCGTGATCGCCGATGCCCCCTGAGTGTAAGTCGCGAGCTTTTCGATCTCCATTCGAATGCGCGCCGGTTCGGCGTTCACAATTTCCGTTAGATACGCCGCGGCGACCCGCTCGATCTTCGCTCCCAGCTCCGTTGCCATTTGCTCCGCCAGAGCAACGGCTGCTTCTGGCGTCACTTCGAGTTCGACGATCAGTGCCTTGTCTGAGAGCAGCTTTGTGAATTTAAGTCGCGCATCAAGGCTCTTCGCTTCGAGAACGAGAATAGTAAACGCCGCCGGCTCCTCAAGATAACCGCTGAGCAATTTCACAACTTCTTCGCGGCCTTTATCTGACATCCGATCGATTGAAGAAACATCCTCGATAAAGATCACCTGTTGCTGAGCCAGCATCGGCAGCATCTTGGCGCGACCGACGACTTCTTCCCAGCCGGATTCGCGCACGGACATTCGCGTGAGCGCCCAATCGCGCAAACCCTCGGGAACATAAGCGTCAGCGATTCTCTTGCGGCACATGTCGAGCAGGTAGGAATCCGTCCCCTGAAGAACAATTGCCGGCACGGGCTTCCCCTTGGCCAGTTGCGCGAGGAACCTGTCTGGGCTTTGCGGCATTACAAGCCCTCCAGAATCGTCGAAACGCAGCGCGAAGCGAAATCGCGGGACATTCTTCCGAGGGCCGGATCCTGCTCATTGAAAAAACTCTGCGGGTCGGAGGAAATCTGATATTCGTCGCGGAACGTCATATCGTTATTTTGATAGACGGCCTTTTTCGAGACGCTGTCATCCAACTCCACTTTCACTTGAATCGTGACAAGCATAGCAGTCACTTCGCCCGTCGTAGCATTGAAAAGCACGGGGCTCGTATCGATAGAAAGAATCTCACCGTGCAAAACGGCGTCGGCAGAAGAAGGGTCTTGTGCAATTCGGTATTTCGTCCGCGCGATGAATTCGCGGATCACCGCCTCGGTGAAGCGCTGCTCGATGCGGTCGTGTGTCGTATCGTTCTTAAACGAAGGAATCGCAATTGCGCGCCACTCTGCGGGAGCGCCCGTGATGCGTCCTGCAACGTGATATCCGCACCCAGTAAGCAGAAACGCCAGCGGCAAGAGCATCACTACAGCTCCCGCCAGCGGGCCCTTACGACGCACGAAGCAGTTCCTCTGCGATGCGAACTGCGTTCACTGACGCGAGGCGCAGGTTGTCTGCAGCACCCCACAGCCAGACGGCGTTCGCCACACTCGCATCGTTTTCAATCGGCGCCAGATGAATCTCGCTCGCGCCCGCGACGCTGACGTTCGAAGGTAAGGGATCGTCCGCCGCCCCGATTTTCACGCCCAAATTTGCGAGAGAGGACGCAATCTCCAGGGCTGCAACCGGCGATCCGAATTCCGCGTAAGCCGCAAACGTATAGCCGTAGAAGACCGGCGCGTGCAGAAGTTGAATGGCCGGAGGCTGCGCGCGCCCGGCCAAAAACGCTGCCGTTTCCCTCTCCACAGCGGCGCGAATGTCACCCAAGCGCAGTTTACTCTCGCTTCCAAAGCCCGCAAGAACATTAAAAGCAACCTGAGCATCGAAAACGGTTTTAGAGATTTCGCGAAACGAGAGAAGGCCGGCGGTCTGGCTCTCGAGTTCTTCGATACCGGCTTGATCGCGCTCGGAAACTGGCGTCATCAGGACCAGCACAATGCGCGCGGGAGAAAACTTGTGCAGCGCGGCCGAGAGCGTGCAGGCAATCAAGACAGGCACGGCAGGTGAAACATAAACACCGGCGCGAGGCGCGCCGTTTGCACCCTTCGCGGCTGACGGAGGCAATGCCGGACGGAGTGCGGGAATTCGACGTTGCGCTTGTGGATCGGAGCCAGCCGCGCCCGTGAGATCGATCACCGAGGCACCCGCCCTGACAGCGGAGGGCCAGTTGCGGGACGCCTCTGCAGCGCTGCCCGCAAAAAACACGAACCGCGCCCCTTCAAAACTATCTTCTTCGAGCGCACGAATGAATGTCGGCTCGCCGGCCGCTTCGGTGAGTGTGCCGGCCATCACGCCTTCGTCGAGAAGGACAATATCGCTTGCAGGAAAATTGCGGTCTTCCAAGACCTGCTTCAGCTCTTTCCCGAGCAAAGACGAAGCGCCCACGATCGCGACGCGAGGATGATCAGAAGTGGCACACATCGCTTATGCGTGGCGAGAAGCCATTCTGTGGCGCATGGTGCGATAGAGGTGGAGGACAAAGCCTTGCGCGACGTAAGAACAGGCGAGGATCAGCAAAACGGGCTTCGAAAACGTAACGACCAGCCCAACGAGTACCGCAAGGAGCAGAATCGCTAAAGACGGCTGGCGGCGGGTCCACTGAACATCCTTGAAGCTGTAATAGCGAACCGTGCTTGTCATGAGGACGCCAAGCAAGACCATGAGCAACAACCAAAGAACGGCCGGCCCCACGTTTTCGATGGGGCCGCCGCCGCTAAAATGAACAATCGACGCGAGCGCGCTCGCGGCAAGCGGCGTCGGCATCCCCGCAAAATATCGTTTGTCGGTAGACGACATACCTTGAATATTGAATCGTGCAAGTCGCCACCCGCAGCAAGCGAGGTAGAAGAAGCCGACGACCCAACCAGCTTGTTCGAGCCGAATTCCGCCCGGCGCGTTAACACTAGCCGCGGCCCGAATTCCCCACGCATAGGCGAGGAAGGCTGGAGCAATCCCGAAACTGACGATATCCGCGAGCGAGTCGAGTTCTTTGCCGAAATCGCTGTGGGTACCCATCGCTCGCGCCACGCGGCCATCGAGTGAATCGAAGAGAAAGGCAACACCGATCGCTATCGCAGCCTTATCGAAATCGGAAGCTCGACCTTCAAACGCAGAGAGGATCGCATAATATCCGCACATCATGTTTGCTACGGTAAAAAAGGTGGGTAGAAGGTAGACACCGCGCCGCAGGCGTGCGCCGCGAAATCGTCGGCGGCGTTCTTCATCTGGCTCGTAGCTGATTGGGCCTAAGCCGTTGAAGTCCATTCCGCTAGAATGCTTTCTCCGCCTTTCACATTGTCGCCGCGCTTGACGGCTATGCGGGCTTCGAGCGGGAGCCAAACATCGACGCGCGAACCGAAGCGGATCAGCCCCATCAATTCGCCTCGAGCCACTTCCTGGCCCTCGCGCTTCCAGCATATCACGCGCCGTGCGATGGCTCCGGCGATTTGTTTGAATACAATTCGCCCACCGGCTGCGTGAAGGTAAATAATGTTCTGCTCATTTTCCCGCGATGCTGCCGAGCGCATAGCCGCATAGAACCGACCAGGGCGATAAACCACGTCCGACACTCTAGCGTCGACGGGTGCGCGCTGCACGTGGACGTTCCAGATTGCCAGAAAGATGCTGATGCGCCAGCCAACAGTACCGTCGAGTGGTTCTTGCACGATTTCCATCACGCGCCCGTCTGCCGGAGAAACGACAAGACCTGCACCAGCGGGGATGGTTCGTTGCGGGTTGCGAAAGAAATAGAGGATGAAGAGCCCTAAAACGACGAGGATTCCTCCCGTCCAATGCCAGCCTAGAATTAAGGCAACGACGCCCAAGACTAGAAACGGCGCAGAAAACAGGTAGCCTTCTTTAACCATTCGTGAATTCGCACCTGGATTGTGGCAGGTTCCTGGGAAAGTAATTTAGCGTTCTCAGGTTACACGGATATTGTACGACAAAAATGACGGAGCAAATGGACCGTCAGTGAGGCAAATTGTGCTGATAGCGCGCCACGATCAATTCCATGCGATCTTTGAGGCGCAGCTTTTGCTTCTTCAGCGCAATTTCTTCGATGAGGTCTTCCGAACACAGGTAAGGCTGCTTGAGGATGTTTTCTAACTGGGATTCACAACGGGAGTGTTCTTCTGCGAGGCGTCGAAACTCTACATCTTGGTCGATCAGCGACTGCCTTATCTCTTCGCTTGCGAGCGGCATGCGTTCCCTCCTAATTGGAATGAAGAGGTCACATGCCTGTAACATCTATCATAGTTCGAGGCGCTCCGCCAATAGGATGTGGCGCGGTCGACCTAAATTCTCCCCAGTTGCAAGCCTAGCACCAGTGCATCTTCGCGGGGATCTGCATAGTATCGAGCGCGTCGGCCTAAGCTCGTGAATCCATGTCGCTTGTAAAACGCAATAGCCGGGCTATTCGAGGCGCGCACTTCAAGGTAAGCCTTCGCCACTCCCTGTTTGCAGGCATTTTCCAATGCGGCGCTAAACAGCTTACTTCCAATTCGTTGGCGACGAAATTCCGGTAGCACAGCCATGTTCAGAATTTCAATTTCATCGAGAATCTGCCGGGCGACCAGGAAACCGGCGATTTGCTTCTTGTCTTCCGCGACCCATCCGAGTGTGCCGACGCGGGCAGCCAGGTCGTAATCGGCCTTTCGCCATTGCGCGCTTTGGGGTGATGCGGATTGGATCGCAACCACCGCGTCGATGTCGCGGTGCTCCATCGCGCGGACGATCAAGAGCTTACTTCCCTTTCCAATTCAACTCGGCATCCGAACGGCGAACATAATTTGCATCGAGCCTAAGAGCATCGACGAATTCACCTTCGCGAGCTTTCAAATAAGCAAGCACACCGATGCTAGGCGCGAGGACGGGCGAAACCTCCCGGATGTGCCGTTCGGCATCATTCCTATCGGGAAGAGCCGATTCCAGCCAGGCGCGTGACGGCGTGGCCACGATTGCCCCTGCCCGCTCCGGTGCCCCAAACCATTCAAGAAATTCCTCGGCCGACATCACGGAGTCTTCAGCCATGCGGACGAGCACGGCCTGATGGCTATTCTGTCTCAGTGTGCGATTGTAAGAGCCAACATAGAGTTGGCCACGGCGCGCGTCAATCACAGGAACAATGACCTCGGCGCGGTCACAGGCCTGTATGGCGACCCCCTCAAGCCCGCTAATCGGCACAACTGGCTTTGAAAACGCGTCGGCCCAGGCTTTGGCTGCGGTTAGTCCCACGCGCAGGCCGGTGAAAGAACCTGGGCCCGCATTTACGGCAAAAAGATCGAAAGAATCAAGCTTCAGCTGCAGATCGGCTAGTAGAAATTCGAGTTGGCGAAAAATACGGGAGGAGTAGGTTTCATCCGTTTGCGTTGATATCACACCAATCAAACGGTCTTCCCTTAGTACGGCGATGCTGCCGGACGGAGATGAGGTATCCAGAGAAAGTACTAACACTGCACAATTATAGGGCAATTCCGTTGCCAAATGCCCGAAAAACCTGAGTTTACGCGCAAATTCTCCCCGACCGAAAACCGTGGAAATGCTTGACGCTCGCTCCGCAGTGTGCCTAATATAAAAACATGTCGGGGAGGGAAAATACCCTATGGATTTCAAGTTGGGCGAGAAGGTTGTTTATCCGAACCACGGCGTAGGGCTGATCGAACAGATCAGTTTTGGCTATGTGAACGGAAAATCGGAACGCTTTTATATGTGTAAAATCGTTGCCAGTGGCCTGAAAGTAATGGTCCCGCAATCAAACATCGACACAGTCGGCCTTCGTCCTGTCATTCGCTCCAACCAGGCTGAAGCGGTTCTCTCCTACCTCGAACGGGGACGATCCGATTCGCACCACGATTGGAAGCACCGATTTAAAGAAAACTCGGACAAGATGCGCACTGGGTCGCTGATGGAAGTAGCCGCCGTATTAAAAGGCCTCGTAGCGTTGAGCCGCACAAAACCGCTTTCCTTCCGCGAAAAGAAAATGCTCGACCGGGCCAAACACCTCCTCGTAAGCGAACTCGCCACTGTACGCAATACTTCCGAACAAGCTGTCGAAGTAAATATCGCACGAGCCCTGGCAAAGGCGAAATTGCAAATGCCTGAGACCGCGCCTGCGGCAGCCGATTAGTTCGCGATTTCATCTTCGAAATTTCCCGGGCGGCGGAGCAATTCCGTCGCCCCTTTTGTTTTGACGCGAAGCGCTCTCATTAGGTAGCTCTTATCCCTCAGGTTTGCGAGCCGAATTGCGCGGCCAGCGCGAGCAAGCGCGCATCCTGTCCACGCGCGGCGCAAAGTTGAACGCCCGCGCCTGAAGTATCCGGCAGCGTGACGACCGGCACTCCCGCCAGGCTCATGGGGACCGTGTAGCGCAAGATTCTGGGGCGCGTTTGCGAATGATCGGCACCGAGCGTGAGCCGCTCTGTGGGCGCGCAGGGGAGGATCACGTAATCAAAATCGTTCAGTAGCGTGTCGATTCGCTCACGGAATTCGGCGTGACGTGTACGGAGCTGCTTAATTTGCGTCGGATCGAGCGACGCGCCCCACACGAGCCGTTCGGCAATTGCGGCGGGTATCCGAGAGAGGTCGCCCTTCAACCGGGGTATGTGAATCGCGGCTGCCTCGTATGCCTGGATCGGCGCGTAAATCTCCACTGCTTGGTCCCAGTAGCTTGAATCGAACGCGACGATTTCTGCTCCGGCTTCGCGGAGACGATGCTGCCACCGTTCGAAGGCTTCGATTACGATCGGGGAGCAATCGTGCAAGAAAGCGTCGCTGACCCGGGCGATTCGCATCGGTCTTGATGATCGATCCTCAATTGGCAGGCCGAAAAGGGCATGTCCCAAGAGGGGGCCATCTTCAAGGTCGCGGAAGATCCAACCCAGCGTATCGAACGATTGAGCTAGGGGGACGCATCCGAGCCATAAGCCTTGTTCGTTGGCCAGATCGATGGACGCGCGGTATCCGGCAAGGCCGCACAAAGCGGAAGGGGCGCGAATGGAGCCGCCGGTGTCCGTGCCGATGGCGGCGACGGCGGAGCCTTCTTGAACACTGGCTGCTGCGCCGCTAGAAGAGCCGCCGGTGAGGCGGGTTGCGTCTCTCGGTTGGGCACAGTCGCCGTAGTCTGGGTTTTCGCCGGTAATGCCGTAGGCCAGCGGGTGAAGATTTGTCTTGCCGACGATCACGTCGCCTTGGCTGCGGAGGCGCGAGGCAACCGCCGAATCGTTTGGCTTTATTCCGCTTAGCGCCGCGTAAGCTGCTGAGCCACAAGAAGTTGCGAAGCCAGACAGATCGAAACAATCTTTCAGGGAAAGCGGGAGTCCGTATAAGGGCGGCTTCTGGGGTTCTGGGAAGCGACTGGGCAGATCTTTTGCTTCGCGGATGACGCGCTCGGCGTCGAGGGCTATGTAGACGTTCTTGCCGACATTGCTATTGGCATGGGCTATGGCGGCCGCAGCCAAAGACTCGGGCGATTCGGCGCCGGAGCCAAGAGCGTCACGAAGTTTCTGGATCATTCTAGCGCTGGCAATCCTCTCAAAATATGCTCTTTTTTTGTCGATTAGAATTCAATTTTTTGCTGAAGGCAATGAACTTAGATCGATTTCTAATCGACAGCTTGGCGATTAGAAAAGAGTGGCTCGCGATCTGTAGACGCTGATTCGTGTTCATGCGATGCGTTCCTTATTTTCCAAC
>DATNBB010000321.1:0-2985 GCA_035607335.1 Binatia bacterium | reverse complement strand
CCGCATCTTCGAGTTCACGAAGGCGCTTGGCGCGAAGTCGCTAAGCTCTAACATGCCGATCGACATGGTGAAGCGCGTTGTGCCTTTTGCCGAAAAGCACAAAATCATCGTTGCTGTCGCATCGTCAAATCCCGACGTGCTGACGCAGGTTCCCGCGATCTCGCCGTGGCTACGGATGGACTTGGACATCGGCGACTTCACGCGCGCCGGACACGATGCGCTACAGTTCGTGAAAGACAATTATCAGCATCTATTGGACGTGCACTTGAAGGACTGTAAATTCCAAGGCGTGAGCGTGCCTTTCGGCACCGGGGATTCACACATGAAGGAGGTACTGCAATTCCTCCGCGATAAGAAATCCCAAGCGCGCGCCAACATCGACTGCGACTATCCAGGGACGGGGACTTCCGTCGATGAAGTGAAGAAATGCTACGATTACATTAAATCCTGTCTCGCTTAGCCGAGGAGCATTTTAGCGAGCTGCGAAGTAGTATGTATAGCTGCCGGCAGGCTTCTTGCCAAAGTTCAAGCGCAGTAGGTTTACGGTCTGTCCATTTCTCTGCGCGTTGACCTCTACCTGGATTTCGCCATCCGGTTGCTGTGGCACATCAATCTTCAACTCATTCTTGCCTTGCACAACCGAATCCAGCGGGACGGAAGAACCTGAATCCCACTGGCCGATCCAGGCGCCGTTCAGTGTGGCGGTGACTGGAACATTCGCGTAGTTAGTCAGGCTCAGAGAATGCTTTTCGGTGGCGGCCGGACCATTCGCAACCGGCGCTGAAACATTCACTGGGGCACCAGTCGAAGCCGGTGCCGCTGCCGGCGGAGCAGAGCTCACAGGACCTGCTGGTGCGCTTGATCTAGGGCTGGGCTGCTGTACTTGCTGCGGGGGCTGTTTCGAACACCCTGGAATTGCGATTGCTAATACAAAAAGCGTGGTGAGAAGGACGTCGGCAAGCCCATGGCGCATAAGACGCTCCTCAATAAGGATTTCAACGAAAGCGGAATTTGCCTGGGAATATATGCCGAGCTGTGGTTGCAGTCAATATGTCCGCGGAGCTGTGAAATCTGCGAGCACGAAAAGCTTGCTACTGCTCTTTTGCCAACAGGCCCACCCCGGCTACCGCGACGCAATCGCGCGTCGTATTTTTCACCAAATACATTGCATCGTCAGCGAGATGCAGTAGTTCGGCTTTGGTACGCGAATCGGTGGGATATGACGCAACGCCGACGCTTGCGGTGAGGTTGACGTTCAGACCCGGCTCGCGGAGCCATTTTGTCTCGCGGATGAGCCTATGGATGCGGCGCGCCACGCCCATTGCGTTTTCCTTTGAGGTTTGCGGCAGCAGGATCACAAATTCATCTCCGCCATAGCGGAAAGCAAGATCAATGAGGCGGCAATTTTCTTTGATTGCCGAGCCGATTTCGGCGAGCAGCTTCGAACCCATCAGGTGTCCGTGGGTGTCGTTGATTTGCTTGAAGTGGTCAAGGTCGATGAAGATCAGAGAAAATTCAAATGCGTAGCGATGGGAACGGTAGATTTCCGTATCGAGCATGAAATTCATGTGCCGCGCATTGTAAAGCGAGGTGCAATCGTCGGTGATCGTCAGCTCGTGGATTCGCTGTACGTGGCGCGCATTTTCGATGGCAATCGCCGCGTAATCGGCGAGCGCTTCGAGCAACGCCATATCACGCGCCGAAAAGCCTTCGGGGCCGACGCAATTAATCAGCTCGATCACGCCCAGGCACTGCTCGCGGAAGCGAACCGGAACGGCAACAATCGAGCGCGTCTCCATTTTGGTGCGCGAATCGACCTGCGCAAAAAAACGTGAGTCCTGGCTCGTGTCCGGCACGACTACGGCTTTGCCGCTCTCGGCGACCCAACCCGCCAGGCCTTGGCCCACCTTGATGCGGAGATCTTTCAGTCTGTCCGCGCCCTTGCCGGTCGCGATCTCGAAATAGAGTTCCTGTTTGTCCTGGTCCATCAGCAGGAGCGACCAGGTGTCCGGATGGAGTACTTCGTTGATCTTCTCCATAATGGTCCGGAGAACTTGATCGAGCTGCAGCGAAGAGGTTAGTGCTTTGCCTAGTTCGTGGAAAACCGTCACTTCCGCCCCATCGCTTGTGGGAAATGGGAAGGCGCTCCCCGCCTGCCGACGTCGTTCCACGCCCTCAAATGGTTTCTCTTCTGTCACTTTCCGCATCGTTTCGGTGGAGGGGATTTTCACAGGTCGCGCCGCCCGCCTAGGGACGCCAAACCTTTTGCATTATAGGGCGCGGTTTTCCCCCGCTGCAATGACGATTCCCCGGCCGATTGCCAAAGTAAAAATAGGGCCTACCTTCAGGAAGCTGGCGGTGCCTCTCCCCGGACCGAAGCCGAAGCCCCGGCTATAATTCCGTCTTGCCTGGACACATTGGCCACGTTGCCAGGTTTCTTCTTCGCATCAGTCTTGCTTTTTTTCAGACCTCCCTCGAAGATTATCAGTCTGAGAACTCCCGGATGCCTTCGACACCTTTCGGCGATCGTCTGAAGCGCGAGCGCGAAATGCGCGGCGTGACCATTGAGGAAGTCGCTGCGGCCACGCGCATCAGCCCGCGATTCCTGGAGGCGCTCGAAAACGAGCAATGGGACCGCCTTCCCGGTGGTGCGTTCAATCGCGGATTTATTCGTTCCGTGGCGCGCTATCTCGGCCTCGATGAAGAGAGCATGGTTGCCGAATACGCACTGGAGACGAAGGGCGCGAACCAGTCTGCCGCCGCTCCCGGCTCCGACGCGCAGGGAATGCCGCGCGATTTACGGCCGGTGATCGCCGGCGCAGTAATCGTAGTGCTGATCATTCTCGGCCTGATTTTTGCCGTCCATCATTATCGGGCGGTGGCTCGAGCTCGGGCGAACCAATCGCAGAAACAACCTCCACCCGTGCGCCAAACACCGGCGTTAAACGAACCTGCGATCCCGAGCGCACCTTCATCTCCTGGAGG
>DATNBB010000294.1:0-8974 GCA_035607335.1 Binatia bacterium | reverse complement strand
GCGCAAGCAGCGAGACCGCCGCCAGGACCGCAAGCGCCAGTGCGGCTACCGGCTGTCCGGGCTGTCCGGCCGTCCACGCTGATCGTGTCATGGCGGCGACTGTCTCACAAAAACGCGCGCGCGAAAAGCGAAGAGGATGGCGATCAGCTCTTGATTGCTTTGATCAAGGCTTCCATGTGCGTGAGGTATTTCTCCAGGACCCGGCGGCCGGCTGCCGTGAGGCGGAACTCGGTCTTCGGCACGCGCCCATCGAACGATTTTTCGCAGGCGATGTATCCGGCGTCTTCGAGCTTGCGGGCGTGGACACTGACGTTGCCGTCAGTGGCACCGAGCAAGCGCTTGAGTTCGTTGAACGTGAGCGAATCGTTCACGGCAAGCGCGCTGATGATGCCGAGGCGCGTGCGTTCGTGAATGAGCCGGTCGAGAGACACCGCGGTGGCTTCGGGCGTGGCTGGAGCGGCGGCCCGGCGCGGTTTTTCGTCGTGTTGCGCGGCGCGGTAAGCCGCAGATTTAGCCGCCATATTTCCTCGCTATGACTGCACCAAAAAGAATGTGACAACCACCAAACCCGATCGCCAGAAGAGGGTCGCCCCAGGTCGGAGGAGAGAACAGCGCTACAGCGCCGAGTACGATGAAGCAGAGTCCCATTAAGGGAACGACGCGAATGGAAAACGCGCCCCCCGTGGTGACGCCCGTGCCATACATCAGCAGCCATATGCCGGGAATCACGCCGACGAGGCCCATCGGCGCTAGAGCGATTGTGAGCAGCGCGCCGACGAATAAAGGAGGCGCGAAGCTGTAGATAAAGCGTCGGCCGGGCCCGGTGAGCAAACTTGCGCCGCTCCTGCGCATCTTCGAGTAGGTGGACCAGGCGGCGATGACGATTGCGATGGCGGCTTCGACGGTCCAGGTGGCGAGCCAAGCCCAAAATGTGTGTTGGTGGTATGCGATGGCAGCGGCGCCGACGGCAGTGATGCCCATGGCGACGCCTCCCCAGCCGGGGACGGCGGTGAACGCGCCAGCGCGCTCCATGGTTTCGCGGATGTAGCGGAGATTGTCGCGAGCGCGATCGTCCATGGCGACGGGGCCGGACGGTTGATGCGAAGGGGCGGTCATCAGGAGCGATGATACAGCACGGAGGCGCTTCGTGTCAAGTACTTTGCTCTACAAAGCCTCTTGTTGGGCAGCGGCGCGCCGGCGGCGTGGATAGCGGCCGAGGAACGCGTTCCAGCGAATCACTACCAGATCGGTGAACATGAGAAGGCTATCGCGCACGACGTTCACTTTGGTGGCGGGATCGTGAGCCCAGCGGACAGGAATTTCCGCGCCGCGAAGGCCATGGCGTTTGGCGAGGAAGAGAATTTCGGGGTCGAAGCCGAAGCCTTCAATGCGTTGTTGCTCGAAGACAATGCGCGCAGGTTCGCGGACGAAGGCTTTGAAGCCGCATTGCGTATCGTGAAACGGCAGGCCCGTGAACAGGCGAACGAAGCCGTTGAAGATGATGCCAGCGAGTTCGCGGTAGCGGGCCTGGCGCACGGCGATGAGAGAGCGATCGATGGCGCGCGAGCCGATGGCGTAATCGTTTCCGGCTGCGATGGCGGCGAGGAGTTTTTCGGATTCTTCGATTGGCGAGGATAAGTCGGCGTCGGTGAAAAGCGCGATGCGGCCGCGCGATTTGAGCATTCCGTGGCGCACGCTAAAGCCTTTGCCGCGATTTTGGCCATTGGAGACGAGACGGCAAGTAGGGAAGCGAGCGGACCATTCCCGGGCGATGTGCGCAGTGGCGTCGGACGAGCCGTCATCGACGACGAGGACTTCGATTGCGTCGAGGCCGCCGGGCGCGCGAGAGAAATATTCGCGGATTTTTTCCAGCGCGCGAGGAAGGCGGCTTTCTTCGTTGAATGCGGGAATGACGATTGAAAGATCGGGCTCAGCGGAGGTCATTCGGAGGGCGCTCGTTGAATAGCGTCGGGCCAGCCGTGCTCACCGACGAGAGGAACGAAGCGGCAATGATACAGGCCTTCGCGAATTGGCTCGCCGCCGCATTTGACGATGCGCAGGACTTGCTGATTCTCGGAATCACCGACGGGGATGACGATGCGGCCCCCTTCGGCGAGTTGGTCGAACAAGGGCCGCGGGACAGAAGGCGCGGCGGCAGAGACGACGACGCCGTGATAGGGAGCGAGTGCAGGCCAGCCGGCGGAGCCGTCAGCTTCGACGATCTGGACATTTGAGTAGCCGAGGCGCGCGAGGCGTTCGCGGGCAATAGCGGCGAGGCGAGGCTTGGTTTCGACGGCGATCACTTCGCGGGCGAGGAGCGAAAGAACCGCAGCCTGGTAGCCTGAGCCGGCGCCGATTTCGAGGACGCGCTCGTCGCCTCGCAGAGCTAGGGCATCGGCCATTGCTGCGACCATGAAGGGTTGCGAGATTGTCTGGCCGTCGCCGATGGGAAGAGGCGCGTCGGTGTAGGAATCGGAGATGCATTCTATGGGGACAAAGGCATGGCGCGGAATGGAGAGCATCGCGGCGAGGACCCGCGAGTTGCGAATGCCGCGGTCGCGGATCTGGCGCTCGACCATGTTGCGCCGAAGAAATTCGAACTCGTCGTGCGCATCCTTTGCCCTGCGCTGCCACTGAAACATCGTAAATTTCGCTCCGACACTATCTATCATACCGATTTTTTACCGAACGCCCAATCTAACGAAAGCGCGAGCGATGGCGCTGAAAATAATTGCCGCGCTTGACAATGGTCGATGTGCTGCGTAGTCTGCCGCGGGCAAACCTCTCGATGGATTCGGCAGATTACTTGGGATGGGTGGCGCTTGCGCTCACGCCGGGACTTGGCGCGCGCAACGCGGGGAAGCTGCTGCGGGAATTTGGGAGCCCCGCGGCGATATTCGATGCGTCGCTGACGAGCCTGGAGGCGCAGCGGCTGCCTGCGGCGGTCGCGCAGGCGCTGCATTCGAAGCAGCCGTTGAGCGATGCGGCGCGCGAATTAGCGGCGGTGCAGGCAAGCGGTTGCCAGCTACTCACTTGGGACGAGCCGCACTATCCAGCACGGCTTCGGGAAATTTACGATCCGCCGCCCCTCCTGTATGTGCTTGGAAATCCAGAACTTCTGAGTCGGCATATTGTGGGCATCGTGGGGGCGCGTCGCCCGACGCCTTACGGGAATCAAATGGCGGAGAGGCTTGGGAGGGATTTGGCCCAACGAGGGCTCGCAGTGGCTAGCGGACTGGCCCGAGGCATCGATGCCTGCGCGCACAAGGGTGCGTTGAGTGTGGCGGACGGACAGACGATTGGCGTGCTCGGTTGTGGGATTGATGTTGTCTATCCCAAGGAGAACAAAAAGATTTTCACCGAAATTCAGCAGCGGGGCGTGATCGTTTCGGAATTTCCCATGGGGACATTTCCGGCGCCGCAGAATTTTCCGATACGAAATCGAATGATCGCAGGGATGTCGTTGGGAGTGGTCGTCGTAGAGGGCGCGCAGTACTCGGGATCGTTAATAACGGCGCGACTGGCGATGGAATTTGGGCGTGAGGTGTTTGCTGTACCCGGGAATGTGACGCAGCCAATGAGTTTTGGGCCGAACCTGTTAATTAAACAAGGTGCTAAGCTGGTAGCGGGCTGGGAGGATGTGGTCGAGGAACTGCCAACTCCTGTGCGAGCCGAGCTTTTGCCTGTGGAGCAGAAATCGCAGGACGAGCGGACGGAACTCGTGATGAGCGCACTCTCGGCTTCAGAGCGTGTCCTTTATGGATTGCTGGGCACCGACGAGGCCAAACCCATCGACGATTTAGTTGAGCTTTCAGGACTGAGTTCGTCGGACGTGCTGGCCACCCTATTTGACTTGGAGATGAAAGGCGTGGTACGCCAGTTACCGGGAAAGCAATTCTTGAAAGTCCTGTTGTAACCGCAGGGACCGATCAAGGTACGATGGGCTTAAGGGCATTCGCGGGCGTTTCGCCCGCATCCAAGACGATAGAGGTCGAGGAAGGTTCCCAGGGAACCTCAGACTGAGGAAGACGAAGAAGAAGCATGGCAAGATCACTCGTTATCGTTGAATCGCCGGGTAAGGCCAAGACCATCAATAAATATCTTGGCCGAAACTACACCGTAAAGGCTTCTTACGGCCACGTGATGGATCTGCCGAAGAAGACCATAGGCATACTCCTGCCCGAAAACGGCAATGGCAAGCCTAAGAAGAAGCGTAAGAGTCGGGCAAAAGGCAAAGCGGCCAAGGCGCCGGAAAAGAAAGTTGTCGTCACGGCCGAAAATATTTTTGACCCGACGTATGAAGTAATTCCCGACAAAGTGAAGGTGATCGATCAACTGAAGGCGGCCGCTGAAAAGGCGGAAAACGTCTACTTGGCGAGCGACCCGGACCGGGAGGGTGAAGCAATATCGGCACACCTTCTTGAGGCGCTGGCGAGAAACAAGTCTGAGAGATCGAAATTTGCGCGCGTAAGGTTCAATGAAATTACGCAAAAAGCGATAAAGGCCGCCTTCGAACAACCCACCAAAGTGGACGAGAACCTTGTCGATGCGCAGCAGGCCCGGCGTGTCCTCGACCGCATCGTGGGCTACAAAGTTTCTCCGCTGCTTTGGGATAAGGTGCGCCGCGGGCTATCGGCTGGCCGTGTGCAGACGGTTGCGCTGCGGTTGATTGTCGAACGCGAACGCGAGGTTCGCGCGTTTGTCCCGAAGGAATATTGGACGATCCATGCGCTGCTCGCAGCAGGTGAGCCGCCCGCTTTTGAAGCGAAGCTGACGAAGTACAAGGGCGAAGACCTTGAGATTCCGGATGAGGCTGAGGCACGCCGCGTCCTTGCGGCTGTAGAGCACGCCGTATGGCAGGTCGCAACCGTAACGCAGAAGGAAAAGCGCCGCAACGCTCCGCCGCCCTTTACCACTTCCAAATTGCAGCAAGCTGCGTATAACCGTCTGCGATACACGGCAAAGCGTACGATGATGCTGGCGCAGCGGCTCTATGAAGGCGTCGAGCTAGGCGATGAAGGTTCCGTCGCGCTGATTACGTACATGCGGACGGATTCGGTGCGCGTTTCGAACGACGCTCTGGCGCAGGTGCGTGAACAAATCGGCTCAGCGTACGGAGAAAAATACCTGCCGGAAAAGCCGAATTTCTTCAAGTCTAAGAAGGATGCGCAAGAGGCGCACGAAGCGATTCGTCCGACGGATGCTTCGCGAACGCCGGAAAGCGTCCGCGCATTTCTTGATCCGGACATGTTCAAGCTCTACCAGATGATCTGGCAGAGATTTGTGGCATCGCAGATGGTTCCGGCCGTTTTCGATCAGACGACGATTGACGTGAGCGCAGCCGATTACACGTTCCGGGCAAGCGGTTCGGTGATCAAGTTCGACGGCTATCTGGCCGTCTACCAGATCGTGAAGGAAGAAGAGGAAAAGGAAGACGAGGGAGATAGCGAGAGCCGGACGCTGCCGCGAGTGGCCGAAGGCGACCAACTGCGACTGGAAAATATCCGGCCTGACCAGCACTTTACGGAGCCACCGCCTCGCTACACGGAAGCGACGCTCGTGAAGGAGCTGGAAGAAAAGGGCATTGGACGTCCCTCCACATACGCCGCGATCATCTCCACGATTGTCGATCGCGAATACGTGAATAAGGACCAGGGACGCTTCACACCGACGCTTCTCGGCGAGAAAGTCAGCGATTTGCTTGTGAAGAGCTTTGAGGATGTGTTCGATGTAAGCTTCACCGCGCGCCTCGAAGACGAACTCGATGAAATCGAAGAAGGAAAGCTGCCCTGGAAGACATCCGTGAAGGAATTCTGGGACAGGTTCGAGGTGGATCTCGACAAGGCCGGCGACGAGATGATTTCGTACAAAGCCGGAATCCCGACGGGCGAGAAGTGCGAAAAGTGCGGCCAGGGAGAACTGCTTGAACGCATCAGCCGCCACGGATTTTTCCTCGGCTGCAACCGGTATCCCGAGTGCGATTACACGCGCGATCTTTCAGACGTGGCGGGCGACGATTCCGAAGCCGACACCGGCACGCAATATTGCGATAATTGCGGCAAGGAAATGACGATCAAGCGCGGACGCTTTGGCACATTCCTGGCGTGCACCGGCTATCCGAATTGCAAGACGACGCGGCGGCTGGCGAGCGGTACGAAGAAGGCGCTCGAGCCGGACGTCCCCATTGACGAGAAGTGCCCGGAGTGCCAGGGACAGCTTCTGAAACGACATGGACGTTATGGTGAGTTCATCGGCTGCGAGCATTATCCGAAATGCAAGTACACGCGGCCGATTACGCTCGGCATCAAGTGCCCGAAATGCGGAGAGGGCGAATTTGTCCGCCGCGGAACATCCAAAGGACGCGGCCGCGGACGGGTTTTCTACGGCTGCAGCCGATATCCGGATTGCGACTATACGTCTCCGCACGAACCGATCGCCGAGTCGTGCCCAAAATGCGGCGCGCCTTTTGTGGTGGAGAAGCGAACCAAACAGGGAACCTTCCGTTCCTGCGTGCGCGAAGGATGCGACTGGGAAAGCGAAGTCGCACCAGCGACACCTACGCAGCTTGTAGAAGAACCCGTGGGCGCTGCAGGAAAAACCTGATAAGAAAATTATTGCGTGTACGGATGCAACGAGCGTACATTTCGAATGCTGGCGCACTTCGACATCGAGCGCGGCCAGCGTTTGTTCTTGACGCGAACAGAAATTGAGCAACGTCAACCATCAACCGAATTCCCCACCGATTCTTCTGAGTATCGCCGGGTTCGATCCTTCCTGCGGCGCCGGCATCGCTGCCGACCTCAAGACATTTGCCGCGCACAATTGCTACGGCATCGCGGCTATTGCCGCGATTACCGTGCAATCCAGCGAAGGAGTGAAATCGGTACACGCCACTCCCGCAGCGACTCTGCGGGCGCAGCTCGATACGCTAGCGGATGACGTCTCAATTGCCGCCGTAAAGATCGGAATGCTCGCCAACCGCGCGAACGCCTCGACTGTGGCGGAATTTCTGGATGCCCGGAAGTTCGCGCATGTGGTGCTCGATCCAGTGATGCGCCCCACCGCAGGAAACGCTGAATTGCTGGATGCGGCGGGGCTGAAGTTCGTTCGCGACGAACTGCTGAAGCGCGTTTCGGTGATTACGCCGAATATGCCCGAGGCCGGTTTTCTAACCGGCATTGAAGTGACGGACATCGCCTCGATGAAAGATGCGGCTTTGAAACTTGCGGACATGGGCGCACGGGCTGTGATCGTAACCGGCGGCCATATGGAAAAGCCTACGGATGTGTTGTGCGAAGCCGGAACCATCGAGACATTCGGCGGCGACCATGTGAGGAGCAACAACACCCACGGATCGGGATGCACATTCTCCTCCGCCATAGCTGCCCAGCTTGCCGCCGGCCAGCAACTTCCCCAAGCAGTGATTCTCGCTAAGGCCTACGTGACAAAGGCAATAGAAAAGGCCTTTCAGGTGGGAAAAGGGCCCGGGCCGCTCAATCAACTGTTCCGTTTCCACCAAGACCCGCCGACCCGCGGCGTCCACGAGGTTCCTCAGCACGGCATGCACCCTGCGGCCGAACCGACGGCTCATTAGAGCCTATCATCCGCTGCAATCCGTTGTTACTTGCGCATCAGGCCGGACGGACCGCGTTGGCCTGTACTATAACCCTATGCTATAAAAGCAAAGTTGCCCTAATTCGAGGAAATTGTGCCGTTTATCAACTTTCCAGCGCGAGAGATTAACTGCAAGCTTGTCTATTACGGTCCTGGGTTGGGCGGGAAAACCGCCAACTTGCAGTGGATCTACGAGCATACTGGTACGAACCAAAAGGGAAAGATGGTTTCGCTCGCCACCGAGACCGATCGCACTCTTTTCTTCGATTTTCTTCCGCTGGACTTGGGGACAGTCCGGGGATTCCGCACGCGCTTTCATTTATATACGGTGCCTGGGCAGGTGTTTTATGAGGCGAGCCGACGGCTGATTCTGAAGGGCGCAGACGGCGTTGTTTTCGTGGCCGATTCGCAGGAGGAGCGGCTCGATGCGAATCTTGAAACTCTCGACAACCTCCGCGAACACCTCAAGGATCACAATCTGGACTTCACCACGATTCCTTATGTGCTGCAGTTGAACAAGCGCGACCTGCCGAACGTGCTGCCTATCGATGAATTGAGAAAACAGCTTGCCGTGAAAAATGAACCTGCGCTCGAGGCGGTGGCCGTCACAGGACAGGGCGTGTTCGATACGCTGAAAGAAGTTGCGAAGCTCGTGCTGGCGGAGTTGAAGAAGAACGCATGATTCAGATTACCGGTAATTGAATACGAATTTTACCTCTTGGCGAACGGCCATAGGGTTGCCGTCATGGGCGATAGCAGGCTTAAACTTCCATGCGGCTATCGCGTTCGCCGCTGACCAGTTCAATCCATAGGGTGCGTCCTTCAAAGGGTAAATGTCCGAGGCAGATCCATCAGTCCCAATCACGGCTGAGATAAAGAGTTGTGTGCTGACATGGTGGGCGGCCGCAGCTTGCGTGTATGGAGGATTTGGACATTCCTGACATTTTGGTGGCGTCATGCCATCAGCGGTTGAATGGCCAGCACGGGTAAAACTGCTTATGTCATCGATGGCGGAAAGTCCCTCTTGCAATTCGTCTGTGAGCGGAAGTTCTACGCTCAACCGCCTGAGCTCTTTCCCGGAATCCAGACGATAACAGTCGATTGTCGCCCGCAATGCGGTATCGCCCTGTCCGCGTGTCAGTTGTCCCAAAACGACGATGCGTGCATCAGTTTCGTGCGCAATTACGGTGGCGATGTCCGAATACCGAAGCGCTGACCGGGCGAGACGGTGTTTTGCTATAGCCTCTGTCAGTTCGGGCCGCGGCGTTACGCCTAAACCCCGCAGCCGATTGGGCCAAGTCGTCGCTTAGCTGGTCTGCAAGACTGAGGCCTAGCTTGGTCACAGACTCGCCCGGGCCTT
>DATNBB010000282.1:0-5882 GCA_035607335.1 Binatia bacterium | reverse complement strand
TCGTCCTTGGATATCTGGGCATCGTAATTATCCCTTTGATTCTTATTGTTGCCGCGATTGCCATTCCCAATCTGCTTCGATCACGCATGTCGGTCAATGAAACTTCGGCCGTCGGGTCGCTGCGTACGATATATCAGGCGTCGGTCAATTATTCCGAAACCTACAAGAACGGCTATCCGGCGAATCTGGAGGTACTCGCCGGAATGGGCATACCGAGCTGCGATCATGCTGGCTTAATTGGTGCGCAGCTCGCCAGCGGCAGGAGAAACGGATATGTGTTCACGTATGAGCCGTCGTCCGGTCCCGTGCCACAATCCGTCGCACTCAGGCTCGAAGGAAACGATTGTAGCGTCCCGGGTGCGGCCGGCTTTTCGGTGACCGCCGATCCAATCACCCGCGGAACTACGGGGCAGCGTAGCTTTTTCATCGACCAGACAGGCGTGATTCGATACGAAAGAACTGAGAGTGCGACCGCAGACAGTCCGCCGCTCGAGTAGTTGCGCCGAGGGCGACATTCGAAACGCGCCAATCAGGAGATTGGCGGAAAGGCACACACCAAGAGTGTCTGTGCCACAGAGGCAATAACAAGAGCGCCGGCGAGACGCCAGCGCTACCACATCAGAGCGCCCGACTGGAAGGCGAGTTGGCCGCTACGTAAAAACCCACGGCAAGGCGCCCATCGATAAACGCCCGCGGCGTTTTCAAGTGCGCTCGCGAGCGAATGACGCGAGCAACGATGGCCGCTTGCAAAACCGTGATCGGATCTGTGACATTTGCCGCGTAAATTGTGAGCACGGCGGCAATCAGGAGCAATCCAGGACGGCGGAGCCGTTGATGCGGTCGGCTTTCAGGTCATTGAGAGCGATATTCGCTTCGTGGAGCGGGTAGGTTTTCACCTGGGTACGGATAGGAATTTCGGCAGCGACGCGTAGAAAATCGTTGCCGTCGGTGCGCGTGTTGTTGGCCACGCTGCGAATTACGCGCTCCTGATAAAGCAGGTCGTAATCGAACTGCGGAATCGGGCTCATGTGAATGCCGCCCAAGATGAGGACGCCACCCTTTTTCAGAGCCTTCAACGCAGGAAGAACGATTTCGCCAGCCGGAGCAAAAACGATTCCCGCGTCGAGTTTGACCGGCGGCACGGCGAGCGCATCGCCAGTCCAAACCGCGCCGAGCTTTTTGGCAAGCTGCTGATGCTTTTCGCCCCGGGTGGACGCGTAAACCTCCACGCCCCAGTGCAGCGCCACTTGAATTGCCACGTGAGCGGCTGAACCAAAACCGTAAAAACCTAACCGCGATCCCTTTTTTACGCCGGAAAGACGCAAACAGCGAAAGCCGATGATTCCAGCGCAGAGCAGCGGCGCTGCTTGCTCATCGGGAAAGCCTTCTGGAATCGGATAAACGAAATCTTCGGGAGCAACCGCGTATTCAGCGTAGCCGCCATCGACCGTGTAGCCGGTAAAGGAAAGGTTGTCGCAGAGATTTTCCATGCCGGCGCGACAATACTCGCAACTGCCGTCCGCCTGATGAAGCCAGGGGACACCGACGCGCGTGCCGGGACGGAATCGTCTTGCGTCCTCGCCCAACCCCACAATCTCCCCAACGATTTGATGGCCGGGGATGACAGGAGATTTGCGCGGAGCGAGTTCGCCCTCGATCACGTGCAAATCCGTGCGGCACACACCGCATGTTTTCACACGCACCAGTACTTCGCCAGAGCCCGGCTTGGGATCCGGCACCTCGGTATAGACGAGCGGATTCGTACGAATATCGGAGGTCGCGCGGAGAAGACACGCTTTCATCGGGCGCTCTCATCCCGCTGCGGCTTTGCGCAAGCCTGCATCTTCAGCAATGTCCAACATGATCGCAGTCCAATCCCATTCGCCGCGGCCCTTGGCGACAGAGGCAAGCAAGCGATCACGGACCAGACTCCCCAAGGGCAGCGGCATTGCGCTCGCTTCGGCGGTATCGACGGCGAGGTTCACGTCCTTCAACCCAAGCAGAAGACGAAAGCCCGCTTCTTGAAATTTACCTGCGTTAAGCAATTTGCTGTAAATCTGATAGATCGGGCAGGCGAAGAGAGTGGAACCCATCATCTCTGCGAAGGACGCGGAATCAACGCCGTTTTTCTCTGCCAGCGTGAAGGCTTCCGCCATGCCTTCAAGAGCCGAAGCAATCATGAAATTACCGCATATCTTGACGACATTGGCGGCGCCCACGTCTTCACCAAAATCGAAGGTGCGCTGGCCAACGGACGCTAGAAGCGGGCGAATTCTTTCGCGAGCGGCGGCTGGACCGGAAGCGCAAATCCAAAGCTTCGCGGCGGCCGCGGCTTGCGGCCGTCCGAAAACGGGCGCAGCAACAAAATCGACGCCGTGTTTGCAGTGCTCCTGGGCAAGCCGCTTCGATGTGGCCGGCGAGATCGTGCTGTGCGATACGTGAAGGCCTCCTTTGCCGAGCTTTTCAACGAACGAGGGCTTCTCCGAGCAGAGCGCGTCAAGAGCTCGATCGTCTGAAAGCATGGTGAAGGCGATGCCACCCGGCGTGACAGCATCAGCGGCAGTTGCAGCTATGGCGGCGCCTTTGCTTTTGAGAGGAGCAGCCTTCGCAGCAGTGCGGTTGTAGACCGTTAACTTGTGGCCTGCGGCGAGCAGGTTTGCGGCCATGGGTTCACCCATGCTCCCCAGGCCGATGAAGGCGATGTTTTCTGGCATTTTTCTCTCCGCGCAATGTGACGCAACATAATCAGCAAATCCGTCGAAATTTGGGGCGGCGCGGATATAATCGCAAGCCTGACGCGCGCCTTCTGGAAGGATACTCGGAGCCATGCCGAAAAAGAACTTCAAAGACCTGACCGAACGCGAAATCCTTGCGCTCGCGATTCGGCTTGAAGAGGAAGACAGCCGAATCTACGGCGATTTCGCGGACGGCCTACGCGAAACCTATCCTTCAACAGCAAAAGTGTTTGAAGAAATGCAAGCCGAGGAGCGCAAACACAGCCAAAGCCTGCTCGAAATGTATCGGCAGCGATTTGGCGACCACATCCCGCTCGTTCGCGCACAGGATGTCCGCGGATTCGTCGAGCGGCGGCCGGTTTGGCTGGTTCGCCCTCTCGGCATCAACACTGTCCGCAAGCAGGTGGGCATCATGGAGCTCGAGACGCGACGCTTTTACGAGCGGGCTCTGGAGCGAATCACGGATGCGCCGACGCGAAAACTGCTGAGCGACCTGATTGAGATTGAACGGCAACACTCGGCGTACGCGGAAACGCTAGAAGAGCGGCATCTCACCGGCGAGGCGCGCGCGGAAGAGGAGAAATCGCAGCGACGGCTTTTTGTGTTGCAAGTAGTTCAGCCAGGGCTAGCGGGCTTGATGGATGGATCGGTCTCGACGCTGGCTCCGATTTTTGCTGCTGCGTTTGCGACGCGCGAAACGCACGCGGCTTTTTTGGTGGGACTTGCGGCCTCGCTCGGTGCGGGAATTTCGATGGCCTTCGCGGAGGCGCTCTCGGACGACGGTTCGCTCACGGGACGCGGCAGACCGCTCTTCCGCGGCATCGTCACTGGCGCGATGACGACGGCTGGCGGGCTGGGACACACGCTGCCCTTCCTGATTCCAAGTTTTCATGCGGCGTTTATCGTGGCTGTATTGGTGGTTGCCGTTGAGCTGGCGATCATCAGCTACGTCCGGCATAAATATATGGATACGCCGTTGCTCTCTTCGACGATGCAGGTGATTGTGGGAGGAACGGTGGTGTTTATTATCGGAATTTTGATCGGGAGTTCTTGAGAGCCGGTGGTTTGGATGTCATCTGTCGCGAGCATAGATTCGCCGACTAAGGAGCAACTGCAAATTTTAATCGGCGTTGAAGCTGCTCTTTCACCGGGTCGCCGTAGATGTGCGAGACGATTCAGCATGTGATTTTTGGCTGAGTCGAGATTTTCGAAGTTGCGCGGAAGCACGACATCAGCGGGTGCCAAACGAGAGCGGACGTGCTTCTGCTAAGATGGCGCGGTGAGCGTAGAACACGAAATTCTTGAAGCAGACGTGCTGATCGTCGGCGCGGGGCCTGCAGGCCTGGCTTGCGCGCTGCATCTTGCCAATCTTTTCGAGCAGCACAAATCCGCGGGTAAATCGCCAGAGCTTTCGGCCGAAAATATTTATGTTCTGGAGAAGGCGCGTGAAGTGGGCGCGCATCAGCTTTCCGGTGCAATTCTCGATCCATGCGCTTTGCGCGAACTCGTTCCCGATTTCGAGAAAAGCGCACCGCTCGATACGCCTGTCACCGGGGACGCCGCCTTCTATCTCACCGAAACTGGCTCTTTCAAATTGCCAATCACGCCTCCGCCGCTGCGCAATCACGGCAATTACGTGATTTCCCTCAATAAGCTGGTGAAATGGCTCGGAGGTCTTGTCGAAAAGAAAGGCGTCAACCTTTTCACGCAATTCGCTGGCCGGGAACTTCTCTACGAGCGCAACGGAATCGCGGGAGTCCTCACCGAAGACAAGGGCGTCGATAAAAACGGCAAGCCAAAGGACAATTTCACGCCCGGATATGAGTTGCGCGCGAAAGTCACGGTCCTTGCCGAAGGCCCGCGCGGCTCGCTAACGAAAGACCTCGTAAATCGGCTGAAACTCGATGGGCTGAACCCGCAAGTTTACGGGATCGGCATCAAGGAACTTTGGGACGTTCAGCCGGGCCGCATCGATCCTGGTTATGTGGCGCACACGCTCGGCTATCCTTTCGGTTCGGACAAATATGGCGGCGGCTGGATTTACGGCCTTCGCGACAATCGCGTTTCGGTCGGCACCGTTGTCGGCCTCGAATATGCGGATTCTTTGTTCGACCCTCACGAAGCGTTTCAGAAATTTAAGACGCATCCCTTCATCAAACGCGTGCTCGAAGGCGGAAAGCTCGTGCGTTACGGTGCGAAGACTGTGCCTTACGGCGGCTGGTATTCGATGCCGCGCACATACGTGGATGGCGGGCTGATCGCCGGAGACAGCGCGAGCCTGCTCAATTCGCAACGGCTGAAGGGCATTCACACGGCAATCAAGAGCGGAATGCTCGCCGCCGAGACCATCTACGAAGCGCTCTGCGCCGGCGATACTTCGGCCGCGAAGCTTTCCGCGTATCAGGCAAAAATCGACGCGAGCTGGCTGAAGAAAGAGCTTTGGGCGGTGCGCAATTTTCATCAGGCGTTTCATGGCGGATTGTGGAGCGGACTTTTCCACGCCGGGCTTCAGTTCGTCACCGGCGGCCGCGGGCTGGTCGATCCGATGCGCACTGAAGCTGGTCATAAGAGGTACAAGAAGCTAAACCGTGAGCGCGTGCTCGTCGATCAATCCACACGCTTCAAAGGCGACGGCAAGTTGACGTTTGATCGGCTGACGGATGTCTATCATTCCGGCACTCGCCACGAGGAAAACCAGCCATGCCATCTGCACGTGCTCGATACGAACATCTGCGGCGATCGTTGCGTGCGCGAATACGGCAACCCCTGCCAGTATTTTTGCCCGGCAGCCGTCTACGAAATGACGATGGAAGGCGGCGTGCCGAAACTGAAGATCAATTTTGCCAATTGCGTCCACTGCAAGACGTGCGACATCGCCGATCCGTATCAGATTGTCGACTGGGTGCCGCCGGAGGGTGGCGGCGGCCCGAATTACGAGGGAATGTGAACGGAGCTTCAAAATTCGAATGTGCCTGCAGAGGCGCGGATCTAGCCGATGAAAAGATGCTTCAAGGCGGCCCAGAAGCCACCGGACTTTTTTTGATCACCTGCGTCATTCGCGGACTTGCCGGAGTCGGAATCGTTCGTTGCGCCGCTTTCGCCTAAGGCACGGCTCATTGCTCGCGCGAAGTCAGGCGCTTCGACGCG
>DATNBB010000273.1:0-18028 GCA_035607335.1 Binatia bacterium | reverse complement strand
GTGGGACTTATTTGGACGCTCTGGTGGTCGCGCGAATATTTCCTGCCCGCAACGCACCCGAAGCTGACCAAAAACGAGCGAGAGGAAATTCGCGAGGTTTTCTCGCAAGAGAATGAAACGGGACCGTCGATTTCGTGGTTCAGGCTTTTTTCGTTTATCGAGGTCTGGGGCCTTGTGATCGCCAAATTCCTGAGCGATGCGGCCTGGTATTTCTATCTTTTTTGGCTCCCGAAGTATCTCTATGACGTCCGCGGCTTTGATGTGAAAAAAGTTGGTTATTACGCCTGGATTCCGTACGCCGCGGCGGGCATCGGTTGCATCGTCGGCGGCTGGTTTTCGGGATGGCTCATCAAGCGGGGCAAATCGCTCGATTTCGCTCGCAAGATGGCGCTTGGCGCTAGCGCGGCGGTAATGCCTTCGATCCTCGTTGTGCCTCACGTCGGCGTGCAATGGGCCATCGTGGTTTTCAGCATCGCGTTTTTCGGGCAGCAGTCCTGGTCGACGTTGGTCATGATCGTGCCCACGGATTTGTTCCCGAAGCGTATCGTAGCGTCGGTCGCCGGACTGGTTGGTTTTGGCGGAGCCATCGGAGGCGTCATCTTCAATTTGGTGGTGGGCTATCTTTTGACGAATGGCTTCGGCTACGCGACCGTCTTCGGAATCGTCAGCATGTTCCACGTTGCGGCGTTTTGCCTTATCCTTGTCACCGTTCGCCGCGTGCGGCCTCTGATTGTTTCGCATAAAGAAATGTCATTGACGCAGGCGTAAGATTCGCGCTTTCGTAAAGACTGCGGCGGCGAGACATATCAAACCGCGTCATTTTGACTGCATTTTTTGGCAAAACGCGTAAGGAGACGTTGTGCAACAGCAAATCGCACTAATCGGGCTTGGCACGATGGGTATCGGCATGGGCGGCCGATTGTTACAGGCAGGTTTTCCGCTCAAGGTTTACAACCGCACCCCGCAGCGCGCATCGGAGCTTGTGGCGAAGGGCGCCGTTCTAGCCTCCTCGCCGGCCGATGCAGCCGCGAACGCCGATGTCATCATCGCGATTGTCTCCGATGATGCCGCATCTCGTGAGATCTGGCTCGGCGATAAAGGCGCGCTCAGCACGGCCAGGCCTGGAACGGTTGTCATCGATTCCAGCACGATTTCACCAAGCTGGGCGCGCGAGTTCGCTGAGGCTGCAAAGAAAAAAGGCTGCACCCCGCTCGATGCGCCTGTTACCGGCAGCAAGACGCACGCCGCGTCGGGTGAACTCATATTTCTTGTCGGCGGGGATGCAGCGGCCCTTGAGAAAGCGCGCCCTGCGCTCGCAGCCATGAGCCGCAAGATCATCCACATGGGTCCAAATGGCAGTGGCGCTTTGATGAAGCTCATAAACAATTTTCTCGCCGGTGTTCAGGCCGCCTCTCTTGGGGAAGCGATTGCCCTCATTGAACGCAGCGGGATCAATCGCGATGCCGCCCTCGACATTCTTTACAACGGCGCTCCCGGCAGCCCACTCATCAAGACGCTCGGCAGCCGCATGACCTCGCGCGACTACGCTGTGAACTTTTTCCTCCACTTGATGGAGAAGGATCTGACGTACGCGGGCGCCGAAGCTCGCGAGCACGGTTTGCAATTGAAGACCGCTGCTGCCGCGGCCTCTCTCTATGAAGAAGCCAAAAAGCGCGGCTGGGGCGAAAAAGACTTCTCGTCGGTTGTGGAGGCTGCCAGGTGAGACTTCTTCAGGTTCGCAATCGGAACGGCGAACGCCGCGTCGGCGTCGTCGACAATGGCACGATGCGCCTGCTCGATGGTGTCGATTCGGTCTACGCATTGTGCCGCGAGGCGCTTGACGGTGGAAAGCGCCTTACTGCTTGTGCCGAAGCCCGCATTTCGAGCCATACGCTTCCATACGACGAGATTTACGGCGGGCGCTCCGATTGGCGCATTCTTCCGCCGGTCGATCATCCCGATGAGCCGGCGCGCTGCATCATTAGCGGCACCGGGCTCACGCACGTGAAGAGCGCGCAAAATCGACAGGCCATGCACAAGAGCGGCGATGCGCCCACGGACAGCATGCGGATGTATCAATGGGGAGTCGAAGGCGGCCACCCTGCTGCCGGAGAAATCGGCGTTTCGCCCGAGTGGTTTCACAAAGGATGCGGCACGGCGCTGCGCGCACACGGCGAACCCCTCGTCGTGCCGGCCCATGCGGAAGATGGCGGCGAGGAACCGGAAGTCGCGGCCATTTACGTGATTGATGCCGCGGGCGAGCCGCGCAGGACCGGTATGGCCATTGGAAACGAATTTTCGGATCACATATTCGAGAAGAAAAATTACCTGTATCTTGCCGCTTCCAAACTCATGCCGTGTGCGATCGGACCGGAGTTGGTGCTCGATGCCGATTTCCAAAGAGTGCCCGGCGAAGTCTCGATCGAGCGGGCAGGGAAGACTCTGTGGCAGAGGGAAATTGCGACGGGCGAGTCCGTGATGTCGCATAGTCTGGCGAATCTCGAGCATCATCATTTCAAGCATGCGTTGCATCGCCGCCCCGGCGACGTGCATATCCACTTCCTCGGCGCGGACGCCTTTAGTTTTGGCGAAGGCATTGCGCTCCAAAATGGCGACATCATGCAAGTGAGCTTCGAAGGATTTGGCCGGCCTCTCCGCAATCCGCTTTCGGTCGAATCCTCGAAACGAAAAATGTTCGCCGCCACTCCTCTCTGATTCGTTTTCAACGTAATGGACGTCGCTCGACCGGAGCCGAGAACGGCCGTCGACGTCGACCCTAATGTCGTTCCTCCGTCTCCCGTGCTAACCTGAACCTGTTGGAGACAATGACGTGCTGTCCCGCCGCTGGTCAAAACGCCTTGCCAAACTAGCGCCTCTGATTTTTCTATCGATTCCTATCTTCGTGGCCGCGCAGTCGTATCAGGGACGCGACGGCATCATTGATATGGACGGCGAGAGTTTCCCTCCCGAGGATCCTCACGAAAAGGACGAATGGACGTTCGCCCGCTTCCATTACGACATGGATTTTGGCGGTTTCGGGCGTTTCCGTTTTCAACGCTGGGCCGCGGATTATCCCAAGTCAGACCGGCAATTCGTGATCGGCGTTAAGCGCCTCACGCGTCTTGATTCACGTTCGAAAGAGCACGTGATCGACGCCAAGAGCGACGACATTTACAACTATCCGTGGCTCTATGCTGAAGATCCCGGCGCTTGGAATCTTTCGCAGGATCAAGCGAATCATCTCCGCGAATATTTGCTGCGCGGAGGATTTCTAATGCTCGACGATTCGCACGGCGATTTTGAATGGCAAAGGATCGTTACAGGATTACGAATGGTTTTTCCCGAGCGCCACATCGAAGACTTGCCGAACGGCGAAGAAATCTTTCACATCGTCTACGACCTCGACGACCGCAGGCAGATTCCCGGCACGCGCTATATCTGGGGCCGGATGCGGTATACGCCCGATAGTTCCACTCCCGAATGGCGAGGTATCCGCGACGATAAAGGCAGGCTCGTGATCGCGATCTGCCACAATTCCGATGTGGGCGACGCCTGGGAATGGGCCGACAGCCCAAATTACCCGGAGCACGAAGCGTCCCTCGCGTATCGCATCGGCATCAACTACATCATCTACGCGATGACGCACTGAGCCGCCCGAGCGTAGCCACAAATACCTTTCTTCTCTCTCAGCAATTTCCTCAGAGTCCGCGCTCTGTTGCGGCGCAAATCTTGTCGTATTAACATTCACGAGCCTTCAGGAGAGCGAAATGCAAAAAGAATATCGTGCGGATCACGTCGGCAGCTTCCTCCGTCCTCCTGAACTTCTCGACGCGCGCCGGCACGCCGATCCCGAGCGCCTGCGCGCGATTGAGGATAACGAAATCCTGCGCATACTCGCGATGCAGCAGGATCTCGGTTTTCAGCTCGCCACTGACGGCGAATTTCGCCGTCGCAATTTCATGAGTGACTTTACGGACGCCGTCGAGGGCTTCGATCTGGCCGATGCTGTCGCACGTGGATGGCAGGCGAGTCAATCTCCCCAGACCAAAGGAACGGGCGTCAGCAGCGTCACCGGAATCGTCACCTCGAAATTGCGTCAGGCGCGCCCGCTCACCGGCCACGAGCTTCTATTCATGAAGGCGCATTGCCAAACCGCGATCAAAATGACGCTCCCAAGCGCAACGCAGTTTCCTGCCATCTCGTTCAAGCGCGGCATCACGGATCGCGTTTACAAAGACCACTCCGCTTTGCTTTGGGATATTGTTGCGATCATGAAAACCGAGCTGCAAAGCCTCGCGTCAGGCGGAGTGAAATACATCCAGATTGATGCGCCGCGTTACAGCTATTACATGGACCCGAAATGGCGCGACTGGATTCGCTCGGAAATGCAAGTCGATCCCGATGCGGCGCTCGACGAAGCGATTCGCGCCGATGCGGCATGTTTCGACGCCGCGCGCCGACCCGGTGTCACACTGGCCATTCATCTCTGCCGTGGCAACAATCGCAGCCACTGGTACGCCGAAGGTGGCTACGATGCGATCGCCGAGAAGCTCTTCGGCTCGCTTGACGTTGACCGCTTCCTTCTCGAGTATGACGACGTCCGCTCAGGCACATTCGCGCCGCTTCGCTTCATTCCGCGCACCAAGACGGTCGTGCTCGGTCTCGTTAGCTCCAAAGTGCCGCGCTTGGAAAATCGCGACGAACTTGCCAGGCGCATCGAGGAAGCCGCGAAATTTGTACCTCTCGAAAATCTTGCCCTCAGCCCGCAATGCGGCTTCGCCTCCACGGCGGAAGGGAATCTGCTCACGCAGAGCGACCAATGGGCGAAATTGCGGCTCGTGGCGGAAACAGCGCGGCTGGTTTGGAAAAGCTAGTCGCCGGAGAGGCTTTGGAGTCGGAATTTTGCCCTGGTGAACATATTAGGGTCGCCTTCATGGATGAAGGTCGCAAAAAAGTAATCGCACTTGTCGCCGGGATGCTTCTTTGCCGCCGCCTGCCTGTTCTTCTCGGAAAAAGCTCGCCTGCGCGCGAAACTGCATAAGCTACGGCGAGTACTCGGAAGCCTTGCCGGCTCAGATCCTCGAAAGTATTCCTGCATTCCTGCCTTTGCTTGGTCCCAAGCGGCGCCACAGCCTTTGCCGATTCGTAAGAGTCGCATAATTCCAAAATTCCTTCGGGAGCGCCCTTAGAGATCATCAAGCGCGTAGCCGAATGGTGTCTTTTGTCTCGTAGAATCACCGAAAGGCGGCGGCGGTCAAAATCGAATGGAATCTCATCGCATTTGTCGTAAAAGCTCTTTTCGCTGCATTCGCGTTTGAGTATTGCCGTATCAAGTGGGCTGCGAATTCCGGTTTCGGCGCTGCTGTTCAGATAGGCAAGTGTGAACACGCGCTCCGAGATGTTGCCGCGATAATCGACGGTCGAAGCCAGGCTCATTTCGCCAACGGTCAGCGTCCCCGTCTTATCGCTGCAAAGAACGTCGATTGTGCCGAAGTTTTGAATCGCTGCGAGATGTTTCACCACAACTTGCTCGCGGGCCATCCGCACAGCGCCGCGAGCAAGCGTGACAGTGCTAATCATTGGCAAGAATTCGGGCGTAAGGCCCACCGCCAGCGCCACTGCGAAGAGCAATGATTCGAAGGCATCTTTGTGCATCGTAATCCGCACGACCAGGATGAACAGCACTAAGAAAAAGACGGTGCGCGTGATCAGAAATCCAAAATGCCTCATGCTTTGCTCGAAGTGCGTTTCCTGGGGGCGCTGGCGAAGACGGCGAGCGATCGCACCAAGCTCCGTTTGGGTTCCGGTCGTCAGGACTTGTGCGAGCCCTGTTCCACTCACGACCGAGGTCCCGAGAAACACGAGACCCGGCGAATTCGGGCCGGCGACGGGACTGGTCGGAGCGTGTGCCTCCTTCTCCACAGGGAGCGATTCGCCCGTGAGTGTCGCTTGCTGGATGTACAGATCGCGGGACTGGACGAGTCGGGCGTCGGCGGGTACCAAGTCCCCCGCGGACAGTCGGATCACATCGCCCGGCACAATGTTTCGACGATTGATCTCCTGCCAGTCACCGTCGCGTAATACCGTGGCCGTGCTTGAAACTCGTTCCCGCAGTTTATCTATAGCCGTTTGTGAGCGGTAGCTTTGGACAAAATTGATAGCGATGCTCAGAGAGACGATCGAGAGAATAATCCCCGCATCGCCGCGGTCGTGCAAAATTAGGGAAGCCGCACTCGCAATGACGAGAATTAGAACGAGTGGGTTAAGCAAAAGGCTCAGGAGCTCAAGGGATGAAGATCTTTTCGCTGGTGTTGGGTCGTTGGCGCCGTACTGCTTGAGCCTCGCAACCACCTCCGCAGAAGTTAATCCGTGAACTGAATGAACTTCAGTATTGGCCTCAAACGATAGAGCTGATGGAGCGGCTTCCACCGCGTTCGGAGTATCGCGCGCGAGGTTAGCTGTCACGGCAGGCACAATCAGCTCATTACTCTCTTTTAGAGTATGTGAACTGAGTGTTGGCCAGACTGTGATCTGCGTCACTTCAAAGAGTGATGCTCATTACCAACGAAACGCAAGCAGGATGGCATCCTTCTGTCATCGGGAAGAGCAATCGTTAGCGGCATTGAGCCGAGATTGCCCACCGAGAAAGGAGGTGAGCCATGAGCGCGCGTTTGCAAGCGAATTCCGGATCACGAAGGGCCCCACGACGCGCCAAGATCCTCCTCTTAGGTGAGCCTTCTTTGAGTTCCTATTTCCGGCGTGTACTGGAAAAGCGAGGATACGAATGCTCTCTCGGAGAAGGGGCAAGGCTCGATCCGCGGGAATTCGATTTGATTCTCAGCGCATCGCCAATCGAGGACACGGACCGGCTTCTCACTACTCTTGCGGGATCACGTTCGGGTGTCTTTATCTGCCAACCAAATAAAGAGCGCGGATTCGTTTGGGCTCCCATGATGCTGCAGGGCGAGAGATGTATCAACGCTCCCGCCCTGAGCCCCAGCGATTTCATCGCATATTTGGACCGAATGGAAGCAAACCTCAACTACGCCGTCCGCAATACAAGGGATGATCGATGAGGAGAACAACAATGTTGAACGCGGAATCGGTAGCCACACTTTCGGAGTTAGATGCTCCCTTACTCACGGCATATCTTAATAGGCAGCCTTCTGAACCTAGCCGGCACCAGCTGCACCCAGAAACTTTGGCTTGGATGAAACGGCACGGTAAGGCACTCGTTGAAAAAGTTAGTCCTGGTATGCGAAGTGCAGTTAGAGAGCAACTCGCGCGGATCGACAATTTTCTCGCAGAGCGCAAGCCCGGTGGAAAGGCGCTTCTGATCCTCGCAGGGCCTGCGGTCTGGAAAGCGATTCCACTGCAGGACTCTGTCAAAAATGAGCTGGCTTGGGGAAAACCAGCCCTAATGCAGCTACAGGTCGCAATAGGCAGACGCAAACTTGATTGTGTCGTCGTTTTGAACCGAAAGCGGGCTCGCTTCTTAGATTACAGCGACGAAGGAATGAACGAATTATTTGATCTGAGCTTCGCCATCGATTCCTCGCAATGGAAAAAGAAAGGTTCCTACGTAACCGTCGAGAGAACGGAGACAACGCGCGGTTCGCAACACGACGCTTACGAACATCGGGTCGACGCCCGGTACAAACACTTCCTCCGGCAAGTCGCAAAGAGATGTGCGGCACTATGCAAAGTCCGAACCAAGAATCTGTTGATACTTGTGGGAGAACCACGTTTTGTGAAAGAAGTTGAAAAAGCTCTGCCCGTTGCTCTCGCTGGTCGTCTCCAGAGTGTCCTGCGCGACGTTGGGAGTCTCTCGTTGCCGAAGCTTCACGGCATGTTGAAACAGGAAATTGGAAGGTTTCGGCAAAAATCCGATGAAGAGCTCGTCGGTACCATACTTCGTCACCGTCAGCGCGCCACCGTTGGAATCGATGAGACGATCGCGCAACTGCAAAAGGGCAGAATCCGGACCCTTTTGTTGTCGGACCGTTTAAATGGAGTGATACACGAGTGCCCCGAGTGTGGCCAGTTCGACCGTGCCGCCGACCCCATCTGTTCCGTTTGTCACCGGGAGCGGCGGTCGGTGGATTTGTGCCAAGCGATATTGCAGCTGGCTCGCAGCCACGATACAGATATACATGTGATAAGCGAGCCGTCGCATCAGCTCGACGAAGTCGGTGGGCTGGCCGGTTCGCTTCGGGACAGAACCCAAAGCGAGCTACGCTGACCGCTACTCCGCCTCACGTCAAGGCACGATCGAACACATCAACCTGTGGGAGCAGTATCCGTCGGTGATTCAGACCATACGATCCAGCGGGTAGCCGCTCGTACATTCATCCGGTCAAAATCGACCGGCTGCACAGGAGAAGTGCTTCGATTGGACAAAAATCCGAGGAGGTGCCGGCCGAGATTCACGCCGAAATCGAAATCGGTTTGACTCTCGCGTTATGCCGAAGATATCGAAGTTTGTAAGCTACTGAAAACAATGGCGGGGACGACGGGACTCGAACCCGCGACCTCTGCCGTGACAGGGCAGCGTTCTAACCAACTGAACTACGTCCCCAAACCGTGGAAGAAACAACAGGCGTGATTGCGATGGCAGCTGTCCCTGCCAAAACACCACCGGCCGCGGAAAAAGAGCCGACCGCTCTACAGAAAACAATCTAGCACACAGGTGAACTGTTTGTCGTGCGGTTTCGCAGGCCGTCGGTAATTTTGGCTGGGCGGAAAAATCGAGGCAAAAAGAAAAGGGGCGATTGCTCGCCCCTCGTCTTCAGTCGTGAAGGGTTACGGCTACCGTGCTTTTCCCGTTTGGGCGAGAGAAGCTGGCGCGACGTTCAACGCTGAGCTGTTCCGAATTGCTTCGCCTGGCCTGGCCATGCATTACTGCGTGGCAACGCCTAGCGCCGCGGACCCGGTTCGCACCTTGCGTTTCGCCGCTACGCCGTACCGTTCCGAACTTGGTCCGAAACGCTCTCTTCTTCCGTGACCTTCATAGCTCGCCAAGTTTGGGCTTGCCGTGCCACTCAGGCCTCAGTCGCTCTGAACGCCTCTGACGAAAACGTTTGTAACTCCGGACGCGAAATCAGTCAACCGCACGTACGCTAATTGTGTTTGTGGAAATTTTGGAAATGTGGAAAACGTTTTTGTGATTCTCGGCAGTCTCACGAGTGAAGTGGCATTTTCCTTCCAACATGCAGTGCCGCAATTTCGGCCTGCGTCAGCGGACGATACGCGCCCTTCGGAAGCTCGCCCAGTTCAATCGGTCCGATAGCGACGCGAATGAGTCGCAGCACCTCAATCCCCAGCGCCTCAAGCATGCGACGAATCTGCCGAGTCTTTCCTTCATCGAGCACGATCACGAGCCACGAATTGCGCTCGCCTTCACGCAGGATTCTGGCACCCTTGGCGCGCATCACGCCATCTCCATCCACGCGTACGCCCCTCATCAGCTTTTCTGTAAGCGTGCTGTCGGCAAGGGCCGAAATCTGCACATGATATGTTTTCGGCACGTGGCTCTCTGGATCCGCGATTCGCGCGGCCCACTCAGAATCGTTTGTCAGCAGCAACAATCCTTCACTGGCTTTATCCAGCCGGCCCACCGGAGCGAGCCACGGCAGTTCGTCACCTAGGCACGAATAAATGGTGTCACGGCCTTGCTCATCGGAAGCTGTAGTTACAAGCCCGCGCGGCTTGTTGAGCATCAGATAGATTTTCTTCTCGCCCGCAATACGTTTCGCATCGACCTCAATCCGATCCTGGGCCATACGCACCGGCGTCTCAGGATCGCGCCGCATCGCGCCATTCAGACGAACGCGCCCCGCGTGAATCAGTTCGACCGCCTGCGATCGCGAGCAGTAACCCAACTTCGAAAGTGCCCGAGCGAGCCCAACACGTTTGGCTATTCGGTTTTGCATGTGCCTCAAACTTCCTGCAAGGAACGGTCGTCCGCTGTTTGATCCTCAGCGCAGTCTGAGCCATCAGTAGACAAGCACAAATCATTCTCTGTCTCTTGTGCATTGATCTGGAGCAGCAGCCCCTGAAATTCGGCCATAGTTTCAAATTGCGGGTGTGACTCCACAAATTTCTGCGCTTCTGACGTCAACGCTTGCGGAAAGAAACGTCGATAGAGTTCCATTTTCTGCTCATCTGTGGCTTTGCCCAGAAAGAGTCGGTAGTCGATGCGGCCCGGCCTCAGGAGTGCGTGATCGAGACTATCCATGCGATTCGTCGTCATAAAGAACAGGACATTCTCGGGCGCATAGAATCCATCCAGTATATTCAGCAGGCCGGAAAGCGTGACATTAAAGCGTTCCAAAGGATCGGGCTTCTCGTCTGCCGATTCGTCCGGCCCCTTCTTGGCGGTTTTGCCTATGTCGGGCCTCGCGGTCGTCATCTTGATACAGTCAATATCTTCAAACAAGACCGCAGAGCCGCGTGGCACGTCATGAATCGCTTTCATAAGAGTTTTGTCGTTGAAGTCCGTCAAAGTGATAACGTAGATCGACATCGCAAAGCGGTCCGCAATCGCCGATATGAGAGACGTTTTGCCTGTGCCCGGGGGCCCATAAAATAGATAACCGCGGTGATAGGGAACTCCCAATTTGCGATAACGCTCTCTGGAGAGTTTGAACGTTTCGATATCTTGAACCAGATTCTCCTTTTCTCCTCCTTGTAGAATCACGGACTCAAATAGACGAGGAACGTAGTTTTCCACGCGCTCCCAGTAGTTCTCGTCACGAACGTAAAGTCGCGACGTTGCCCTGATCCGTTTCTCGTGCGACGCGACGATATCTCTGACGAATTCTCGCAAGAACTTCTGATTCCTTCCGACGGTGCGGAAGTATAAGGTCTGGCTGCGTTTGTGCGCCCAACCCTTTGTGTCCTTGCTCCGGTAGAACGACACATTGAACGGCCTGCCCGCATGCCAGAACCAATGATCGCCAGGAGCAGGTATTAGGGCCGACCGCTCCGACAGAATTGTCGTATCGAGGTCCACTCTCCGCACACGCTTTGCGAAGCTTTGTTCGAGAAACCACTCCTTCACCCACACGAATGCCGAGTCATCGTCCTGAATCGTAATCGACATAGTGACCTGATCGAGAAACCAGCGCCACAGATTATGTGGGATGGCCCTCAAATACACACCAATACCTCCCAGAAGCATGAGCAGCAAGCCGCCCGATGCAAACTGGTTATGACCAGCGAGAATGCTTTTTAACAACTCAATCATAGAGTGCTTTCTAACCGGGACCGTAGCCCCGAGACGTACATGAATAGAATCGCGTTCACACGTGTGTGCCAAGCGGATGTGCATCGGCACATGGCAACAGCGCACGGCTCTCCCCTAAGAAGGGAAGACACCTATTTATGTGAAGGTTTTGGGTTACCGGACTAACTGCAGCCGAAAAACGACGCCCAATTACTGCGCGGGCGTGCAATCAGCCGAGTGAGAATCGGCAGCGGCATTTGCGTTATGGACCGCATCAAGGGCGTCCTTTCGTGAAAGTCGACGACAATTTACTTATGCCATGACTTCAACTTTTCTGCAACAACCAAGATCATCGCTGGGAAAGCACATTTTGGGACTTTGGCGGAGGCAAAAATGAGGAGGGAAAAAAAGAAAAGGGGCGATTGCTCGCCCCTCATCTTCAGTCGTGAAGGTTGCAGCTACCATGCTTCACCCGCTTGCGCGTGAAAAGCAGGCCGCGACAGAAAACGCGTGTCGGTCCGAGGTTGCTTCGCCCGACTCGGCCAGACATCGCTGCCTCGCCTCGTCTAGCGCTGCGAATCCGGGCCGCGCTTTGCGTCTCGTCGCGACGCCGTACCGTTCCGAACTTGGTCTGATTTGCTCTTCTCTCGCGTGCCCCGCGCAGCTCGTCAAACTTGCGTTTGCCGTGCCACCCGAGGCTCGTTCGATTCGAACGCCTCTGACGCAACCGGTTGTAACTCCGCACGCGAATTGAGTCAACCGCACGCACCGCGATTTTGCATGTGGAAATTTCGGAAATGTGGAAATCCCGCAAGAGACCTCGCACGCGAGAGTGCATGCGTATGCCCGCATAGCGGCGCACCTTTGCTACGTCTTTCTGCGCGATCGAAATCTCGCACTCCCCAGCCAGGGAGCTCCCGCCCGGGGAATTTACGCCGTCCGCCCCGGCATATACAGCCGCAAAAATCGCATAGCCTCATTAAATCCGTCTTTGCGCGCCTGGCACAACTCTGGCACCTGCGGCGTGTGCGGCTGATCCCAGAATTGATCCTCATGCTCGACGGCCATTCCGCCGCTGAACCCGGCCTGCAGCAGGCACGTGAAAAACGCCGGCCAATTAACGAGACCTTGCCCCGGAATCCGATAGCGCCACCAGCCCGTCCCGTGGATGCCGACCTGTTGCAGCACTGGCTGCGTAATCTCCGTATCTTTCAGATGGACGGCCAAAATGCGGTCTTTGTAATTCCAAGCCACCTGAATCGGATCGATAAATTGCCGCACGTAATGCGAAGGATCGAATTCCAATCCAAGCCGCTTGTTCGGCACGAGCGCAAACACCTTGTCGTAATAGGCGGGCACCGTGGCGAAATTGGGCGGCGTGGGATAATTCTCCCAGCCGATGGACATATCGAGTTTTTCGAGCACCGGCGCATACACTTCATTGAACGCGTCGGCGAACGCTTTCGCCTGATCGTCCGCGCTTGCGCCGGGGATCCCGCCGCTGAACGTGCCCACGAATTTGCATCCCAGCCGATGCGCGAACTCAACGCAGCCGAGGAATCGCTGTTGCGCATCTCGCCGTTTCGCAGGGTCCGGATCGCTGTGGTTGTAGCCGTTCATTGCTTCGATGCTGATGATGCGTATATTCGCGTCGCGCGCCGTCTGTATAATTTTGTCGATCGCGGCATCGCCGATATTCGGATTGAAATCGTTCCCCACAGGCACCACCACGCCCTGATAACCGGCGGACGACGCAAACGCCAGGTTCTGCGGCGAGTAGGGAACAATCATCGCGAGCTGCGGAAACTGTTTTTGCCCCGCCTGATTCTGTCCTGTGGCATTCTGGGCGGCCGCATTTTGCGGCGGAGGCGACGCCAAAGCCGCCTCCGCGCCCGCAGCTCCCAGAATCGGTGCCGTCAGCGCCGTTGCGCCTCCCGCCTTCAAAAATCCGCGCCGATCCAGCTTCGCGTCCAGTTTCGAATCCGTCATAGCTCGTCCCCCTTTTGCCTCGCTTTTGTCCATCCGTGTACGTTCCCGCAAGCGCCCAATTTCTAACACAGTTAGGGTGAAGAGGCTTGTTTTTCTTTTGCTTTCTCCTTTCGCTTCCCCCCGCTGGCGATTGCGATTAGAACTTGTCGCTGCCTTTTGTTTTCATGGAGTTACGCCGACTTTTAATTCTTGTGAGTTGCGATTAGAAACACAGGTCCCCCGGGGGGTGTGGTATCGAGTTGAGGCTTTCGACTTCCATTTCCGTTGCGCGCTCTCCCCGTTGCTATCGCCATTGCGTTTCCGCGGACCTCCGATTCGCGCATTTCAGCTCAAAAACAACCAAGGGTAGCGAGTGCAAAATCGGATTTCAATTGTGGAAAGTACGGACATAGTACTCGCTCTGCTGCCCCCAATCCTCGGGAAGTCTGAATACGACGCGCGCGACATTCACTGCGGCAAATCGTGGATTGCTGCTTCCGATTGCTGGTCGGCAATCGAAAGCAGAATGGAACACAGTTCGGATGGCGCGGAGAAGAATGGGGCGTGATCCGCATTCAGCGAATACACGCGCTTGCATGGAAGCGCCGAATACATCTTCCGCTGAAGCGCGATGGGAAGAATGCGATCGTGGGTGCATTCGACGTAATAGCGAGGAACGCGCCCAAAATTGTCATCTGTGATCTGAAGGCGCTCTTGAAATGGGGCAACCGGCTCCGGCCTCAGCCAGGGAATTACTTCGTCCCTGATTGAAGGTGGGCAAAGCTGGAAAAAGAGTTTTTCGGCGCCCTCTGAAGAGATACGCGCGGTTTTCCCGTCCAGCGACCAGACGATTTGCGCCAGGTATTCAGGATCAAGGCCATTCACGGTGTCGAGCATGGTGCTCCCATTCGGTAGCAGAACTCCCGCGACATAAACAAGGGCGCGAATCTGTGAGGGAATCCGTTCGGCGACTTGCGAGATGATAGAGGTCCTGCTATGGCCCACGAGGATCACGGGCTCGGGCAGCGGCTGTATCCGTTCGATGAGAGCGCGCACATAATCTTCGAAGGTGACGCTCTCTGGCGGAGTGGGATCGTTGCCACCTGCGGGCATATCTGGAGCGATGCAAGTATGGCCCTTGCTCTCAAGCCGCGGCAAAATGTCTCGCCAGCACCATGCGCCGGTATACGAACTGTGGAGAAACAGAAAGTGCGCCATGTGTCTCGAGGGTTTTAGTCTTCTTGTATTTTCGGGATGCGCGCGACAAGCGCGGCAAGCTCATTTTGGCGCGAGATACCCATTTTGCTGAAAACGCGCTTTAGATGTGTGCGCGCCGTTTCGTATTGCATATTCATTTCTGCCGCGGCCTCGGCTGGACTCAACCCCGACGCGAGTTTCCCGGCCAATTCCGCTTCCTTCGCGGTGAGGCCGTAGAGCTTCCGCACAATATCGGCGCTGGGCGCATTTTGTAGCTCTGGGTCGGCGATGATAACCAGCACGGCAGGCGCGCCCATCCCGGCGACCTGCCGAAACTGCCGTCGCATCGGCAGCACGATGATTTGGTACGAGCGAAGGCAAGAACGCCGCTCGACGAGCAGCATTTCAGTTCCGAGCGACGAAAGCTCCATGCGAGCCGCATTGCGAATGGCCTGTTGCATGGCTGCGCTCGCCATCGCGTCGCTCGAGGCCAGCACACCCGCTTTCAATGACAAGCCATCCCCCTGAGCAAAAATGGCCTGGGCTGTGCGATTGAAATAGACAACCCGTTCATCACGGTCGAAGAGCACGATTCCCATCGGCAGGCCGTCCAGCACCGTTTCTGCCGCCCGAAAGATCCACAGTTTTTGCTGAATGGAGCATGCGCGCGTCACATGCGGCAAGAGTGCCTTAACCCAGAGTTTGTCCGATGCGTCCCATCCGCCTTTCTGGCGGTCGCGCAAGACAGTGAGCGAAACCGCGGCGCTCTTTTGCCTGTTCACCACGCCTCCCATTGTGTGGACGGCGCACATCGGTTGCAGAAAATCGTTGTAGAACTCGGACCTCTCTAATAGCGATCGCGGGTAAACTTCGGCATCGACAATGACCTGGTGGTATTTGTACTTGGATTCGCCGTTTTCCCGCCAGACGTTCACCTTCGAGTAGTAATCGTTGTATTCGGCGCGAAAGCGGTTTTGCAGCCCGTAGGACACGATGACTTCCGATCGATGCTCGGCGAACCGATGCACCTGAATCAGAGAAATATCCGCCCGGCAGGCTCGAGCATAAGCTTCCAGAAAAGCAGGCCACAACGCGGGATCGAAACCGGCCTCATAGGCCATGAGACCCAAGCGCATCCATTCGCCGTCGACCATGAAGTGCCCTCACGAGACACCATTGGAGTCACGACAAAACGCACGGTAGCGGTTGCCTATCGGCGCCCGTTACCGTTCAAGTCAAATTTTTGAAGAATAAGCCCGAGGGACCAACGGCTATTAAGTAAGTAGGATCGCGGCAATCCTAACTCAACTGTCATGAGCTTTTCAATATGCTTCTACCTCATTTGGGGGATGCACAGGTTTGAACCTTGGCGTACTGTCACGCGCCAATTCAAACCAAAACTGGAGCCCAGCCCATGCGCCGCCCCTCACCGTCGGTCTTCCGGCATTGCGACCGCAACACCATGTCGTTTTTTTCACCCTTGATTGTGCTCACGCTGTTGTCGGTGAGTCTGGCAGGCTGCATGAGTAGCGGTGGCGGAAATGGCGGTAACGGCGGCGGTGGTGGAGGCAACGGCGCACCTGCCCTTACCGCGAGCGTCACCACCCAGGGCAATTTCAGCAGCGGTGAACAGAACGCCACATACAGCATCACGGTTTCCAATACAGGCAACGCGGCGACAAGCGGTACGGTGACCGTTGCCGACCCGCCGACAGGTTTCACCATTACTGCCATGGCCGGGACCGGCTGGACCTGTACTGTATCGTCTGGTACGTGCACGCGAACCGACGCGCTTTCCGCCGGCCAGAGCTTTCCGCCGATCACAGTAACTGGAAACGTGACAGCCTCAAACGGCACGCCCGTCAGCATTCCTCTGAACGTTTCCGGCGGCGGCATTTCGACGCCCGTGACATCAACTCCTACGATCACGGTTGCAACTCCCGCTCTCACCATCAGTAAGAGTCATACCGGTAACTTCACCCTCGGCCAGCAAGGCGCCACATATACCGTTACGGTGAAAAACGGCACGTCGGCTGGAGCCACGAGTGCGAAAGTGACGGTGACAGAGACTGTTCCCTCAGGTGAGACGCTCGTTTCCATGGCTGGTACTGGCTGGACGTGCCCCGGCACCGGCGGCGCGAATACTTGCGATCGCAGCGACACACTCGCCACGAATGCGAGTTATCCGGGGATTACCGTCACGGTGAATGTGTCCGCGACGGCCACATCGCCTCAGGTGAATCAGGTGAAGGTATCGGGCGGGGGTATGTCTTCCGCCGTTTCGGGCAGTGATTCGACCACAATCAATTTGCCGGATCTCTCGATTACGAAGAGCCACACGGGAGCGTTCACAGCGGGAACCAATGCAACGTTCAACATTGGGGTGAGCAACTCGGCTACCGCCGGACCAACAGCCGGCGCCATCACGGTTACGGATACTCTGGATTCTCATTTCACATTTGTGTCTGGCAGCGCAGCCGGCTGGACGTGCGGGGCCGTTTCGCAAGTCGTGACGTGTACAAATCCCGGGCCGCTCGCGCCTGGAGCGTCCGCCACGTCAATTCCCTTAATCGTTGCAGTGGACGCGTCTGCATCGGGAACGATCAACAACACGGCCACGGTCGCGACATTTGGCGATAGCAATTCCGCCAACAACTCTGCGACCGACTCGGTGACATTTGGCGGCCCAGACGTCTCCATCACGAAGTCGCATACAGGCACTTTCATTGCAGGCGCGAATGGAACTTTCAATATCGCCGTTAAAAATCTTGGGAATTCGTCGACAGCCGCAACCATCACTGTCACTGACACTCTGGCCTCACAATTTACATTTGTGTCAGGTATTGCTACGGGATGGAGTTGCGGCGCCGCGGGCCAAGTCGTCACTTGTACAAATCAGGGGCCGATCGTGCCTGGAACTTCAGCAGCGACAATTCCCCTAGTCGTAGGCGTAAGCGCCTCCGCCACGGGCACGATCACCAATACGGCCACGGTCGCGATGACAGGCGACTCGAACACAACCAACAATTCTTCTACGGACTCTGTCACGCTCGGTCCCGATCTCTCGATCCTGACGTCGCACAGTGGCAACTTTGGCGCAGGCGTTAACAATGTCTTTGATATAGCCGTCCGTAACGTCGGTGCAGCCTCGACATCCGGCACGATCACGGTAACCGATACTCTCGATCCTCAATTCACTTTCAAGTCCGCAGCTGGAAATGGTTGGAATTGCAGCGTGCCCGCACCCCCAGCAGCGCAAGTCCTGACGTGCACCACGTCCAGCCCGATCGCGCCCGGAGCGTTCGCCGCGACGATTCCCCTAGTGGTCAACGTGAGCAGTTCCGCGTCCGGCAGCGTTAGCACCACGGCAAGCGTCTCTGCTGCCGGCGACACAAACAGCGCGAACAATTCCTCGACCGACACCGCCAACCTTGTCCCTCTCCCAGAATCAATTTCGGTCAGCATCAACGGTGGCGGCGCTGGAGGTGTTATCTATGCAGGATCTGCCGCCGTGAGCGCTAACATAACAGTCGCGAACGAAGGCAGCGGCGACGTGCTTACTCCGACGCTAAGCCTGAACGGTGCCGCTTGTGACGCCACAACGTGCGGCACGATCGGCAGCATTACAGGGACCGC
>DATNBB010000271.1:0-9141 GCA_035607335.1 Binatia bacterium | reverse complement strand
AAAACCGCGCCACACGATGCCGCTTGGCGCCGGCGAATGGCGCCCCGTCCCTCTCGACGAGATCCGCCGCGTCCATATCGAACGCGTCCTCGAAGCATGCAGCGGCAATCGCGTCAAAGCCGCGCACATGCTCGGCATCGGGCGCACCAGCCTCTACCGCTTTCTCAAGCGCAGCAGCAAGCGCGCCGGAACCGCAAACACCGTCGCCTGATTTCTCACGAATTCGTCATCCTTGGAGCTCATTCCGTCTATAAATTTCAAAATTGTGTCATCCCTGAGCCGCGTTCGCCTTTAACGGCGCGGCAAAGGATCTCTTGGCTTTGACACACCACCATGCCGGCCTTGCCTGTTCCCTTTAGCGAAAACAGGGGCTCGCGGTTTTGCCTCTACCTCCTCAACCTCCTATGCCTCCTCTACTTCCTGTTACTCCGCTCCCATCGAAGCGCTATGCACGAGCGAGCTCGGCAGTGAAACGGTCGTGTCCACGCGCACGAGCATCCCAGTCTGGGCAGGCAACTCCACGTCTTTGCCCTTTTTCGCCACCACGTAAGCTCCACCACCGATCAATCCCAGCACAGTTCCGCGCACCACACGGCTGAACACGACGCCCACCAGCGAACCGCCCGCCGTTCCAAGCGCCACATCGCTGACCACCGTCTTCACGTCGCGATTCGGCTCCACAACCACGCCCTCGATCGTTTTCAAATCCTTCCGCTTTTTGCTGGCGTCGGTCGTGCTCGTGTAAATCCCCAGGATGCTCATCCGCGCCGGGAAAATTCGGCTCTGCAATTCGATTGACGTGAAATTGACGTTCATCGAAGCCCCACCGCGAAACATGGAAAAATATCGCGGCCGGTAGACATGGCTTATCGTGCCGTGAATCTTCGTTCCCGCCGGCAGAATGATCGTGTTTCCTTGAAACACAGGCTCGGAAACGATCGCCGTAAACGGGTCGCCTTCATGCGCCACCGCCGTACTCAGGCCGTTCACCAGCGTGAGCCGCACCTGCGTTCCCGGAATCAACTCCGTCAATGACTGTGCGCTGACGACCGGTGTCGCCAAAAGCGCAAAAGCTGCCACCGCGATCAAACTCAACAATTTCTTCATCTTCCCTCCATTCGCATGTCCGCAAGCTCCGCGCGCAAGTAGCAAAGAGCGCGCGAGTTCTCGCTGTGACGTTGTGTGGAATCCGTTAGACCCACCGCAAATGCTTCGTCATTGCGGAAGGGTGAAGGAAGAGGCCGCAGCGGAGATACCCGTGCGTTCTCTTAATTCCCTCTTTTCGAAAGAGGGTTGCCGCTGGCGCAGCGGTTGGCGCGGAGGATGCGCCGAAAAGAGCATACATCAACTGTCGTCATCTTGCGCCAAGAATGTCCGGCGCCTGCAAAAAAACAGCCTCGATCCGATCGACGATGACCGATGCGAATCGAGGCTGTTTGCCCTCGGTCGGAGTATTTCCCAGTCGATTTAACGCTGGAAATGGAATGATTCGTGGACTCGCCAGTCCCGATCCACCAAACAAAGACGGTCGCCGATCACGACGTATTGCCAACCGCGCGGCTCAGGCGTAAGCCGCTGTACCAGATCCTCGGGTGCAGGCCGCGCTCTCTGCTGCAAATCGGGAGTGACTACGTCGCCTACCTGTAGCCTCTGGTCCAGATCTCCGTCGTTAACTTGCATCCCGAAATTGCGGAGAAATTGATTGAGTGCGTTCGGATGGTTTTGATTCCACTCCCGGATCTCCTGGCGGTCGCGATCGCTGAATTGATCAAAGTGATAGACGTCTCGAACGTCGCCGTCGGGTTCCATAATCACCACGTTGTACCCGATCATCATGTAGCGCCAATCGTCGGGGATAGGATCCAGTCTGTCCCGAAGCTCGCCAGGAAGCGGACGCGCCCATCTCATCACGTCCTCATCGAGACGCCCTCCTCTCTGCAGCGCCCGTTCAATGTCCTCATCCCTCCACTGATCGCCTCGGCGCGGCTCCATTTCATCCGCGTGATCGCGATACCAATCCTGTAGCACTCGGCGATCATGGTCGGTGAACTGCTGAAACACTCTCCCGTTCCGGTCATCACGATCGCCGCGATCGTATCCCCGATCTCCTTGATCGTATTGCACCTGCTGATAGCGCGCGATCTGATTCTGTGCATGAGAGGTCTTATAGGAGCCCGTTACGAGCAGGGGCGCAGCAAGACCGATAACGATTGCTGTCACTTTCATTTTGATCTCCCGGTGGCTGGGGGAAATTAGACACTCAATACACACAATATTGCGGCGTCATAGTCCGCGGCGGTATACACACTAACCCTCACGCAGAATTGCGTTTATCCTCCAGCGCGCGTCGAGTTTCTAATGGAATGCTTTTGCTCGGCTTCTTACCCGTATCTGCGCCATAAGGGGCCGTTTTTGCGTAGGGGTCGTTACATCGGGTAAATACGGCACGTCCAACGCCGCAAACACTCCCGTAATTCCATTTTGCGCTTAAAGGCTTTCTCGGATCGTGTATCGCTACCGATTTCGTACCATTTTCATTAGGTGGGCCACAAAATCGAATGGGGAGACTCACCGAGACACTCACGCAGAGAGGACTCGCAACATGCAAAGAGCAGCAGTTTTCCATCGCAAGATAATCGTGCGGCTAGCAGCGGTCGCTATTTTCGTCTTCTTCGCCTCCTATTCCGCTTCCGCTCAGAGTTACCATCGTTCCGAGATCGGCGTCGGCGCCGGATTCAGTTCGCCTGTCTATAGCTCCGGTTCAGCCCTGAATTATGGCTGGAACGCCAACGTCCGCGGCGGCATCGCGATCAACCCGGAGTTCTCCACCGATCTGGATTTCACCTACTATCATTCCCGTTTCAGTGACCAGGTCCTCTCGCAGTTTGGCGAGCCGGACGGCGGCATCGGAATATGGTCGCTCACCCTTAACCCGGTCATTCACCTTGCGCCCCAAGCAAGTCACGTGCGGCCCTATGTTACCGCGGGCTATGGTCTCTACCATTTCCACTTCGACGTAAGTCATCCTGCGACAGTTCAAACCATCTATTGCAACGGATTTTTCGGCTGCTTCCCCGCGATCGTCGGCACGAACGCCGTCGTAGCGTCCAACAGCACCTATAGATCCGGTTTCAACGCCGGTCTTGGTTTCGATATCCCGATGGGCGAAGGAAAAGCCGCGTTCTTTGCGGAAGCCCGCTACAACCAGATGTTCATGGGCCACGACCGCGACATTTCGTACGTACCGGTCACCTTCGGCTTCCGCTGGTAAAGCTGGTCAACGAGAACGCACCCAGCCCACCGCGTTCACTTGACGCACGAAGGCGTCAACGCTGCATTGCTGTCGAGCCAATGCAAATACGTCTCCAACGTATGGCAGCACGTAAGACTCGTCTTCGCGAATACGCTTGAATCGAACGCAAACGCGGTATCCACGTGATCGTAGTCCAGCACAACGGGAATTTTGGGCGGCAATTTCGGAACCAGATCGCGCATGTTCACGATTCGCCACGAATCGATGGCGAGTTTATTGAACGTCTGCACGAACTCCAGATTCCCCACGCGCGGCGACGCAAAGGTGCACAGCGTCGTAATATCGAATTTCCCCTTCGAACTATTCTCCATCACGAATAGCGTCCCGAGCGCCGCGCCCAAGCTGTGCCCCGTAACGATCGTGGGTCTGCGAATCCGCGTTCCGCCTTCCGTAAGCGGCATTCTTTCGCCGCGTTCGCGCTCTCGGCTAATCGCCAGTTGTTCCATCTGATCGGCAAAGGATCCGGTAAACGTTTCCGCCTCCCGCTGTTCCGCATCAGGCCGTGCGGCCGCAGCCACCATAGGCAGCGGACGCTTCACCACTTTCATCGTGCTGTAGATCTTGTCGAATCCAGACGCAACTCGTCCCGCCAACGGCACCTGCCTGAACGGCACAGGAATCGCCGCCGCATCATCCAGCCACTCGACTAATCCCTCCGTTCCTCGGATCGCCACGATGCGCGAATCGGGATTCGCCGTCTCATGCACCACAATGCCGTAAAACTTCAATTCCTCCGCATTCAACACAAAATCCGACATCTGAATCCACGCGCTCAACTCATATCCCGGCGGAATCCCCACTGGCTCCGGCCGCAGCGGATCCGTCCCCGGCTTCGCATACATCTGGTAAGCCGCCATCACTAACTGCCCGTAAAGCCTCGCCTTCTGCTTGTCCAATATCTGCGACATGTTCCTCTCTCGCTTGCGTCGGGAGCCTTAAGCCATTGTGCGCCGCAAAAAAAAGAAACGCGTCTGCCAAAACCGTTTAGCCGACCCCGGCCGGCAAACCTCTACTAATGGAGGGGTTAGAGAGTACCAAGGCATCAACCCTACTGCGGTATCCCTAACGGGCGCCATATGCGCCGCCTAAAGGATTCCGGCGATATGCAACAAGACTTGATTGAGACTATCTTAGCGAAAATCATCCAAGCCGCCTCACGCGGCACCCAGCAAAAATCCCAAGCCCAATTGAGAAAGGAGCAATTCAGGAAAGCGCTGAATATCGGCTTCACGCCGAAGGAGGCATTCTCATGATCACCAAGACCGGCAAGACAATTCGATGGTCACGCAATTTACTTCAGAAACCAACACTTCACGGAGGCAACTCTGTTATGCGAGGTCTGAAAGTATCGATGCACCACGTATTCTTCGTGTCGGGCCTTACTCTCGCTTTGGGAGCAGGCACGGCGGGTCTTAATGCACAACAATATCCCACAAATTCAAACCCCACGACGGTAAACGGCCAAGCCACAGCTGGCGTTCAAGCACAAAATCCGAATCCGGACTTAACCCAGGCCGAAGTAGCTCGCATGGACCAGTTTCTCGACGATCACCAGAATATCGAAAAAGATTTGAACAAAAATCCTTCGCTGCTCAACGACACAAAGTATCTGGACCACCACAAGGATCTGCAAAGCTTCCTTAACTCAAATCCGCGTGTTCGCGAAGAAGCACAGGAAAATCCCAGATACTTTATGGACCGCGAGACACGGTTTGACGCCCGCGAAGACTCTCGAGACAGCGGCCTTGCGAGAAATCCCAATCCCGACCTCACGCGTGGCGAGCTTGTGAACTTCGACGGTTTTCTGGACTCGCATCCGGAAATTTCACGGCAGCTCGACGCCAATCCCTCGCTAATCAATGATTCCGGCTATTTGAGGGCGAATCCTGAACTCCAGGCTTACCTGACCCAGCATCCTCAAGTGCGCGAGGAGATCACGGAAACGCCCAACTACTTCATAAATCGTGAAAATCGTCTGGAGGCGCGCCAAAACGGCCAGTTCGTCCCAAATCCAAATAGCCCAAATCCAAACAGCGCGAACGCGCAGGAAGAGGGTCGAATGGATCAGTATCTGGCTGATCACAAAGACGTCGATCGCGATCTGCGGAAAAATCCGCGGCTCGTCGATAACTCCGGCTACCTTAAGAAACACCGGGATCTCGATGCCTTCCTTCGAGCGAATCCTAACGTGCGCGTGTCGATCGTCTCGAATCCAAATTACTTCCAGGATCGGGACCGCGCGCGATTTGCCTTCTCGGAAAATGCGCGTTTTGACGCAAATGGCGGCCGTCAGCTAAGCAGGGACCAGTCTGACCGCATGGACGCCTTCATGGATAAACACCAGAAGATCGCCAAGGACCTCGATCACAATCCTTCTCTTTGTAACGACCCGAAATACCTCGATCACCACAAGGACTTGCGTGACTTCTTTGCAAAAAATCCTGATGTACACCGTGAGCTGGCGCAGAACCACTCATACTTTGAGTCCCGTCACCAGAGGTTTGAACAGCACGGTGCCGTCCCCAACTCCAAGCCGGCTGAAAGATCGACCAAACCAGACAGCAAGTCGCAGCAGCAGGCGCAGCCCGCAACCCCGGCAACGCCTGCAACTCCCGCCAAACCTGCGACGCCCCCAGTCGATCAGCGGCAGAACATGACGCCGAACACAACGCATTAACGCTCGAAGCAGCGATGTTAGTGGAGGCGCGGGGAGCGAAGGTTCCCTGCGCACCCACTCCAGCTCGGCCCGAGATTAGGTACCCGCGTCCAAGCGCGGTAGGAAATCAGGATGGGAGGGAAGTCACGATGCGTAGCAGAGCGATCCACAATGAAGTGTTCGCCAAGTTCATCCTTATTGCTCTCCTGCTTTTATTTGGAGGCACAGCTCTTTGTGCTCAGGATATTCCCGCTTACCAGCCGAGAGGGTTCACCGCATATGAGCAGTTTCGAGGCAGCGACAGCAGCCAGGGCCAGTTTCTCATCTTCGATACAAACGTCGGCTACGATTTCAACCAGCACTTGGGCACCGACATCGGAATTCCCATTTATCTCTTGCGCCCAACGGTTCCGGGAATACCCCGCCAGTGGGACCACAGCCTCGGCGACCCGTACTGGGATCTGCGCGTGGCCTTTCCAAATCGATTCATTAACTACTCGACGGCCGTGACGGTATCGGTGCCCGCAAATGAGACAGGCGCGTACAGCACAGGTAGGCTGGGCCTCGACTGGTTCAATCATTTCGATGTGTCAGCCGGCCGTTTTACCCCATTCGTGAACGCCGGAATCGCGAACGGCATTCTCGATACGCGCTTTCTTTCCCAACCTTATAAGCTGACAGACTCATTCCGGACGCTCGGTTTCCTCGCCGATACCGAAGGTGGCGTGAGCCTCCGCATCCTGAATCCTTTAAGCGTTGGAGGCTCGTACTACGCGCTGCTGCCTGCCGGTCAACAAAAAGCCTACGCGGGAGTCCAGAATTTCTTTCTGCTTCCTACGACCGGTGAAACCGTCTATCAGATCACTCACGACCACGGCTACACCGGCTATGTTCGCGTGATGCCGACTCGAACGGTCTATTTGGAGGCGGCATATGTTCATAGCATCGAAATGAATTTCGACGCCGCAACCTTCACCGTTGGTGTGGACCTGAAGTCGCTCTTCAGCAGGCCGCACACGCAGCAACATTTCTAAGATCTCCCCTGCCGATAATCATCGCGCGGCAAACCCAGCCGCCGCCGCGCGAAAACTTGAGCGAGGAATAAGTGCCAGCTCAGCGGAACAAAAATCGGCGGCGCCGATTGGAGCGCCCCATCGGTCGTGGCATCGATCCGCAGACTGGAAAATGAGTGGGCGCGAAATCGGCGCCGTAGGTGCGGCACAAATTAGCCCAGTCCATGAGGACTGGGAAAATCGCGCGCAAACGTCCGAGCGCCGTAAATGCGACACAGACATGAGTGAGGGTTGCACCGTCCATCGGTCTGCTGCATTGACAGGAGGGAGAGTTACATCATCAGCGGCCGTTGCATTCAAGCATTCACAACCGACAGCTCTCCATGTTCCTTTCGCGTCGGCCGAACCGTAATCTCGACATCATGGCGCAGCGCCGTAAGAAACTCAATCAGCCGGCCAACGGAAAAGTTTCCGGCGCGGTTTCTCATCAAAAGAGAAACCTGCGGCTGCGTTATACCGAGGGTCTTTGCGATATCGGCCTGCCTCTTGCCGCTACCCTTAAGAATTGTGTGGACTTGCAGTGTCAGTCGAGCCTTGAGCAATTCCTGTTCGGGGTTCGGTAGGCCGAGATCCGCAAACACGTTCCCGCTGCCCTCGATGACACGCACGATGCGCCCCGCACGTTTCAATTTACCTTTCATCTGATTCGCCTCTCTCGGTTGTCGCGTTCTGCTTCCGTGAGCCGCCGCCTGATAAGGTCAATTTCCCTCATGGGCGTAGCGATTCCCCGCGTCGATTTCTTTTGAAACACGTGCAGCACGTACACCGCATTCTCCAATCGCACCGTATAGACCGCCCTCCATGTACCGCCTCGATGCCGGGCCGAAATTTCTATCACGCTGGCGCCGCCAAAACCCTTCAGCGGCTTCGCGGCCGGATCGACCTCCCCTTGCTGAGCGGCATAAAGAGCATAGCCAATATCCAGCCGAACTTCGTCAGGGCATGCGCGAAGGTCTGCAAGCGAACTCGCGATCCACCTAACCGGCTTTAGCTCGTCGCTCACGAATTATACCATTATAAGAATAAATGGATTTTTTATTAAAGCGAGACGCCGCTCGGTAATGACTTAGTCTTAATTTAATGGTGGCTCTATTGGGGATCCGGTTCACGATAGCCCGCAGGTTTTCGAGCTCCGGCCTCAAACATTTCATTTAGAACAATCCACGCTCGACGCCGCGCCCGCTCCGATAGGTGGGCAGCCCTCTCCAGGTGCCCTGCGGCGATCTCGCGCTGGACAAGAGTTCCAAGATGATTCATACGAAGGCAGTGGTCGGCCCACTTCGTTAACTGATCTTCTGAAATTTCAAGGTCTGCCATTTTCAGTTACTTCCCAGAACTCTCTTCGCCCACGCTTCTCGCGGAACCAAGCTAAAGAGGCCAACAATCATCCAGAAACCGTCGGTCACTCCTGCTTCCATCAGGACTGCCCAAAATTCAGAATGAGACATTGCCCACGGCTCAAATGCGTGGCGAAACCAACCGCAACGCGAATAAATGGGCAATGCTACGGTAGGAAACACCCACCAATCACAAATCACACTTTTTAGAACTTCACCGTCACCACCACAATCGACTTCACCGATTTCCCCTTGATCTTCGGCTCGGTGAATTGCCAATTGTGCTTCGCGGCGGCGATGATCGCGGCGCCAAGACTCGAATCGCCCGCCTGCGTTGCCCCGCTCTCCACCTTCCCGTGCTCGTCGACGGTAAAGCGCAGCATCACGGAAGAGCCCGGCTGCCCCTTCGCCGCCACATCCGAAGGCACCGCCGAGTTCTCAAGGTTAAACGGAAGGTCCAGATACGCGCTGGGCTGCGGAATTTTTTGATTCACGAGGCCGTTGTAATCCTGGTGCGAACCGAGAATCGTCGCGTTCAGCGAAACTCCCTGCAAAGACGGTCGCCCCGCTGGTGAGGAAGCCGCTGCCGGTGCCGCCGCTGGAGTCGCGCGCTTGATCGCGTCCGGAATCATGCTCTCGGCGTAATTCCGCGCATCGCCCGCCACAGGTCCGCCGCCCCCGGCAAGCGTGCGGAAATCGCCCTGCAAACCTTGCAGCTTCTGCACGTCTTTAGCCGCGACAGCAGTATTGTATTGGCTCACA
>DATNBB010000262.1:0-13068 GCA_035607335.1 Binatia bacterium | reverse complement strand
GTGCAAATCTACGAATCGCTCGAAGGGAAGGTCTCGATCTATCACGCAGAAACCAAACTCCACCACGCCGCTGGCCAAACTCCGCCCGGGTGACATTTTCATCGGGCTGTTAGGGTGACATTTTCATCTTGCTACAACAGTTCACACTGGAGGGACGCGTGCAGTGCTCTTGCCGCAGGTTCTCAAAACAGTCGGTCTTCTGCCAAGCCACATAAAAAACAACGGAGCCATAATGGGGCGGCATCGGCTGACGGGCTTGGCAAAACGCAATCGCAAGGCATTAGATCTACAGGCGGCGATCCTTCTCTTCACTTTGATCCTTGTGGCAGTATCGGCTCCGGCTCAGCAATGCCCTCAGGCTTGCCCAGGATCCCAACCCAGGGGAATGGTTAGCGCCGAGCAGCAAACCGGCGCAGACGGTTGCGCCAAAATCAACGCAGGCTGGACCGCCCTCCCGCTCACTGGCGGCGTTGTCCACGCGCGCCAGATCATCGGCACTCAACCTTGCGCTTCTGATCCATTTGACGGTATCGAGAAGGCTGGCGAAACCCTGATTGGCGGCGCTACCTTTCAGACGTCCACCGGTTGGGTCCTCAAAGATAAGTCCATCATCCAAGGCATCGGCCGTGGCGATCCCGAATCGAACAACAGCGTCATCGAGGCGAGTTCTACTCTCTCCGGGCCTGTTCTGCATCTTGCCTCCAGCCCGATTGCCTTTGAAGGCGTCCGCGCGGAAAATCTCACAGTCGATTGCAATAACAACGACAACGCGACCGGCGTGCTCGACAATGCCGCCCAGGAAGAAAGCGGCCTGCGCCACGTTCTCATTCTTAGCTGTACGAAAATCGGCCTCGACATCGAGCACGGCTCCCAAAACAGCTCATTCGATGACCTTGAAATCCTTTCCGCCGGCTCCAGCAGCGCGACACAGCCTGTCATCGTAAACACCGAAGGTCCGATACGCGGCATTCACGGCATCACGGTTAACACTTGGTCGCAGCCATACCCCGCCGTGGCCATGCAGATCCGCACTATGGGCTCCTACACAGACATGCACTGCGAAGGCGCCACAACCTGCTTCTACATTGACGCGGATGACATCACGCTCATGAACGTCGAATGCGGCTCCAACGTGCGGATCTGCGTCCAGATCGCGCCGGGCGTCCAGAACGTGACGATCATGGGTCTCTTCAGCAGCGCTCCAAACGGCATCCTGATCGAAAACAATTTGCCCGGCACATCGCCGGTTCTCACCAACGCCACGGACGGAGCCGGAATCGGTTGGTACTCCATCGGCGACGGAACGCCCCCGACCGTATGTTCCAGCTCGGTCTATGTCACTTGCACCTTTAAGCGGGCCGATCCCACACCATCTTCAACTCCAGTCCAAAGAACCGCCGTCCCAAGGACGGTCACGCCCCCTTACCTCGCCACCGGCTCGAGGCCCAATCTCGGTCAGCAGCGCGCAAGAGTTCGTTGACGCCTGCGCGGCCCAGCCGCTACAATTGAGGTTTCTCAACTTTGCTGGGAGGCAGCATGTACGCCGTAATTCGTAGTGGGGGGAAGCAATATCGCGCCGTGCCGGGCGAGACAATCCGCGTCGAGCGCCTGGATGGAAAGGTCGGCGGCAACGTCACTTTTGACAAGATTCTCGCGGTCCGCACCGACGAAAAGAAGATTGTTTCTGGCTCGGGAATCGCTAAGGCCAAAGTAACCGGAAAGATTGTCGCGCACGTCCGCGGACCAAAGCTCAAGGTTATGAAATTCAAAAAGACGCGGCAATATAAGATCCTGCGTGGCCATCGCCAGAATTACACAACGGTCGAAATCGGCGATATCCAGCTTTCCTGACGCCACTTTTTTAGAGATGTTTGTAGGTCGTGGCTTTAGCCGCGACAAAAGACCGATCAAACGGCTCTCAGTATCGCGGAGCCGCTAGCGTTTTTGAGCTCGTGAAGTACACTTAGATGCATCGATTTCGCCGCGTTAGGCGATGGCGCCTTAAGGGCCGAACGAAAATTTCCTCGGGAGTTTTGTCATGGCACACAAAAAAGGTGGCGGGTCATCCGTAAACGGACGCGACTCCCACGGACAGCGGCTTGGCGTTAAGCGTTTTGGCGGTCAAGTCGTGAATTGCGGCAGCATTCTGATTCGCCAGCGCGGCACGCGCTATAAGCCCGGCAAAAATGTCGGCCGCGCAAAAGATGACTCGCTTTTTGCCCTCATCGACGGCGTTGTTCAGTTCGCCGATCGCGGCAAGCACGGCCGTGTCATCAATGTTCTTCCGCTCGCGGAGCAGCCTGCCGCAGCAAATTAATCCCTTGGCCTACCGCACCTCGCTCGTGGCGCGCCCTTCTCGCGTGACGCACATTTGTTTTCAAGCGGCGCCGGGAGCCATCTCGTGCCCTTTTGACGTCATCCTGAGCGAAGCGACGCGTCGTTTGCGTCCCGGCCGATTCTCCGGGAAGGACCTCTCTTCCTTTTTGCTATATCGCCGTTTCTCCTATGTTTGCTGACGAAGCCAAAATTCTTGTCAAAGCCGGCGATGGCGGCAACGGCTGCATGGCCTTTCGCCGCGAAAAATACGTTCCGCGCGGCGGTCCATCCGGCGGCGACGGCGGCAATGGCGGCGACATTTATATCGAGTCGAACCCCCACGACAACACGCTCCTTCGCTATCGCTATAATCGTGAATTCAAGGCCGAACGCGGACGTCACGGCGAAGGCTCCGATTGCCACGGCCGCTCCGGCGCTCCAACTGTTCTGACCGTTCCAGTCGGCACCGTCATCTTTGACGCTGATACCGGTGAGCAGCTCTTCGATTTCACACAGCCCGGCCAGCGTTTTCTCGCCGCTCGTGGCGGTCGCGGTGGTCGCGGTAACGGCAATCCTGCTTTTGTAAAGCCCTGGCATCAGGCGCCTCGCGAACACGAACCCGGCCGTCCCGGCGAAGAGCGCCATCTGCGCCTCGAACTCCGTCTCCTCGCGGACGTTGGGCTCGTCGGCTTTCCCAACGCTGGAAAGTCCACATTGATCTCACGCATTTCCGCCGCGCGCCCGAAGATTGCGGCGTATCCATTCACCACTCTCGAACCGCATCTCGGCGTTGTTTCCGCTGATCCAGATGCCGCGCCCGGTACAGGCCGTACCTTTGTAGTCGCCGACGTTCCTGGTCTCATCGAAGGCGCTCACGAGGGCGCGGGCCTCGGCACGCGCTTCCTCAAGCATCTCGAACGTACGCGTCTTATCGTGCATTTAGTCGATACGAGCGATGCGAACCCGCGCGATCCCGTTCAGGATTTCGAAATCATCGAGCGCGAACTCGCCGCGTTCAGTCCCGATCTTGCAGCAAAGCCGATGATTGTCGCCGCTACCAAGCTCGACGCAACCACTAATCGCGATCACTTGGACGAACTCCGCGATTTCGCTGCCAAGCGCGGCCTTGAATTTCACGCAATCTCGTCCGCATCCGGCGAAGGCATCATCCAGTTGGTTCGCGCTATCGCGAACGCCCTTGACCGCGTTCCGAAATCCGAACCGCGCGCCGAACCGGCGCAATCACTGCCGCATCCCCCGGCTCACGATGACGCTGCCTCAACTCACCGGGAGGATCGTTGACCTCTCATAAGCCCCACGCCCATCGCCGTTCCATCGGAATGTTTGGCGGCACTTTCGATCCCATCCATGCGGGCCATATGGCCGTCGCGGAAGCGGCCCTTCGCCGCTTTCATCTCGATTCGATCTATTTCATTACGTCATCGCGTCCGCCGCACAAGGCCAAGCGCGACCTGGCCCCATTTCTGCATCGCTATACAATGGTTGCCCTCGCCTGCGGGGACCACGCACATTATGTTTCGTCTGTCGCCGAAGCACCCCTTGAAGGGCCCGGCCACGTTTTTTACACGATTGACACCGTCCGCCGTTTCCGCCGCGAACATCCAGAAGATCACCTCTACTTCATCGTCGGCGCGGACCAGTTCCTCGAAATTCCCACGTGGAAGAGTTACGAAAGTCTGCTGGATGCATGCGATTTCATCATCGCCAGCCGGCCGGGCTTTCGCCTTGACGCTCTGCGCCTCGTGATTCCGCCCGAAAAGCTCGGCCGCGCGCACAGCGCGGATGGCCACCAGATCGCGCTTCGCAAATCGGCCGTGCATCTCCTGCCGACCGTCGCTAGCCACGTCTCCTCCACCGAAGTCCGCGAACGCATCCAGCGTTCTCAAGGAATTCGGGGACTTGTGCCGGCGCGTGTGGAGGACTACATTCTCAGACAGGCCCTATACCGGTGACTGTGTCGCTAAACCTCTCATCAGTTCGTCCAGAAATTCGCCTTGCCGTCGAAGCGGCCCAGGATAAACACGCGCTCGATATCGTTGTCCTTCATCTGCGAGAGACAGGCGCTTTCGCCGAATATTTCGTTCTTTGCTCAGGCCAAAGCCAGCCGCAGCTCCGCGCTATCGCGGAGGCCGTCGAAGAGAGCCTCGATAAGCACGGCAGGCATCTCTCCCATCGCGAAGGCAAAGCCGGTGCCGCAGAATGGCTCCTGCTCGACTACGGCAATTTCATCGTCCACATTTTCAGTGAACGAGCTCGCGAGTATTACGACCTCGAACGCCTCTGGCGCGACGCCGAGCGCTTCGATATCGCGGATTCCGCGTCGCCTCGCACCTTTAGCGAACCCGAATCTAACGCCGCTAGCCGCTGACCCTTCAACGTCCTCGGTCACCCGCCTTTGCGACAAGTTTTCCGATATGCTTCCACTGTCACCATGAAAATCCGCCTTCTCATGCTAGGCAAAACCCGTCGCCAAGAATGCCTGGTTTTGATCGATGACTATGCCGCCCGCATTCGCCGCTACGCCGACATCGAGATCACCGAACTCCGGGATGCTTCTCCTGCTGCTTTTCGCAAAACAAAAATTGATCCCGGTGCTGCAATCGTGCTTCTCGATGCGGCGGGAAAGCAATTCACTTCGCATCAATTCGCCAAATGGCTAGGTGATCTCCGCGACCGTGCGACCCGCGAACTCGTCTTTTTCTGCGGCGACGCCGAAGGATTTCCAGATGATCTCCGTACCAAAGCCACGCAAAAAATCTCTCTCTCAACCCTGACAATGCCTCACGAATTCGCCCGCGTAGTGCTTGCCGAACAGATTTACCGAGCCTTTGCTATTCTCGCTGGCCACCCATATCCAAAATAGCTTCAGGCCCGTCTAAGCAGGTCTACAGGGTTTGCCTCTTTTCTCTTGTGAGCCGTGGCGCGGAGAATGGAACGTGCGCCCGGCCCGTTCGTGCGTTTAGCAGTGCTCGCGAGGAGGTGGTCTCGATGAATCTTTCCTTTGCGTTCTGGAAGCCGTGGATTTGGTCCGCTGGAATCCTCGTGGGAAGCGTTGTTATCGCGCTTATAGTGCGTTTCGTCCTGCTTGCGATTGTCACCCATTTCACTCGCCGATCGGCCACGCTCCTGAAGGATTCGCTCCTTATGCACAGCCGGCGAGCATCCAAATGGATCTTGCCTTTGCTGGCTTTGACGGTAGCCGTTCCGGCGGCTCCGTTACCCGCCATGGTGAAGTCGGCCCTTCAGCACGTGATGGGAATCGCGTTTATAGCCTCGGTCGCTTGGCTCGTATTGCTTTTCATGGATGTCATCGTAGACATCCTGGCCTCTCGCTACCGGACGGATGTCTCCGACAATCTTCTGGCCCGCAAAGTCCAAACACAGCTTCGCGCAATGCGTCGTGTCGTCGCGATCATCGTCATTGTCGTCGCGCTCGCGCTTGCTCTGATGACGTTCCCGGCTATCCATCAGATCGGGACAAGCATTCTCGCTTCCGCCGGACTGGCCGGTCTCATTGTAGGCATGGCAATGAAGCCCACGCTCTCCAGCCTCATCGCCGGGATTCAGATCGCCCTCACCCAGCCGATCCGGATCGAAGATGTTGTCATCGTTAACAACGAGTGGGGATGGATCGAAGAAATAGAAACTACTTACGTCATCGTCCGTACTTGGGACCTGCGCCGCATTGTGGTGCCGCTCTCGTATTTTATCGAGCAGCCTTTCCAGAATTGGACACGAAACAGCGCCGATCTGCTCACTTATGTGCTGATCTGGGTCGACTACACAACGCCCGTCGAGGAGCTTCGCGAGGAGTTAACGCGCATTCTCAAATCCACAAACGACTGGAAGGGGCAAGTGAACGTATTACAGGTTACAGACTCAAATGACCGGGCCATGCAAGTCCGCGCACTCATGGACGCCAGGAACTCGGGCGACGCTTCAAACCTTCAAATGTTTGTTCGCGAGAAACTGATCGCTTTCTTGCAACAGCGACACCCGCAATCGCTTCCGCGCATCCGCGGCGAATTCGAAGCGACGCCTTTGGACCACGCACCCAACGGCTCCGCCGCTTTTAACAAGAACACGATCCCACAGCCTAACTCTGCATAGGCGCACGCTAAAATTTTGACCCCGCTTTTGAAGCGGCCGACTCGCCTGGTAGCTCCATTTAAGGCGAACGACCTCTCTTACTTTCTGCACTATCCACTCTGTAGTTCGGCTCGCGTATTGCCGCAACTTAGCACCTGAGCGTGCAGCAAAACTACGCCTCCGGAACCGGAGGGCACCCCGGAAAATTCGGCCGCGGCACATTGCCGATGTATTGCAAATCGTCGATCCCAATTTTGCTTGTATAAAAACCGTCGCAAGTCATCTTCCGCAAAAACGAAAAAAATGCCACCCCTTGGCTCAACGTCGGATTTTTTTCCGCATTCGCACGATATGCAATCAGATCGAGTGTTTGCTTCCGCTGCTCCGGAGTGGCGTCCATATAGGACCCGCCGTAATGCTCCGCGCAGTAGTCATCCAGCCACATCAACCCGCCGCCCAGCCGCAGCGCATACTCCTCATTCTCGCTCGTCAGCAAGTCGATGAACTCCGGCGCGCCCGCCTCGATCGCGCCGCCGGAATGATCGTCCTTGGGAATAATCGAGTCGCAGAGCGAAACAAGCGTGGCATACTGCGCACGCGTAAAGTACTTCGGCGTGTACTGGCCGTTAGGTGCGGCGGCCTTCTCCTGCTGGACCATCGCGTGAGCAAAGGCGGCAGCGTGTGCGGGAATCACTTCTAACACAGCGCCGCCCGCCACACCCGCCGCAAGTGTTCTCAAAATATCTCGTCGGCTGATTCCGCTCATGACAAGTTCCCCTTTCTCGCTTCGTCCAGCAGGTATTCGGACGCGCGCCACGATAAAGCCAAGATCGTGAGCGTCGGATTCTTGTCCGGATTCGTCACCAGCGGTCCGCCATCCGTCACGAAAAGATTCTTCACGTCGTGCGCTTGGCTGTAGCCGTTCAACACAGAGGTTTTTGGATCGGGCCCCATTCGCGTTGTTCCCACTTCGTGAATGATGCTGCCGCCCGTGTGAATTCCGTATGGCAGCTCGCCATCGATCGCCGTCTTCGTCATGTAAGTGCCGCCTGCGGCTTCCACAATTGAGCGGAACGTCTCCTGCATGTCCCGGGCCTGTCGCAGCTCATATTCCGACCATTTGAAATGGAACCGCAGCACAGGGATGCCCCACTGGTCCACCGTATTCGGATCGATCTCGCAGTAGCTGTCCGGATTCGCAACCATCTCGCCGCGACCGGCAAAACTGATCGTCGTACCGTAATTCCGCCGGGCGCGCTGCTTCAGGTCGAGGCCGTATCCCTCTTCGCGATCGCAAAGCCCATCGAACATTCCGACGCCCGGCATGTTGCGTCCGCCGCCCAATTCGATGTGATAACCGCGGGGAAAATCGTTTTTGCGATCGAACTTCCACCATGGCACGTAAAGGTGCATTCCCCCGACACCGTCGTGGTTGTGCGGCTTCATCTTTTCGAGATACGGAATATATCCCGAGCCGTCGCTGCCCACCGAATCCATCAAATTCCGGCCCACTTGACCGGATGAGTTCGCCAGCCCGTCGGGGAAAAGTGATGATTTGGAATTGAGCAGCAGGCGCGCCGATTCGCAGGCGCTCGCCGCAACCACCACGGCGCGCGCATTGACGCGCTTCTCCGTCCGCGTGGCCTTCTCCACGTACACCACGCCCTGCGCTTTGCCATCTGCGCCAACCAGAATCTCGCGAGCCATCGCGCCGTAGATCATGGTCAACTTGCCGGTTGCAAGCGCAGGAGGAATCAGCACTTGGCTTGAGCTGAAATTCGAAGCCTGTGTGCACCCGCGCCCGCATTGGCCGCAATAGTGGCACGGCAAGCGTCCGTTCACCGATTTCGTGATAATCGCGAGTCGCGAAGGAACACAAAGAATATTCAGCTTGTCGCAGCTCTTCTTGATAATTGTTTCAGTACATCGGGGAACAGGAGGTGGCAGGAAAATTCCGTCAGGTGCGCTTGAGATATTTTCGCGTGTGCCGAAAACGCCGATGTACGACTCGGTCTTGTCGTAGTAAGGCGAAAGATCCTCATACGTGATCGGCCAGTCCGCGCCTAACCCGTCGCGCGTGTACGATTGGAAATCCACCGGTGCAAACCGCAGCGCGATTCGACCCCAGTGATTCGTTCGCCCGCCCTCGATCCGCGAGCGAAACCAGTTGAACGTGGTTCCGGGCGCATTCGTATAAGGCTCCCCCTCAATGCGCCATGCTCCGTTCGGTGCCAGAAATTCGCCAAAATTGCTACGCGCCCGCCCTCCCACGCCCTCGCCGCGGTGCTCCAGATCGTAGGGCCACATCATCATTTTGAAATCTTTCTCGGGATGAAGCTCTGGGCCCGCTTCGATCAGCGCCACATTCAGGCCGCCCTCGGTGAGGACCTTGGCGGCCATTCCACCGCCCGCGCCTGAGCCGATAATCACAGCGTCATATGTCGTGGGCGAAGTTATGATTTGCGCCATTTTTAGTCCTCTTTTCATTCGCTTAAGAAGCGAACGTGGTCTTTCCGATTGCTGCCCATGCACGAGCGAAATCGCGTTTCGCAAGCGCCGGTAACGTTCACGTCGGGATCGGCGCCATTATATGCCCGTTTGCATCCAGGAGCGCATTCGCTTTCAACTCATTAAGGGAATTTCTGTATTGAGACTGAGGCACGCAAAAGTGCTAACTGGAGCTAGGCCCTTGCGACTACGGCCATTGGTGGTGTTCGGAATTCTGAGCTGATAACACAACGTGAGGAAACTTCTCCCATTCACGGCGCTCGTGCTCACAACATTTGCCATCGGCGAATTCACTCTCGGTGCCGCAGCCGCCCGCAACGAAGATAAGCCCAAAGATCACATTTCAGCGCAGCAACTTCTGAAAAAAGTCGTCGACAACGAACTCGCAGCCGATAAGAACGACAATTGTCTCTGGAAATACACCAGCGAAATGGGGAAGCCAGGTGAGAATACGAGCCAGGAGATCGTCGAAACGCGGCACGGAATTCTCACATTGAAGCTGATCGAAAATGGCAAACGTCTCAGCAACGACGAAGAGAGGCAACAAAAAGAGCACATCCGCGACCTGGTCGCCCATCCTGACGAAGCCATGAAAGCGCAGCAGGATCAGGCGCAAGACGCCGATAAAGCCGAACAAATGCTCCGCCTGCTTCCGCAGGCATTGCTGGCAAAGTATGGTGCCAAGCGCGGAGACTTGCAGGCTTTGGACGTCCGCTCGAATCCAAATTTCCACCCTTCATCCCATGAAGCGGAGGTCTTTCAAGCCATGTCTGGCACGATATGGGTGGATACAAAAGAAGATCGCCTCGAGGAAATCGATGGGCACCTGAGTCACAAGGTCGAATTTGGCTGGGGTGGCGTCTTGGGTCACCTGAATAAAGGTGGCCGCTTCCATGTTGTTCAGAAGGAAGTAGTCCCGGGTCACTGGGAAATTGTCAGATTGTTCGTGGATATGAGTGGTAAGGCTTTGTTCTTCAAGAGCATCAGCGTCCACCAGGAAGAAACCCGCACCGACTATAAACTCCTGCCGCCAAACACGACTCTGGCCGACGGAGCCAAGCTTCTCGCTGGCCAAAGTTAATTGGCCTGCAACCCTCCCTGTGGAATCGCAAAGTGGACTTACTCCAATAACCGCCAAAGCGTTCGTCCGGATTTCTTCTCTTCAGGCCTTGCGAACGCCGTATTGCCTCCTGTGTTCCCTTCAACCGAATTGTGGCCTCGGTGCGCTTCACCCACCTTCCACCGTTAGCTCTTGGAGGTATCCGGCGCTGCTTCTTGATGAGATAGATGAGATATGCGATGTCATTTTGGGGAAGACGCATTTGGCGCGTTTTATGGTGGCAAATGCGGCGAAAATTGGCGCTTTGTCTATATTTAGGGAGCGCAATGGCGACAATTTGACGCGAAATCTCGCGTCACTACTGGCGCCACTAATGATGGAAGTCTCGCGGCAGCGCTGTCGCGATTTTTGGCGACTCGAGAATTGAAAAGTCGTGACGATATTGCCGCGATTTCTGAGTTATCGGCGCGACTTTCGTGTGGGCGGCTTGGCTTTTGTGTGCTTTGCGCGGGCCATTTCGGCGCGCTTGGCTTTGGCCCAGCCCTTCTTGTTCACTTGGCGGCCGCGCGCGATCGCGAGCGCATCGGGAGGGACGTTGTCCGTAACCACTGATCCCGCAGCGACATAAGCGCCGCTGCCGATGCGCACGGGAGCCACTAGCGCAGAGTCGCTGCCGATGAATACCTGGTCGCCGATCACCGTCTTGTGCTTCGCCACGCCGTCGTAATTGCACGTGATCGTGCCCGCGCCAATATTCGACTTTTTGCCAACCGTTGCGTCCCCTATGTACGTGAGATGATTGGCTTTGGAGCCTTCGCCGACAACCGAATTCTTCACTTCAACGAAGTTTCCGAGATGCACATTCGCGCGCAGATCGGCACCGGGACGCAGCCGCGTAAACGGACCGAGGTTCGTTCCCGAGCCGATCCGGCTCGACTCGAATACGCAATGCGGCAAGATATTCGCGCCGTCATCCACTCGCATGTCCTTCAAAACACAGCCGGTACCGACATGGCAGCGTGCACCGATATGCGTGTTCCCGAGCAAATGCACGCCCGGCTCGATCACTGTGTCGGCACCGGCCGTCACGTCCGCATCGATAACAACGGTTTCCGGAAGATAGATCGTGGTGCCCGCATCCATCAGTTGGGCCGTTTTGCGTGCGCGTAAAATCCGATCGATTTCCGCGAGCTGCATCCGAGTGTTGCAACCGAAAATCTCTTTCGGATCGGGCGCAATTTCCGCCAGCACGCGTTCACTGCGTTCCCGCAGAAGACCAATTGCATCTGTAAGATACAGCTCTTTGTGTGGATTGTCTGGGCGAAGCGCATTCAGGCATGGCCATAGCTTCGCGAGCGTGAAGCAGTAGAAACTGGAATTCACTTCGCGAATCAGTTTTTGCTGTTCTGTCGCGCTTTTCTCTTCAACAATGGCCTGGACGCGGCCTTCCGAATCGCGAACGATACGCCCGTATTCGCGGGGATCATCAAGCTCGGCAGAAAGAATGCTGGCCGCGGCTTCACCACGACGATGCGTATCCAAAAGATTTTTAAGAGTTTCGGTGCGAACCAAAGGCGCGTCGCCAGGAAGCACAATCGCCAATTTCGCATTGCCGCGAATCGCGCGCCGGGCAATCTGGAGGGCGTGGCCCGTGCCGCGCTGAGGCTGCTGAACGACGGTCTTTGCGCCAAGTCGCTCCGCTACGGGACCAACCACATCCGCCTGATGTCCAACCACTGCAATGATTTGCGCGGGCTTCAGCGCACGGCAAGCGCGAACTACGTGTTCAAGCAGCGGCAGTCCGCCGGCAACGTGCAGCACCTTCGCGTGCTCGGAACGCATCCGCGTTCCCTTCCCAGCCGCTAAAATGATGACTACACAGTCTCTTGCAGCCATTCGCCTCCCAACCCACGCGCCGTGTCAGCGAAACTCGCGCCAATTTTGCGGCAATATTTTGCGCTTCATCTCGATCCACAATTGCAGCAACTGCGTCAACCACGTTGACGCAAATTGCCACCTAAAATCGCCTAAACTGCCCTTAAAAAGCCGAAAAACGCCAATTTTGGCGCCCCCGCGCACTTAAATTGCGTATTGTTGCGCGACTGCTTCGCTTTCGCAACCACAACTCCGGTGATTCGTTGACATTGCTCCCCAGACGCGATAACTACGGAGAATCGATTTGATACTTTGAGGAGGGCGCATGTTTTGCGGCCACTGTGGTTCGCTGAACACAGATGAAGCGAGGTTTTGCGGCAAGTGTGGCACCGCGCTGCAAACCTCAGGTACCACAGCAACACCGGCGGTCGCGCCTGGCGCTCCGGTCTCAACAGCTGCCGCGGCTGGCGCTGCCTATGTCCAGCCGGAGGAGACGAGCGGTAAGGCCGTCGCGAGTTTGGTTTGCGGCTTTCTGTTTTTCTTTTTCCCGGCGGCGCTTGCGGCGATCATCCTCGGCCATATCTCGTTGGCCGACATCCGGAAATCTGCCGGGCGGCTCAAGGGGCACGGCATCGCCGTGGGAGGTCTCGTCCTTGGATATCTGGGCATCGTAATTATCCCTTTGATTCTTATCATTGCCGCGATTGCCATTCCCAATCTGCTTCGATCACGCATGGCGGCCAATGAAGCTTCGGCCGTCGGGTCGCTGCGTACGATATATCAGGCGTCGGTCAATTATTCCGAGACCTACAGGAACGGTTACCCACCAAATCTGGAGGTTTTGACCGGAATGGGTATACCAAGCTGCGATCATGCGGGCCTAATTGGTGCGCAGCTCGCGAGCGGAAGGCGAAACGGATACGTGTTCACGTATGAGCCATCGTCCGGTCCGGTGCCACAATCCGTCGCACTCAGGCTCGAAGGAAACGATTGCAGCGTCCCGGGTGCGGCCGGCTTTTCGGTGACCGCCGATCCAATCACTCGCGGAACTACGGGACAGCGCAGCTTCTTCATCGACCAAACAGGCGTGATCCGATACGAGAGAACTGAGAGTGCGACCGCAGACAGTCCGCCGCTCGAGTAGTTGCGCCGAGGGCGACATTCGAAACGCGCCAATCAGGAGATTGGCGGAAAGGCAC
>DATNBB010000240.1:0-4412 GCA_035607335.1 Binatia bacterium | reverse complement strand
CGCAAACGCCTGCCACACGCGAAAATTCCCCGCATACTCCTTCAACATCCGCTCCGGATGAAACTGCAATCCCACCAAAAACCTCTCCCGCGGATCGTAATACGCCTCGATCAAGCCATCCTCCGCCTGCGCCATCGGAATAAAACGCCTCGCCAACTTGCGCACGCCCTGATGATGATAGCTGTTCACGTTCAACGCGCGCCTTCCGTACCAGCGCTCCAGCGGCGTTCCCGGCACGACGGAAATTTTGTGCCGGTATGTATCGTAATGCTCCTGATCGATGTGCAGCAGCTTCGAACGCTTCTCCTTCCGCACGTCGCCAAAAAGCGTCCCGCCGCACGCGATATTGAGCAATTGATTCCCCCGGCAAATCCCTAGTATCGGCACATGCCGCCGCAACGCATACCGCAGCAGACGTAACTCGATCTCGTCCTTCAGCGGATGTGTCTTTTCCAGATAACGATAATTCGCTTTCTCCGCCGGATAGCGTTTCGGCTCGATGTCTTCGCCCTCTACGAGCAGCAAACCATCCATGCGCTCACGGTATTGCGGCAGCAAAGGCAGCACGCCTTCCGTGGAAGGAACGATCAGCGGCAGGATTTTCAGCCGGATCAGCAGATCGAGATGCGCCTCGCCCACGTACTCGATAAACCGCGACTTCCGCGCGGTGCGGCGCGTCACCACAATCACGACGGGTCGCTTCATTGCATCAGGCTTCGCAAAGCTGTAACAAGTTGCGCGTCTTTTTCGCGGCCCTGCGAAGCTACTCGCACGTGGAACGCATCCATTCCCAACTTGTTCGAGCAATCGCGGACGTACATCCGATGCTCTTCGAGCAAGCGCGCCTGCAATTCGGCGGCTGTAAAGCGATTCTTTATCTTGAACAGCACAAAATTCGCGCCCGTGGGATAAACAGCAAGCCCCGGAATCTTCCGCAGCGACTCGCAAAGCCATTCAACATCGCTCATCAGCCGCTTGCGCCCCACATGGTATTCGGCATCCGTCGCAGGCAGCTGCGAAAGAAAATATTGTGCCAGCGTATTCAGGTTCCATGTAGGAATGAGCCTTCGCATGCGATTCAGCACGTAAAGGTTTCCGCTATAGCAGTAACCGAGCCGCAGTCCCGGCACGCCGCAATGCTTGCTCATGCTGCGAATCACCAGCAGATTCGAGAAGCGGTCCGCCACATTGAGCAGGCTCGGTATAGGATCGCCCGCAAAATCGATGAACGACTCATCGACAATCACCAACTCCATATCCTTCGCGCGCTGCAGAAACTCGATCATCTCGTCGCGCGGAATGAATTGTCCCGTCGGATTGCCTGGATTGATCACCAGCAACGAACGCACCGCACGCTGCCTCGCCCAATCGAGATAGTCGTTCACGCGCAGTTCGTAACCCTGCTCGGCATCGAGCGCATAAAGCTCCGCGTCGCGCTGATCTTTCAGCTTTTCGATGTATTCGCCAAACGTCGGAATGGGAATGGCGATTCGGTCGATCAGCGTCGCATTAATCAGCACAATCAGCTCCGTGGCGCCGTTGCCGATCACAAGATGGTCGGGATTCACGTGCAGCACTTCAGCCAGGTGCCGTTGGCTCGCCGCCGGATTGCTCGAAGGATACGATTTAATTAGGTTCGGCAGGCTCTGCTGCAAATCGCGCAGCATTTCTGTCGTGGGATAGTAAGGGTTCGCGATAAAACAGAAATCGATAATCTCTTTCGCCTTCTCGTAGCCGACCAGATCGGCCAATGACGGCGAATGCGACGTCTCATAAAAAAGATGTGTCCGCGGCTCCTCAACGATGGCCCGCGCAGCGGTTACCGGCGATGGATGTGGTTGTGCCATGAGAATGTCCGGTTCCATTCTATTCCCAAAACCTTCCGGACACTGCTCCGCGCGCTACTGTCAAAGAACTCGGTTGGACGCAGCAATCTGTGCGTAGCTCCGGGTTTAGGGGAGTAGTCAGTCCCCGGCTGTCTGGACCGCCGCAGGCGCTGCGGGGGCATGTAGCCCTCCGCCGAACCCCTGCTTTATAAGTTTCGAGATCGTGCGCCGGTTTTCGAGCGCTATCCTCAGCCAGGCAAAGCGCCCCATCTGCGGAAAGTAAATTCCCCGAAAACACAATCGGGCAATCAGGATGTTGATGCGGTAACCCAGCGGCTTCTGGTTGAGCGAATCGACCGCCTTCTCGATCGCCTCCGGGCTATAAGAGTTCACCCAGCCGATCCGTACCTCATTGTGAGCCTCTTCGATACTCATTTTCAAAGGCGTGTGAGCCATCGCGAAGGGTATGAACTCCTGCCAGTGCTTCACCCGCGTGAGCCGCCCGGCAGCCTCAAGCCTCTTGTAGAGCGGCGTCGAGGGCAGCGGCGTCAGCAACCCGAAGATCGGCAGGCCGGGAGGCCAACTGCGAATTTGTTCCAGGGTCCGCTCTGCCACGCCGGTCGTGTCATTGTCCATGCCGAAAATAAACGACGTGATCGCATAGACATTCCGCTGGGCAAGCCGCTCGAGCACTGCCGCGTACTCACTCGGCTTGTTGAAGCCCTTTTTCACGTCCGCGAGGTTCGCCGGATCGATGGATTCCATGCCGATGAAGATCCACTTTCCTCCTGAGGCCGCGATCAGATCGACCAGTTCCTCGTCGCGCAGCAGGTTCGCGCTGATCTGCGCCACCCAATGCACCTGTGCGTTAGCCGCAATGATGTCTCGCAGCAGCGATTTCGTCCGTTTTACGTTGATCGCAAAGTTGTCATCTATAAAAAAAACGGCAATTTGCCCGCGCTCTTCCCGTGCGCGCGCCTTTAGGAGTAGGAGTTCGTTCACCACGCTTTCATTGGAGCGAAACCGTATCGAGTCGCCAAAAAAACCCGTCACCGTGCAGAACTCGCATCCGTAAGGACACCCGCGCCCGGACTCCATTGGAACGATCCGAAATGTTCCCCAGCCGTCGCCCACTCTCTTCAGCAGGGGCTGCATAAACGCCGGAAGCAAATTGAACTGGTCCAGCTTGATTTTATCCCATGGAATCACCGGATACGCTTGCAGTGACGGTTTCCGTTCCTTCCCGGTATCGTCCACTGGCGCGTAGACGTCTTGAAGTGTGCCGCGCGCCGCGTCCTCTACGATTCTCGGCCAAGTCGCGTCGGCTTCGCCAAGCGCAACGGCGTCTGCATGCCGCTTGCCGCCATCGCGTCCCAGCGCTTCATCGGGCAGTTCGGTCACGTGCGGGCCGCCCATCACCACCTTTGCTCCTGCTGCGCGCGCGGCGTCTGCCATGCGATAAGCCTTGGCAATCATTCGCGTCATCGCTCCGATGCCCACCAATTCGATGTTGTGTTCACGGATGTATCGTGCGATGCCTGCTTCGTCGATTGGTTGTGCATTCCCATCGATCAGCACTACGTCGTGGCCCGGAGGCGTGAGGGCTTGCAGTAGGAACATCCAAAGATGCGGCATGAAATTGCGGGTGACACCGTTGTCTGGGTTATAAAGTAGAATTTTCATTGAGTCCTTTGCGAGCGCATGCAACTAATCACAAATACCCGGTCGTGGCAACACAAAACCGCCTGAATGTTAGCTGATTGTTTCCAACATCTCCGCGATCGCTCTGCGTTTCGCGCAGGCATTTTGAATTGCGTTAGCGTCGTATCCGGCAGTGTTCTCGGACGCGCGTACGAGTGCCGCTCGTACGAACAGATAGACGCGCATGCTTGCCGCGCACTCGATACGCCACGACACTTTTTTAGGCAACAATTGGACAACTTATGAGGAAGAAGCTGAATCCGTTAGCAAGATGCCAATGAAGCTAATTCTCGCGTCCGGCTCTCCGCGCCGTGCTGGGATTCTACGTGACGCGGGCCTTTCGTTCGAAATTCAGCCGGCCTACGTTGACGAATCGCTCGTCTCCGGCGAACGCGCGGAAGATTACGTCCTCCGCCTCGCGAAGACAAAAGCCCAAATCGTTGCAACCACCGCCGTGAAAAACTCTGATCGGGCATTCATCATCGGAGCAGACACCACGGTCGTTTGCAATGGCCGCGTCTTCGGCAAGCCCGAAAATCCAGCCGAAGCCCGCGAAATGCTGCAGGCGCTCAGCGGCAAAACACACGAAGTCTGCACCGGCGTCGCAATCATTCGCACGCCGGATGGCTTACAGGCTTCAGGCGTCGAAACTACCCGCGTCGCATTCTTATCGTTGTCGCAAGATCAAATCGACGCATACATCGCCACAGGCGAGCCCTTCGACAAAGCAGGCGGCTACGGCATCCAAGGTGTCGGCGGAAAGTTTATCCCGCGCATCGAAGGCTGCTACTTCAACGTGATGGGCCTGCCTCTTTCGCGAACGTGGCAAATGCTTCGCGCCCTCGGCTGGCGCGAACAATCCGCCGACGCCGCCTCCAAATAAAA
>DATNBB010000223.1:0-5899 GCA_035607335.1 Binatia bacterium | reverse complement strand
GCCGAATTCAAGCTCTCCTCAATCACGTCCCCAAATTCCTTACCCGCAGTGATGCGTCGATCGTGCCAATGTTGAATCAGTCCTTCTCTCGTCAAAGGGCTAAGATGCTTCGCTAATTCACCGTGAAGGTTCTCATCTCGATGAGAGTAAGATGCGAATACCCGAAATGGCAATTCGCTCGATCTACTGTCATTGCCTTTTTTCCCAATCATCGAAATCATTTCAATGTCACAGCATGGCTCGCGCGCGATCAGACACAGGAAACCTGCTCCAGGTGCTCATTCTCGATCATTAGAGCTCTCATTGTAGTGGTAATCGAACGCAAAACCTTGTTCGTAGAATTCGCATTTCCTGAACGCATGCAGAAAGCGGCCTCCAGAAACTATACCAACCGTTCCACGTGTCCGTGGAGCACGCACCCCGTACAGGCCTGGATCACGCGCAAACCAAAAGTCGAGAGCTGGGGCATCTGACAATCCCCGAGCACGTCGGTCGTCCTGGCAGCAAGGTCAAGTCTCAGACAGACGTCAGGCGCAAAAAGTCTCACGAAACGCCGCTCTTTGTACAATTAAGAGTCGTCTCGCAGCTTGAGAGCCGACACAGCTTGAACGCGAGATGAGAGTCCGAAAAGCAGTCATCACAGCAGCGGGAAAGAATCAGCGGACTCTGCCGTTGCAGATGCTGATCGACCGGGATGGCGCGGAGAAATCCGTGCTGCGGATCATTATCGACGAAGTTTTGACGGCCAAAGTCGATGAGATCTGCGTGGTGGTTTCGCCGGGCGACGAAACGGCTTATGCGCAAGCGGCGGGCGACCGGGCCGGTATGACGCAGTTCGTTCAACAACGCGAATTGCGCGGCTATGGACATGCGCTGTATTGCGCGAAAGATTTCATAAAAGACGACCCCTTCTTGCATTTGGTGGGGGATCATCTTTACGTCGGGTTGGATGGCGAGAGCTGTGCGCAACACCTAGTCCGGGTGGCGGAAGAGCAGACCTGCGCGGTTTCGGCGGTTCAGGCGACGCGGGAGAACCTGCTGCCGCACTATGGCGCGGTGGGCGGACAGAGAATTTCCGGCAGCGAGGACCTCTATCGTATAGAAGCCGTGATTGAAAAGCCGACGCCTACCGAAGCCGAGCAGAAACTGATCGTATCCGGCCTGCGCGTGGGGCATTACCTGTGCTTCTTTGGAATGCACGTGCTAACGCCAACCGTGATGGAAACACTGGGGCGGCTGCTGGCGGAACACCAGACGGCCACGCTTTCCAGAGCGCTCGCGGAGCTGGCTTCGCACGAGCAGTATCTCGCGCTCGATAGCCCTGGCCGCCGGTACGACGTGGGTGTGAAATACGGACTGTTGCGCGCACAGCTCGCATTGGCAATGAGCGGCCGCGACCGGGTGGAGGTGCTTTCGCAGGTTCTCGAAACCCTCGCATTGCGGAGCATGGAATCGCGCGGGGCTGAACATCGTTGATGAGCGGGCTGGTCCGCATCATTCTTGCGAACGAGCCCGAGGCGCGGAACCGCTCGCTCGATGCGTTCTGCCGCTCGCTCGATGCAACTGCGTTGCTGGCCGAATGCCGTCAACTCGATGAGTTCCGGCGAACGCGGGACAACCTTTACGAGCGTGTGCGCGCGCAGTTTTTTCTTTATGCGATTCACCGTTTTCATCTGCCGTACAAACCCGGCATAAAGAGCGCGGGAATTCTCCCGTTTGCGGCCACAACCAATATTCTGCGGCGGCGCTTCGACGAGGCAATTGAGATACTGCTGAAACGGCAGGCCGCCGAAGGCGCGGATGCGGCGATCTCGAGTGGTCTGGCGGCGGCATACCACGGACTAGGTTTTCAGACCCTAGCGGATCAAGTGCGGCGCAGCGTTCGAGCAGTGCGAGGAAATCAGTGGATGTCGCGCATCGGGCATCCGGCCGATTATCCGCTATCGATTCGCCCGGAACTTCTCGAACCGGGCGCCAACGGCCTGTATCCGGTGTTGCGGGAAACCACGCCCGTGCGAATGGATCTTTCGCATAGCGGTTGGAGCGACATTTTCTTTCTGGGAATGGACTTCCCGGAGGGCGCGCGCGTGCTGAACGCCTCGATCGATCTGGCCGTGCGCGGCTCGGAAACGGGCGGTCCGCAGCCGCCGGTGGAAGCCTACTTTCGCGTGATCGACGAGCCGGTACTGCGCCTCACCAGCGTGGATCTGAACGCAACGGCCGATGTAACGTCTTTCGCCGACGTGATCGACTTCGCGCGCGATTATCTCGGGCTGCTGAAAGCAGCCGTGATTGCGTCGGGGCTGGTACCGCAGGCAATGGGCGTGTCCTCGGAGCCACTCGCAAATTTGTTGAATCGGCTGGCGGGCCCAGGGCGCGGTATCGAGATCGTGAGCCGGGTGCGCGATATTCCCAAAGGCTCGCGGCTGGCTGTATCCACCAACCTGCTGGCATGTCTGATTTCCGTCTGTATGCGGGCGACGAAGCAAATTCATTCGCTCACTGGGCCATTGCAAGAAAGCGACCGGCGGCTGGTTGCGGCCCGCGCGATTCTGGGTGAATGGCTCGGCGGGTCAGGCGGCGGGTGGCAGGATTCAGGCGGCGTGTGGCCTGGAATGAAGCTGATTGAAGGCGTGGAAGCGGGGAATGGCGATCCCGAGTCCAATATTAGCCGCGGCCGTCTGCTGCCGAATCATCACGTTCTTTCGCGCGATGAATTTTCGGAAGAGACTCGGGAAAAGCTGCAAAACAGCCTCGTACTCGTACATGGCGGAATGGCGCAGGACGTCGGACCGATTCTCGAGATGGTCACCGAGAAATATCTGCTGCGCTCGGAGCCCGAGTGGAATGCGCGGCGGAAAGCGATTGGCATTCTGGACGAGATTCTCGGCGACATTCACTCGGGCGATGTGCGGGCGCTAGGAGAGGCCACGCAACAGAATTTCTTCGGCCCGATCCAGACAATCATTCCTTGGGCCAGCAATCTCTATACGGAGACGCTCATCGATCGCGCCAGGAGCGAGATGGGCTCCGATTTCTGGGGTTTCTGGATGCTAGGCGGGATGTCGGGGGGTGGGATGGGATTCATCTTCAGCCCGCAAAAAAAGAATCACGCGCAAGACCGGTTGCAAGTCATCATGCGTGAAACCAAGCGACGGCTGGAGCAGGCCGTTCCGTTCGCGATGGAACCAGTGGTCTATGACTTTGCAATTAACGAGCGGGGCACTTGCGCGGAGATTCTGAACGACGATGCGGCGCTGATGCCGCCCGGCTACTACCACCTGATGGTGCCGAAACTATTGCGAGTGGAGCCGCGGCTGCTGTCCGCATCGCAGCGCGCGGAGTTGGACCGTTTCGGAACAGCCTGCCGCACCATGTCCGAACTCGCCGGAATGGTGCAAAACCTGTTCGACCGATTATTGCCGCAAGCAGCCCACGAAGAATCTGGAAAAACGAAATCTCTTAAAGACCTGCTGGCCGAGTTTGGATTCGACCGAATGCAGCACGACCAGATCCAGGCCGATCTGCGGAACGGGCGGATCGGCCTTTCGCAAAATCGCCTTCCGGCCAGCGCGCAGATTGAGAATGTGAAGCCGGAGGATGTAGTTGACGCGTCGGGGGGCGTTGACCGGCGGTTTTACGACATAGGCGCGGAGGCGCTAATCGCCGGCGAGGTGGGCGTTGTTTCGCTCGCAGGCGGCGCTGGCAGCCGTTGGACACGAGGCGCCGGCGTGGTGAAGGCGCTGAATCCGTTCTATAAATTCGCTGGAAAATACCGGAGTTTCATCGAAATTCACCTGGCGAAAAGCAGGCGGACTGCCCGGCTCTTCGGGACATCAGTTCCGCACGTGATTACGACCAGCTATCTGACTCATTCGCCGATCGAGACATATCTCGAAAGCGAAGCGAACTGCGGTTATGACGGCCCACTACTGCTTTCGCCGGGCAAGAGCATCGGATTGCGAATGGTGCCGATGGCGCGCGATCTGCGGTTCGCGTGGGAGGAGATGCCGCAGCAGGTGCTCGATGAACAGAAGCAGAGAGTTCGCGAGAGTCTGCGCGCGGCGCTGATCGATTGGGCACGGCGGGCAGGCGAGGGCGGCGACTACACGGACAATCTTCCGATGCAGTGTTTGCATCCGACCGGCCACTGGTACGAAGTCCCGAATATGCTACGGAACGGGGTGCTGCTGGATTTGTTCCAGCAGCGGCCGCAGCTTCGCTATTTGATGGTTCACAATATCGACACGCTGGGCGCGAATCTCGATCCGGGTTTTCTTGGACTGCACATCGAACACGGCGCGGCGATGACCATGGAAGTGATTCCGCGCCATGTGGAAGATCGTGGCGGCGGACTGGCGCGTCTCGATGGGCGCGTGCGGCTGATTGAAGGCTTGGCGTTGCCTTCCGAAGAGATCGAGTCGGCGCTCTCGTACTACAACACGAGCACAACCTGGATCGATATCGACCAGCTTCTTGCGGCGTTCTCGCTCACACGGACGGATTTGGAAGATGCGGAGAAGGTATCGAAGGCGATTCGGAATCTCGCTGCGCGCATGCCGACTTACATCACGATCAAGGACGTGAAGAAGCGCTGGGGAAAAGGGCAGGAAGACGTCTTTCCCGTGACGCAGTATGAAAAGCTTTGGGGCGACATGACCGCCCTCGCCGGTCTCGATTGCACTTTTGCGGTTGTGCCGCGCTTCCGTGGACAGCAGTTGAAGGAACCGGCGCAGTTGGATGGGTGGTCGCGCGACGGTTCGGCCGATTACGCCGATTCTCTGTGCGCGTGGTAAGCGGCTGCGGTTTGCGCGGGCTATTGATTGATTTTGGCCGCACGTTCAATTACTGCACGAGCGCGGCCACGTCCACGAGAAATGCTTCGTTCCCGACGCGGAGGGTGGCCTTCCGCTCAGCGATCATCGCGGCGACTCGTTCGCGGTCTTTCAGCAGCGCCACCGCTTTCTCTGTGAGCTGCTCCGCCGTCAGTTCATAGGAAGGAATGCAATACTCCGGTACACCCAGCGCCTCGCAAAAGAGCAGGTTTTTCACGTCGTAAGCGAGATTCAGAAATGGCGTGCCGGCGTTTGCGCTGAAGATGCTGGCGTGCAGCATCTGGCAAATGACGATATCCATCGCCCGGTACCATGACAGCATCTCGCGCACGTCGATTGGAGCGGCCTCCAGCGCAATCCCGGCGCCCCGCAGCAGGCGGATGATTAGACGCTCTCCGTCGGAATGGGCGAGATAGAAAAACCGGCAACCCGTCCGGCTCTGTAGCGTTTTCAGGCCGGCGATATAGATTTTCAGATTGCGTTCCAGCAGACGGTCCGCATGCGTGCCATGGAAAGTGAGATTCACGCCGACTCGCGGCCCTTCGGGGAGGTTCGCCGTGCCGGGATGCTGTAAAAACAGCACCGGGTCGGTGATCAGGTGAATCGGTTGGCCGGCTGCCGCTTCGAAAATTGTCAGGCTTTGTTCATCGCGCACGGAACACAAGGCCAGCCGGTGCCGGAAACGTCGCAGCAGCTCCATCGATTCCGGCGCGAGCTGCGATGTACGCATATCCCGCCCCGGCGCGAGTTGCGAGCTGATACTGATTCCAAACGTGATTACCGGGCAGGTCAGTTTTTCGACATGCGGCAGGTCTTCGCGCAGCCGCCGATTAATCGATCCTTCGCGGTTGTAATGGATATAAGCGCCGCCGGTGATGACGAACAGGTCCGCTTCGCGGTTCGCACGCTCGACCACATCGGCATTCAGGTCTCCAAAACCGTACTCGATGAACTCGACTCCAGCCGGCGCAAACGTCCGGCGCAAATCTTCTTCTATGGCAATCCGAATGGCGATATCGCCCAAATTGGAAAATTCGCGGTCCGCATAGGAATAATGTTGAAAT
>DATNBB010000216.1:0-5176 GCA_035607335.1 Binatia bacterium | reverse complement strand
ACGATTTGGCCGCCGGTCCTCTTCGCGGGCGATCGCAATTTCCTGCCGGTGAATTTCGTTGCGACGGAATTTGCTACTTTTTCGGTTGCGTCTTCGCCCTTTGCCGGTTTGGCCTCGACGAGCTTGGCCGTCAGTTTGTATGCCTCGCCCATCAGCGCCGCGCCTGCGACTCCACCTGCTGCGCCAATCAGAAGTTTCGTGATTTTTTTCATGGAAGACTCGTCGGTGATGCCGCGGACTCTGTTTATTGCGTGCCAGAGCGAAGCGGCAAAACCGCAAAAGACGGGGCGGCCAAGGATGACTTCCAAGCGGAAAAACTGCAAAGTTCCGCAGGGGTCACCGTGTGCAGTCACTCCCCTGAAGGGACAGGGCCGCCTTGCTCTTTTAGCTTTAGCTTTGCGCATGGACTGCGTCAATAAATGACGCGCTGTAGGGTAGATGGCTGCCGTCTTCTCGAGCTTGTGAGACGTTAGCCGGAGCGGAAATTTGGCGGTGGATGCGCGTGTTGGAGTTGGATTGAAGACTGCGCCTCACCGGCGGCGCCGGCATGGTCTAGGCCAGATCTTCGGGAATGCTCATGACTGCCTGGTCTTCTGACCACGACTTGGGTTGAGCTGCGATGCCGCGGTCCATAGCGTAATACACTAATTCGACGACTGAGCGAGCGCGGAGTTTCTGCATAATGTGGCGGCGGTGCGACTCGACTGTCCTAACGGAAATGCCGAGTTCGAGTGCTATTTGTTTGTTCGACTTGCCCTTTGCCAAGAGCTCAATTATTTCCACTTCTCGCGCAGTCGGTTCCGAGTGCCGGGGCTCAGCGTGTTTTTCAGTCATAAGTTAGAATTTTCCCGCGTTTCAATATTCCAAAAGACGAAAACAAAATCGCGCTTACAAGAGTAAGCAGATTCTGGCCGTAAATATGAGAGCCGTTTCACAGTAATTCCCCTCAATTTCCGCAGCCTGTTAGTCTTGCGAACAAAGAAACAGGCTAGCGAGCGTTACTGAAGCACCCAAGGGCCAGTCTTCTCGACGAAGCGGCAACCATAGCGCCGGGATGGGCCTCCGTTTGCGCTCACGTGAATGATCCGCGCCTTGCCAACGTGTTGGGCACCGTGGCGGGCGAGGTATACGTCGACGAGTGAACTCGTTCCCATGTCGGCATTGCAGGCACAGAGAAATCCACTGAGACTCACTTCGTCGGTGGACGCAGGCTCTTCGAATTGTTTTCCGTTTGCGTCCGTACCTCGCAGCTTAAGAGAAATGCGCAAACGAACGCGGACTTCGGTTTGAGGAACCGCGGGCCGCGATTCGATGAGGTCCTGTAAACAAGCGCGCAGCGCGTCAAAATCGATCGGCTTTTCGAAATAGCCGGCGGCACCGAGTTGCTGACAATACTCCTTCGTTTGTCCACCCGCCTCTCCGCTGACGATGACCACGGGAATAGTATGAGTGCGACTGAAAGATGAAAATGTCTGAAGCAATTCGTACCCCGAATATTTTGGCATGCGAAGATCGAGCAGAATGGCGTCCGGCTTGGACTCGAGCGCGAGCGCGAGGCCTTGATCCGGCTCGCCGGAGTCGACAATCTCGTAAACATCGCTCAACTGGATGCGAATGAGCCGCCGCAGCGCTTCATCATCATCAACGACCAGCAGCTTTCCCATCGATTTGCTCTCCTGATCCATGGTTTTGGTTGTTTCGGTATTTGCGCTCACGCTATCGCACTCCCACTGGCTCTCTTACGTTATCGAGCACTTCACGGACTTTGCGGAGAAGAACGTCATCGGTGAATGGCTTATGCAAAAGATGAAGGCCTTTCTCCAAGACTCCGTGGCCGGCGATAAAACTATCGGTGTAACCGGACATATAGAGCACTTTCATTCCCGGCTCGCGCGGCAATAATCGCTCGGCCAAAGCGCGGCCGTTCATGCCGGGCATCACGACGTCCGTCAGCAGCAAGTCAAACGTGCCTGGATGGTCTGCCGCCACTTGCAGCGCCTCTTCGCCGCTGCCGGCCGACACGACGCGGAATCCGCCCATTTCGAGGAATCGTTGTGCCAGCTTTCGCAAGGGCTCGGCGTCTTCAACAAGGAGGATGCGCTCAGAACCGGACAATGGTTCGCCGCGGTCGGGCCTCGATTCGTTTTTCTGGGCTTCGCCTGCGTGCTGCGGCAGGTAGACCTGGAACGTCGCGCCTTTTCCCGGAGCGCTTTCCACCCAGATGTAGCCATTGCTTTGTTTCACGATGCCGTACACCGTGGCCAAACCAAGCCCCGTTCCTTTTCCCGGTTCTTTCGTCGTAAAAAATGGCTCGAAAATGTGCGCGAGCGTTTCCGAGTTCATGCCGATTCCGGTGTCAGCGACGGTGAGCAGCACATAACTGCCGACCTTCGAACCGGCATGATTCCACGTGTAGAGTTGATCCAAATCTGCGTTTGAAGTCGCGATCCTGAGGTGGCCTCCGGAGGGCATCGCATCGCGCGCGTTGATGGCGAGGTTCAAGATCACCTGTTCGATTTGAGTGCGATCGGCTTTCACCTTGCGGAGGTCATGCGATAGCTCCATCGATATCTGAATATCTTCGCCCAGCAGGCGCGGAAGCATTTTTTCCAGATCGGCCGCGAGGGTGTTGAGGTCGAGAACCGCGGGCGTGAGAACTTGCTGACGGCTGAAGGCGAGCAACTGCCTGGTCAAGGAAGCCGCGCGTTGACCCGCTTTTTCGATTTCCACGGCGTGTTCCTGGAGAGCGCCGTGTTCACCCAGCGCCTTCTTCAAAACGCCGGCGTAGCCAATGATCACGCCGAGCAGATTGTTGAAATCGTGCGCGATTCCACCGGACAGCCTGCCGATCGCCTCCATTTTTTGGGCCATCTGGAGTTGTTTTGCTAGCGCGTGCTTTTCTGTTACGTCTTCCGCGAAAACTTCAAAGTAAGCGAGGCTGCCGTGGGCATCGTTCACACGGCGTCCAGAGCATCGAACGGTGATCGGGGCACCGTCTTGTTTCTTCCACTCGACTTCAATGTCCTTGATCTGTTCGGAACGAGTGAGGATTTCGGTCAGGCGCGTGTATTCAGCCTCGTGACGAAAAATTTCGGTCTTTAGGTTTTTGGCGAAGATTTCCTGGTTCGAGGCGTATCCGAGCATCTTCTGCAAGGCTGGATTTGCCTGCAGGAAACGGCCGTCGGCGCGGGCACGATAAATTCCGTAAGGCGCATATTCGACGACGGAGCGAAAGTCTCCTTCTGACCGCTGCAGCGCCTCTTCCGCCCTTTTGCGCTCGGTAATATCTCGATTCACTATGACGAGTTTTTCGGGCAGGCCGACCGGGTTGCGAATGACGCTTGACGTCGATTCCAAGGCGAGCCAAGTGCCGTTCTTATGGCGAAAGCGGTAATCGAGGGTCTGTCCGGTGCCGGTGCGGCGTGCAGTATCCAGGGCCTGTTTTAGGCGGTCGCGATCGTCGGGATGAATCTGCTCATACGGAGACGAGGCCTCCAGTTCCTCCGGTGTGTATCCGAGGACTCTCTCGTAGGAGGCGCTATTGAAGATTCGTTTTCCCTCCATATCGACGACGGCGATCATGTCAGCAGCGTTTTCGCTGATGAGATGAAATAGCTCTTCGCGGTGCAGCAATTGCCGGCGAATGCGGTAGATCATTAAGTGCTGATAAATCGTGTACAAGTCAAAAAGAAAGACCAGCCCTACCAATCCGCGAATGATGTTCGGTGATACTTCGGGTGAGTAGCGGTTGAGAAAAATACGATCTGCAGGGAGGAAAAACGACAGGAGCCCTCCCATGAGGACCAGCGTAATAACGAACGCGCCTGCCCACAACCACCATTCGCGCCGCTCGATTTTCCGGAAATTTGCGCGGGTTTTTGTGGCTTGGTCATTTGCCCCGGTCTTGATAACACGCCATTTGCGTAAAAACATTGATCTCATACCTTCCGGGTTGTCGTGTCGCGTGCCGCGCCGGTCTGTCCGCAGCAATCGACACGAAACTTCTATATCCCGCCGCACCAGGCAATACCGCTTGCCTCGCGTTCGAAAAGGAACGAGGGCAGGCCACTTTGACTTCGCTGTAATCGTTAGTTTGTCCCTGTTCGGAACAAAAACAAATGGTTCGGCGGGGCGGAAACGAGGAGTCTATCCTGAAGTCTAAATCGCGAAACTACGTACAGTGAATCCATCAGACGGCGAGGCGCTTCTCGCTTTGCCTCGTAAGTATGTCATTCTCAAAGACATTCCGTTTTTGCGGTGACGCCTGAACTCAGTCGGTTTTGCGCTTCTGTGCTACAAGGGCGGCCATTTCATCTAACGCTTCCTGGCGCAGACCTTCTTCCACGCCGTGGCGATCGGCCTCTGGGCGGTTCTGGCTTGCTTTCCACTTGCCTTCGATCATTGCGATCGGAATCTCGACGCCGACAATCGCTTTTATCTGGCCCTCGATGTACGGTTCCGGCGCGTCGGTTACGTTCCACGGTTTCGTGCGCTTGCCTTCGTGGATCGAGGTGAGGTGGCTGATCTGCTCTCTTATCCACGCGGGTTCTTCCATCAGGCGGGGCGTGCCGCGAACTTGCACGACAACGTAATTCCACGTCGGCACAACACGTCCGTGTTCCTTTTTGGATGCGTACCAAGACGGGGTGATATACGCCTCTGGGCCTTGAAACACGATTAACGTCTCGGCGCCCGCTTTCAGCGCCTCGACTTGATCGTTGGCTCGCGCGACGTGGCAGCGGAGTGTGCCTTTCTCTCCGCCATTTACCAAAGTGAACGGCACAAGGTTGGCGAGCAGTCCACCGGCGCCCGTTGTGATCAGCGTGGCCAGCGGATGAGCGCGAATCAACGCATGGAGTGTCTCCAGGCGTTCTTCTTTAAATGCAGGTGGCAGGTACATACGCTGTAGATTATCGTGAGTTCGACGATTTCGAGGACGCAAAAAATATTCACACCGAGTCCAAAACCGGCGGCGAGCGCGGCATCTCCACGAAAAGTAAATCGCTGCAATCCACAAATTGCGGCCTTCTGGGCCGCTAGTCGTAGTATTCGGCGCCGAGATGGGTGATGAGTTCTTCGCCCATCATCCAGCGGAGCGTGTTTTTGAGTTTCATGAGCTGGATGAAAAGATCGTGCTCGGGGTAAAGCTCGGGCGCGCACATCGGGCTCTTGAAAT
>DATNBB010000213.1:0-20677 GCA_035607335.1 Binatia bacterium | reverse complement strand
GGATCCTGTGGCCGGGCCGCCATCGTGAGCAATCCCAGCAATGCCAATGGTAAGAGATAGAAAACGAAGAAGTTGCTCGTGCGATTGCGAAGTCTGTAGGCGGACATCTGGACTACCTCCGCCTTTCATTGTTGGCGCAATGGGGTGTTTACCCAATCGGGCAAAAGGTGTAAAGGCAGACATAACGTGTCGTAGGGTAAGTGTTTGGTATCAAAGGCGTTTATGTTTGTGGAAATTGCTTGGTTTTGATGTTACAAAAAAATTTCCGGAGCGCCCGTGCCAGAGATGTGCAGCGCCAAAGGTTGCCGAGTCCCCGTGCCTAACGGCTTGCTGGTAGAGCATATGTGCGTGCTGCATTTCACCCTTTTCATCGAGCAGGAATGCGCGGAAATGCGGCGCGAAACCGCCCTCGGCATCGCCAGCCACGAGCGGCAAGTCCAATTTATGGAACAGATTGCAGGGCGAGGCCAGTTGCTCGTGACTGTGGGTACGAGCGGTTACTCGATGTCCGATGAATTGAAGGCACGGATCCTCAGCACCATCCTTACGCTCATGAATACCCGCGAAAATATGGACCGGGCGGCCATGCGGCAGGCCGCATTGCGCAAATTTGCGGTCTGACCTGCCGGAATCTTCTCGTAGAAATCCAAAGAAATCGGGGGAGTTCGTTCAACGCATCGATACAATTTGGCACCTTAAAATCGACTTAAACGGCCTTAAAGTGCCAAATTTGGCGCAGATGGCACCGTAAAACAGGCTTAATTTCATTAACCGCTTGAGAGGCCGAGCGACGGCTTAATTTTGCGCAATTAGCGCTGTTGAGAGTGCCGAATCGCGGTGCGGGTCCGGAAAGGCCCCACTGAACGGCGGATCGGCTGCTACAAGAGCAGAGGCAAAGGCGCGAAGGGAACTGCGCCAAGCACGGAGATTGGGCTGGCAGGAGGATTAGCGGCGGTCCAGGGCTGGGTGGCGGACGTCGCGGCCGGCAATGAAATAGATTACGTCTTCGGCGATATTGGTGGCGTGGTCGCCGATGCGCTCGAGGTTTTTGGCGACCATGATGAGCTCGAATGCGGCGAAGACGACGGCGGAGTTTTCCATCATATAGGTGAGAAGTTCGCGGAAGAGTTGGTCGCGCAAGCGATCAACTTGATCGTCGCGCTGCAAGACGGATTGCGCGAGTTCCTGGTCTCCGCGGACGAGAGCGTTGAGGCTATCGCGCACCATGGATTCGGCGAGTTCGCTCATGCGGGGAAGATCGACATACGGCTTGACCTGCGGATGACGAAGGATGCGCAAGGCGGAGTGAGCGATGTTGACGGCTTGGTCCCCGATGCGTTCGAGGTCGCCATTGATGCGAGAGACAGCGAGCAGGAAGCGCAGGTCAGCAGCCATCGGCGCCTGGAGCGCGAGGAGGCGCTGGACGCGATCGTCGATCTCGATCTGCATTTCGTTGATCGCGTCTTCTTCGGAAAGCACGGATTCCGCGAGTTGTTCGTCGGCGTCCAACACCGAATGGACGGCCTGGTGAACGGCGCGTTCGGAAAGGCTGCCCATCCAGAGCAGCCGCTGTTTTAATTCATCGAGATCGTGTACAAAATGGCGTTCCATGGCGTTTAGATCCCTCCGATTTGCGAGAGGGGCGCAGCCTTTCGCACGACTCAGGGTAAACACGCGGCGCCCGTACGATAACCAACACAATATGTGCAGCAAATTTCTTTACGGCACCGAGCCGACAGATGCGCGCGATTTGCGGCGTCGCTGCTCAAAAGTTTGTGCCGCACCTACGGCGCTCGGAACCTTATTTGCAGCGTTCCCCACCCTTCCGGGTGGGGCTAAGTTGTTTCGCGCCTACGGCGCTGATTCTTTTGTCCCACCGAGATCTGGTGTCCGAGCCGGTGCGACGCATTAAAGAAGAGCAGCCCTTCGCAAGAACACTCGGCGTAAACAAGCGGCGCACCCGCCAAATTTGCCCGACGAATCATCCGAAGCGGCCGGTGATATATGCTTCTGTCCGGTGATCGGCCGGCGTAGTGAAAAGCTTCGACGTCTCGCTATATTCAATCAAGTGCCCGTCCAGCATAAAGGCGGCGAAGTCACTCGCACGCGCAGCCTGCTGCATGTTGTGAGTGACCATTACGAGCGTGCAGCTTTCTTTCAACTGGAAAATCAACTCTTCGATTTTTGCCGTGGATACGGGATCGAGTGCGGAGCATGGCTCATCCAGCAGCAACACCTCAGGATCGACAGCTAACGCTCGGGCGATGCAGAGACGCTGCTGCTGCCCGCCGGAAAGTGCGAAGGCCGATTTGTGAAGATGATCCTTCACTTCGTCCCAGAGGGCGGCTCGGCGCAGGCTGTGTTCGACGAGGTCGGAAAGGCGGCCACTGTATCCGTTAATGCGGAGGCCGTAAGCGACATTGTCGAAAATCGATTTCGGGAAAGGATTCGGCCGCTGGAAGACCATTCCCACGCGACGGCGAAGATTTACAACATCCATCGCTTTGATGTCCTGACCATCGAGCAGAATTTCGCCGGTGTAGCGGCTGTTACGAATGGTTTCATTCATACGGTTCAGGTTGCGGAGGAAAGTGGATTTGCCGCAACCCGATGGCCCAATGAGCGCCGTAATTCTGTTGGTAGGAATCTTGAGGCCGAGGTTGAACAGAGCCTGCTTAGGACCATAGAAAAAATCGAGATGGGAAATCTCAAAGCGGTTCGTTGTTTCCTTGAGCAGGTCCGCGGATGCTTGTTCCGGCATAGTCACCTTTGGTGCCAGTCTTACAGCCACGGCATCGTCCTTTCCTCGCGCACTCGCAGAGGCCATTTTATACGCTCCTAACTCCGCCGCGACTTAACACGATGCGTGTGCCAATATTCGCGATGAGGACAATCGCAAGCAACACCAATCCTGCCGCCCAGGCCTGCCGGTGCCAATCCTGGTAGGGAGAAATCGCGTAGGTGTAGATCATTACGGGCAAGGAGGCGACTGGCTGTTTCCATCCGGGACTCCAAAATTGATTACCGAAGGCGGTGAAGAGCAAGGGCGCCGTTTCGCCCGCTACACGCGCCAGAGCAAGGAGCATGCCGGTGATAATGCCACCGCGAGCTGCAGGCAGTACAACGGTGAGGATCGTGCGCCATTTGCTTGCGCCGAGCGCCATTGCTCCTTCGCGTAGGCTGGTTGGAACGGCGCGAAGGAATGCCTCGGAGCTGCGAAGTGTGATGGGAATCACCATAATCGCGAGAGCGACGCCACCTGCGAACGTGGAAAACGTCTTCATCGGGGCGACAACAATCGACCAGACAAATATGCCGATCACGATGGATGGAACGCCATTCAGCAAGTCCGTGACATAACGGATCGTGAATCCGTAGGTGCGGCCGCCAAATTCAGCCAAATAGATCCCGGCCATTACACCCATGGGTAGGCCAATGACGGCCGCGAGCAGGAGCAATTTCAGACTTCCGACAATTGCGTTGGCCATACCGCCGCCCATTTCTCCGACGGGCACAGGCAATTTCGTGAAGAAATCCAGGTTCAGGGACTTCCAGCCATTCCAAACCAAGTAACCGAGAATGAGGAAAAGTACCGAGACGACGGCGAGAGCGGCGACGCCGGTCAGAGTGAGCATGAAGACGTTGAGGGATTTCCGCCAGATCAGCCGCAGGTTCATGATGGCGAGCCTCCGCCGGTGGCGATGATCAGGAGGCGTGCGAATCCATTGAGGATGAACGTGATGAGGAATAGGACTAAGGCGAGCTCAATCAGAGAGCTTCTATAAACGTTTCCAAACGCTTCGGAGAATTCGTTGGCGATCACTGCGGCGATGGTGTAACCGGGAGCAAACAGGGACGCGGCGATTTTGGGATCGTTGCCGATCACCATTGTGACGGCCATGGTTTCGCCAAGAGCGCGAGCCAGCGCGAGAAAGACGGAACCCATGATGCCGGTGCGCGCCCAAGGAATTACGACTTTCCAGGTGGATTCCCAGCGAGTGGCACCGAGCGCAAGAGCGGCTTCGCGCTGATCGCGCGGCACGGTGAGAAGTACTTCGCGTGAGATGGAAATGATGTAAGGGACTACCATGATTGCCAGAACGATTCCGGCAGTCAGAAAACCGACGCCGTAGTTGGGGCCGGAGAAAATGGGCAAAAAGCCAAAAACACTTTTAAGAGCCGGTCCGATCATGGTGCGCATGAGAGGAACGACAATAAAAATTCCGAGAAGACCATAAATCACGCTGGGGATGGCCGCGAGCAGATCAATCAGAAAGGAAACCGTATCGGAGAGAGTTCTGGGAGCAAGCTCGGCAAGAAAAGTCGCGGCGGCGAGCCCGAGCGGCAGCGCAATCACTAACGCGATGGCGGACGTAACAATGGTGCCGTAAATGAACGGCAACGCGCCAAAGTGCTCAAATACGGGATCCCATTCACTTGAGAACCAAAAATGCCAGCCGAACGCATGCCGAGAAAGCACGCAGTTAACCCACAGCTCATTGATCAAGAGAGATGCGATCAGAATCACGAAGGACGCGAATACTAGTGTGACGATATGCGCGACTTCGTCGCCGGAGACGAGCCGGCGACGAAGGGAGCGCACCGTCCACGAAGACGGCGCGCTCCCGATCGCGCTTGCGTTAGAGTCCATCCTTTACCGGATCTCCGAAATTTGTTTCTTTTCGATATCCACTACAGCCTTGGGGAGTTGGGCATAGTTGAGAGACTCAACCATGGTTTGGCCATCTGCCACCATCCAATTCAAAAAGCCTTTAATGGCGTCACGCTTTGTAGCGTCAGAAATGTTCACGGGGATAAGCAAATACGTGAAGCTGCAAATAGGATAAGCGTTTGCTCCAGGCGCGTCCGTGATAGAGATACGAATATCCTTCTGCATCTTGGCCGCAGCTCCGGCAGCGGCTTCATTTACGGTTTCCAGGCTGGCCTTAATGAATTTGCCCGAAGAATTCTTCACGACACCGTAACTCAAATGATTCTGAAGAGCGTAAATGAGCTCTACGTAACCGATTGCATTCGGAGTTTGCTGAACGAGGCCGGAGACACCTTCGTTACCTTTGCCACCCAAACCAACGGGCCACTTCACGGAAGTGTTGCTGCCGACCTTGCTCTTCCAATCAGGGCTGACTTTTGAGAGGTAATCGGTCCAGACGAAGGTGGTGCCGCTTCCATCGGAGCGATGGATGACAACGATGTCATCGGCAGGGAGCTTGACGCCCGGATTCGCACCGGCAATTTCGGGATCGTTCCACTTCGTAACTTTGCCGAGGTAGATGTCAGCGAGGGCTTGCGGAGTGAATTTCAATTCCGCCTGTACACCGGGAATATTGTAGGTGGGCACAATTGCACCCAGCACCGTGGGGAACTGGAGAATTTTGAACGGGAACTGGCCGAGCGTCTCATCGTTGAGCGGCATGTCCGAAGCGCCAAAATCAACCGTGCCTGCTTTCAACTGCTGGATTCCGCCGCCCGAACCGATGGACTGATAGTTGATCTGGACGTTTGAATGATCCTGATGATACACGCTGAACCACTTTGAATAGATCGGGTACGGGAACGTTGCACCAGCGGCGTTCAAAAGGGTTTGCGCTCCGGCAGTGGCCGTGAAACCGAGAAGAAGCGCCAACACGAACAAAGTCTTTTTCATTCTCTATGTCTCCTGTGCATAGCGATTTTGCTGCCGAATTGTTACAACCGTGTTACATCCGCGAGAATCTCGCGAGGAAATACATCCTCTGCCAAGAAGTCGTGTGAGGCGCGGACTCGAGGGAGTGCGTCGAGGATTGCTACCTCCGCCGCAACACACTGTGGCGGAGGAACTTAGGTTCAACGGGACGCCTAAGCTCCCCCGTTTCTCGCGCCAATACATCGAAAGCGGAGGCATACTAGGCGGCGCACTTAAACGTCTGATGAGAGCCGCGTGAAAGGTTTATGACCTAGCGGCGCCGACGACTCTTGGCTTATCTGCAAGAAGTGTAGGAATGCGACCGTGCCTGACGTCCAGGCCGCGAACCCAAAAGAGCACGTCTTCCGCGATATTCGTGGCGTGATCGGCAATACGCTCGAGATTGCGCGATGCTAAAAGAAATTGAAGATTTGGCGCGGCTTGAGTCACGTCGGCAGCCATGCCAGCGAGAAGCCCTTCGAAAACACGGTCGCGATAGGAATCAATGACATCGTCGCTTTCTAGCACCTGCACGGCCAAGTCGACATTCTGAAAGATAAGAGCGCCAAGGCACTTTGAGACCATAGCTCGAACGGCAGCGGTCATCGGTTCAAGTTCCGCCGGCGGCTGAACATCGCCCATGGCGACGAGTGAAATCGTGCGCTCGCACAGGTTGACGGCGAGATCGCCGACGCGCTCGAGATCGTTATTGATTTTCAGGGAGGCGACGATGAGGCGCACGTCTGGGTCGCTTAAATCGCCGCGCTGCAACAGGCGAATCGCGTGTTCGTCGATCGTGATTTCCATCTCGTTGATGCGCGGTTCGATGAGAAAAACCTCGCTTGCCATTCTTTGGTCGCGCTCGACCAAAGCCCAAAGCGCGCGATTTACCGAGGACTCGACGGTGCGCGCCTGCGCAGCGAGATAGCTGATCAAAGCATTCTGCAAAATGCCTTCGGAACTCGATTTATCGGCCATTGCTTCCCTCGCGGTCCCCATTTAACCGAATATAGGTTGGCAGGCGATCATTGCAACGGGATCAATGGGACGTGAACGTTCTGAGAAGGCGAGAGAGCTACGCGGCTTTGGGAATGGAGAAAGAGAAGCGCGAGCCGCGGCCGACTTCGCTCTCGACTGAGATTTTTCCTCCGAGGGTTTCAACAATATGGCGGGCGATGGAAAGGCCGAGACCGGTGCCGCCGACTTCGCGCGAGCGGGCCGCGTCCACACGATAGAAACGTTCGAAGATGCGTTCCTGATCGGCCAGCGGGATGCCAATTCCTGTGTCGCTAACAGCCACCGTCACTTCGCAGGGCCCGGCTTCGGCGTGGACTTCGATTTTGCCACCCGAAGGAGTGTATTGCACGGCGTTGTCGAGCAGGTTTTGCAGGACTTCGCGCAGGAGGCGCGCATCGGCGCGAACCGGAGGAAGATCCGGCGGAATGTCAGCTTCGACGACGATGCCTTTGCGCTGTGCGCGGAGCAGAGCGGTCTCGGTGCACAAGTCAACCACGTCAGCGACGCTTACGGGGCCAAGTTGAACCTCGAGCTTTCCAGCTTCGATGCGGGCGAGTTTCAGCAAGTCATCGGTGACGCGGGCGAGCTGTGCGGCATGGTCGCGAATAATTTCCAGAAAGCGGCGGTTGTTCTTGTGATCTTCGAGGGCGCCGCCGAGGAGGGTTTCGGCGAAGCCTTGAATCGCCGTGAGCGGAGTCTTGAATTCGTGCGAGACATTGGCGACGAAATCCTGGCGCACGCGTTCGAGGCGGCGCAGCTCGGTAACGTCATGCAATACGACGACGGCACCGGACGGTTTTTCGCCAATTCGTGAGTTGGCAGCATCGGTTGCGCGAACGGGCGCAGCCGTAACAGCAAACATCCGCAACTGAACAATGCCCGTAGTGATATTGCCTTTCAACGCGTCCTCGCCTTTTAAGGCGGCGCGAATCAGTTTCAGCACAGCCGTGTTACGAACGACCTCGATTACGGGCTGGCCGTCACCTGCATCGGGCGCGATGTTAAGGATGTCAGCAAAGGCACGGTTCCAAAAGACGAGGTGTTCGCGCGCGTCGATGACGCCGACCCCCTCCACCATGCTGCGGAGAATGGCGCTGGAACGATCGCGCTCGCTGCCGAGGGAACGGATCGTGTGGCCGAGGCGCTCGGCGGTAGCATTCGCCGATTCAATGAGGAGTGTCAAATCGTCATGAGGGCCTTCAACCGACATCGGGCGAAATTCGCCGGCACCCATTCGAGTGAGAAATTCCTGGATTTTTCGAACGCGAGCGGAAAAGCGCATCGAAAAAAGAAGTAAGGCAGCGGCGCCTAGTGCGGCGACGCACAAGAAGATGATAAGTATGCGAAGGCGGACGTTCGAAACGAGGGCGTCTTGAACCTGGCGATTGAGGTCGAACTGGCGGAGATCCCGTTCGGCCGCAATATCTACCGCGAAACACAAAAGGGCCAGGAGGGAGACGTAGATCAGCGTCAGCTTCGAGAACAGCTTAGCTCGCACGGGTTTCGAAGAGATAGCCGGCGCCGCGGATCGTCTTCATGTAAACGGGATGCTGCGGGTCGACTTCGACTTTTTCCCGCAGGCGGCGCACGTAAACATCCACGCTGCGCGGCGTGACAAAGCGCTCGGTTCCCCACACGCCGTCCAGCAGTTGATCGCGCGTGAAAACACGATTCGGCCGCGCCGCGAGGAAGTATAGCAGACGGAATTCCAGCGTGCTCATAGGAACGGACTTACCGGCGCGAGTGACACGGTAGGAAGCGGGATCGATGCGCAAAGCGCCGACTTCCAGCAACTTTTCGGACGGGACGCTGGAAGGCTCTGTGCGGCGAAGGAGGGCCTTGACGCGAGCAACGAGTTCGCGGGGGCTGAATGGTTTGGTGACGTAATCGTCGGCACCGAGCTCTAGGCCCACGACGCGGTCAGCCTCTTCGCCCTTCGCGGTGAGAATCAGGATCGGAAGGCGATTCAAATTGGAGTCTTTGCGTACTTCTTTACAGATCTCCAAGCCAGACATTTTGGGCAACATCAAATCGAGGATCAGAAGATCGGGGGGCGCTTTCCTGATTTGCGCAAGGCCGGTGGCGCCATCGGCGCAGGAGATGACCTGATAGCCGTCTTTTTCGAGGTTGTAGCGCACGAGTTCGACAATGTCTTTGTCGTCTTCAATGAGAAGAATGCGCTTCATTGACCTCTCTATGCGAACGGAAGTGTTCGGGGACTCGCCATCACCATACGGCAAATCCTGCGGCGGACGCAAGGTACTGAGTTGCTGACGCCGCTGCGGCAAATGCGGCCGCTGGGTCCGCGTCGGTTCATCAGGGCTATATGGGAACACACGGCATGTCTGCTGTTCGTTTCGCATGTGTTTTCCTGGACGTTGAGTGTGCAAATAGAGGTTTACAAAGGCATGTTAAAGGGATGTTTGGGAAATGTTTCTAGTTTGTGACAGCCGGAGGCTAGAGAGCTAAAGGGGCGGGCACAGAATAACGATAAATAGGGTGAATGGGTGTCCTTTGGGAATTTGGTATCCATCGGCCTCGTATGCCCAATAATCACCTATACCGGCTTGGCATGTCCCGACGGGTTCTTCCCACCTACGCGGTTCTCGATTCTTCGTACCAGTTGATGTTTTCCTACGGCACGCGCAACGAATCCCCCGATCTGCAATTTGCTTCCTTTAACGTACCTCTCATCTGCGCGAAGGAGCGAATTCGGGATCACGGCGACGGAAGAGGGGCGAGGTGAAGGGATTGGGACATCACTCCATTCGGCAGAAGCTGACGCGCATCGCGCTCGTCACCTGTGGCGCGAGCCTGGTGCTCGCTTGCCTGATCTTTCTTGTATATGACGGCATTACTTCCAGAGAGGCTCTGGAGCGACGTGCGGCCACAAGCGCTGCAATGACAGGTTTGAATGCAATTGCTCCGATCGAATTCAAGGACGATGAAGCGGCAACGGAAATCCTGGAGGACTTTCGCGCGCAGCCCCATGTGACGCAGGCCTGGATTTTCACGGCGGACGGGGAACCACTTGCGAAATATATCCGCGCAGGAGCAAGGCCCAAGCCTGTGCCTCCGATCTCTTTAGAGGATTCTGTCAGGCGGATCGGCTGGAACCGCTTCGGGGCTTTTCAGGGCGTCTACTTGCAGGGAGAGAGGATCGGCACGGTTTACCTCGAATTCGATGCGGGGGAATTGCAGAGCCGACTGTTCAGCTTCCTAAGCGTCATCGCCGTGGTCATCGTGCTGTCTTTGATTGCAGCGTACGTGCTGGCATCGCGCCTGCAGGGTTCGATATCCGATCCAATACTCGATCTGGCAAAGGCGGCATTCGCCATTTCGCTGGGGAACGACTATTCGGTGCGCGTGAAACAAAAAGCTGACGATGAGATCGGATTTCTTGTCGACCGCTTCAACGACATGATGGGGCGCGTCCAGGAACGCGAAGCGGCGTTGCAAAGAGCACACTCCGAATTGGAATTTCGCGTGGAAGAGCGGACACACGAATTGCAAATCGAGATCGGGGAACGCAAACAAGCCGAACAGCGGCTTGAGGAGCAAAGGTCGTTCTTAAACTCCGTGATCGAGAATAATCCGGTGGCTATCGCGGCGCTGGACATGGAAGACGTAATTCATATGTGCAATCCCGCGTTTGAAAAGTTGTTCCTGTACCGGCGGGAAGAGGCTCTTGGAAAAGACCTTGGGGAACTGGTTGTGCCGCGGGAGCACATGAACCAACAGGAAGCGGCGCGCGCGCGAGTGCGGCGAGGCCAAACGTCCAACACGATGGGACGCAGAAGGCGGAAAGATGGCACTCTCGTAGACGTGGAAGCGATTGCAGCCCCTCTCATCGGCGAAGGGCAGGTTGCGCGAGGAGTGCTGGTGCTTTATCGCGACATCACGGAAAGCAAGCGTGCCGCTGAGGCTCTACTGAGCGCAAAGGAAGCAGCAGAGGCCGCAAGCCGGGCGAAGAGCGATTTCCTTGCCAACATGAGCCACGAAATCCGCACGCCGATGAACGGCATCATCGGAATGACCGAGCTGGCGCTGGATACCGATTTGACAAGCGAACAGCGCGAGTACCTAACGTTGGTGAAGACCTCGGCCGATTCTCTTCTTGCGTTGATTAGCGACATTCTGGATTTCTCCAAAATCGAGGCAGGGAAACTGGATCTGGACGTGGCGGAATTCTCGTTCGTTCAGTCGGTGGGCGAGACGTTGAAGGCGCTGGGCTATCGCGCGCACCAAAAGGGGCTGGAGTTGGCGTGGCGAGTAAGCCCGAATGTGCCGGGGCGAGTGGCGGGAGATGTAGGCCGGCTGCGGCAAGTGATCGTGAATCTGGTCGGAAACGCCTTGAAGTTTACGGAGCAGGGCGAAGTGGTGGTGGAAGCCGAAAAGGACTGCGAAGACCAGAAAAGCGTCACGATTCATTTCCAGGTGCGCGATACCGGTATTGGTATTGCGAAGGAAAAACAAGCGTTGATTTTCGAGGCCTTCACGCAGGCGGACAGCTCGACGACGCGGCAATACGGCGGAACGGGCCTCGGTCTCGCGATTACGGAGCGGCTGGTGCAGTTGATGGGCGGCAAGATTTGGCTTGAAAGCGAGCCGGGCCGCGGCAGTGCGTTTCATTTTACGGTACGGTTCGGGCGCGTCGAGCAGGATGGCGAGATCGATCCTTTGCAGGATCCGGCCCTTCTTCAGAATTGTCCCGTTCTCATCGTGGACGACAATCAAACGAACCGAATCATTCTGGTGGAGATGCTTTCCGCGTGGCGGATGAGTCCGGAGGCGGTGGAGAGCGCCGAGGCTGCACTGAATGTGCTGGAACGGCATCACCGCGAAGGGCGCGCCGTGCGGTTGATCATTACAGATATGCAGATGCCCGGCATGGACGGACTATCGCTCAGCGAAAAAGTTCGCAGCAATCCTGCATTTTCGAAGACGCCGATCATTCTGCTGAGTTCCAGCGTGCAGCATGGAGAAACGGCTCGATGCCGGGCGCTCGGCTGCAGTGCGTATTTGAGCAAACCGGTGCAGCCCTCGGAACTGTTCGATGCGCTGCTCGGGGCGCTGACAGACAAATCGCGGTCGATTGAACGCCTCCAAGTCCAGCCGATTCCACAGCACGAGCGGAAGAATTTGAGAATTTTACTGGCCGAGGATAATCCCGTAAATCGCAAACTTGCCAAAACGCTGCTGGAAAAGCACGGATACACCGTGTTGACAGCTGAGAACGGCCGCGAGGTTCTCGAAATGCTGGAACGCGAAACGGTGGACCTGGTGCTGATGGACGTGCAGATGCCCGCAATGGATGGACTCGAAGCGACGCGCGCGATTCGTGCAAAGGAAGCGACTACGGGGGAACACCTGCGAATCATTGCGTTGACCGCTCACGCGATGAAGGGCGACCGAGAACGGTGCCTTGATGCGGGCGCCGACGATTATCTTACAAAGCCGATACGCACGGGCGATCTGCTTGCGGCAATCGATTGCACGCAAGAGGCAGCCGAGGAAGAATTCGGCGCGACATCCATTGCTCGTTCGGAGATGGAAGAAGCATTCGATTTGAGGGCGGCTCTCGAACGGGTCGAAGGAGATCGCGGGTTGCTTGAAGAAATTGCGACGCTGTTTGCCGAGGAAAGCGCCAAAAACTTACGTGAGATTCACCACGCGTTCGATGCGGGTGATTCAGCGTTGCTCGAGAGGCTTGCGCACACGATGAAGGGGGCTTCGGCGAACATCGGGGCTGTCCGCGTTTCGCGCGCCGCGTTGGCGCTTGAGCAAGTGTCGCGAACGAGGAAACTTACGGACGCGCAGTCAACAATCGCAGCCCTCGAGAGAGAAATCGAAATATTACAGCCGGCAATCGCCGTGCTATTGAAGAAGGAAACGCAGGGAGCGCAATTGTGAGGGTCGACGCGCGAACGGCGGAGAAAATTCTCATTGCGGAGGATGATCCCGTCTCGCAGCGCATGCTGCAATCGTTTCTCACGAAATGGGGATACGAGATCATCGCCGTTTCGAGCGGAACCGAAGCGCTGAGGATTCTCGAAGGACCTGACGCACCGCCGCTGGCCGTGCTCGACTGGATGATGCCTGGAATGGAGGGGCCGGAGATCTGCCGCGAGATCCGAAAGGATCCGGAGCGTCCATATACGTATGTGCTTCTTTTGACGGCGCGCACGCAAAAAGAGGATTTACTGAAGGGGCTGGAAGCGGGCGCCGACGATTATCTGACGAAGCCTTTCGATGTGCAGGAACTTCGGGCGCGGCTGCACGTTGGGCGGCGGATTCTCGACCTTCAGCATCATTTGCTCGCAGCAACCGAAGAGCTACGGTTTCGGGCCTCGCACGATATGCTCACGGGCATTCCGAATCGCGGGACGATTCTGGAAGCGGTGAACCGGGAGCGAGCGCGGCAGATTCGCGACGGCGGATCGTTTGGCGTAATTCTAGCGGACTTGGACCACTTCAAGGCCGTCAACGACACTCATGGGCACCTGGCTGGAGACATTGTGCTGAAGGAAGCCGCATGTCGGATGCGGGGATGCGTTCGCTCCTACGATTCGGTGGGACGCTATGGCGGCGAAGAGTTTCTGATTGTGGTGCCCACGGGCGATGGAAACAGCACAGCAGCGGTTGCGGAACGCGTTCGCGAGGCCATTTCAGAAAAACCGGTGATGACGGAAAGCGGGCCGATTTCCGTCACTGCGAGCCTGGGCATTGCAGTGAGCATCGACCGAGACGCAAAGGAAGTGCTGCGTTCGGCAGATGAGGCGCTGTATTGTGCGAAGGCACGCGGGAGAAATCGCGTGGAACACTTTGATGCGGGCATGATTCCCGCCGGTTTGCCGCGAGGCTAGCAATCTCTTTCAAGCCTTCGAAAATATTCGAATCGCGCCGCGTAGGCGCTCGATACATCGATAGTCCGTGTGATTTCAGGCAAAGCAGACCTTCGGTTCCGCATCAGATCGTGTATACTCAAAAATTGCTTCGAACCACGGACGAGGTCTGTTAATGAGCCCCACAAAACAAGAGTCAACCACGGCTTCCACGGAGAACCGATCGACGAATCCTCGCGACACGCTTTCGATCACGGATAACCGAACCGGGCGGCAATACGAGATTCCCGTCAAGGACGATACGATTCGCGCCATCGATCTCCGGCAGATCAAGGTGAATGAGTCTGATTTCGGATTAATGAGTTATGACGCGGCGTTTTCGAATACCGCGTCGTGCATCAGCAAAATCACATACATCGACGGCGACAAAGGCATCCTGCGGTATCGCGGGTATCCCATCGAAGAGCTTGCAGAAAAAAGCACGTACATGGAGACGTCGTATCTGTTGCTTCATGGCGAGTTGCCGACGCAATCGCAGTTGGCGACGTGGATCGATCAGATTACGCACCATACGTTTATTCACGAGAGCATTAAGAAGTTTCTCGATGGATTCCATTACGACGCGCATCCGATGGGCATGATGATATCGACGGTGGCGGCGCTTTCGACTTTTTATCCAGAGGCGAAGAACATTTTCGACGCCGATTCACGCCGAAAGCAGACCTATCGATTGATGGGAAAAATGCCAACACTGGCGGCGTTCGCTTATCGGCACAGCCTTGGGATGCCGTACGCCTATCCGGACAATGAGTTGAGCTATTGCGCGAATTTTCTGAACATGCTTTTCAAGACGAGCGAGGCAAAATTCCGACCAAATCCTACGCTTGAGCGCACGCTGGACATTCTTTTCATATTACATGCGGATCATGAGCAGAACTGTTCGTCGACAGCGATGCGCGGCGTTGGAAGTTCGCATGTGGACCCTTATTCCGCGATTGCGGCTGCCACGGCGGCTCTTTATGGTCCGCTGCATGGCGGCGCGAACGAAGAAGTGTTGCGAATGCTGCTGGAAATCGGCTCCGTGAATAATGTGCCGTCTTATATCAAGCGGGTGAAGGCGGGCGAGACGAAGCTGATGGGTTTCGGCCACCGCGTTTACAAGAATTACGATCCTCGCGCGCGCATCGTGAAGCATCTTGCCTATCAAGTGTTCGACATTATGGGACGGAATCCGTTGGTCGATATCGCGCTCGAATGCGAACGCATTGCGCTGGAAGACGATTACTTTGTGAAGCGCCGGCTGTACCCGAACGTGGATTTTTATACCGGACTCATCTATCAGTCGATGGGCTTCCCGGTGACGATGTTCCCTGTGCTCTTCGCGATCCCGCGGACGTCCGGATGGATTGCGCAGTGGCAGGAGATGCTGCTCGATCCTGAGCAGAAGATTTGCCGGCCACGGCAGGTGTATCTCGGACCTGACCAGCGGAGCTATATTCCTCTCGATCATCGAAGCTAGTGGCGGCGGTTCAATTTGGAACAAGGACTCTGAGGTTTCGGCGTACGTTTTACCCCTACCGAGCTACCAGCCTTAGTTTTTTCTAATCCAGCTCCGCGTTGCGTGACAATTCACGCGTCCCAAACCGTGCGTTCAGTCCAGGAGTGCGCGTCTCCAGGAAATCTTCGTTAATTTTATCCGCGATAAGACGTGGGCTCCGGTGCGGAATCTGCCGATAAAGATTTCGGAGGATTGCGACCGCAGCGCACGCGAACCGGAGTTTGAGAGACTCGGGCCCAAGGTACGGTCGGATGGATCGCGATCGGGAATCTTGGCAGGCTAATGGTTACGAGCAAATCGCCGTTGTCGCGTTCAAGTGCGGATTTAAGGGTACGGCATGCAGGAAGATAAATCGAATAATGGCGAATTGCGTGAAACACCTTTACGTCTGCTGATTGCCGATGACGATCAGGCGGACGTGGAACTCTGTCTGCGTTACCTACGACGATCCGGTGTGCAGTTTGTGGCCGACCACGTGACCACCCGCGATCAGTTCGCCGAGCATCTTCGCAGCCAGACTGTGGATATAGTCCTCTCCGATTATCGAATGGGGAGTTGGACGGGCATGGACGCTCTGAACACGCTGAAGCAGATTCGACCCGAAATTCCTTTGATCCTGATGACCGGTACGATAGGCGATGAACTCGCGGTCGAGTCCATCAAGGCGGGCGTGACCGACTACGTTCTGAAAGGGCAGCTCGCGCGGCTGCCGATGGCTTTGCATCGAGCGCAGGAAGAACGGATGCTCAGAGAGGCCGAGGTGCGCGCGCTCGCCGCCTTGCGTGAAAGCGAACAACACTACCGCACGCTCGTACACAACGCGCCCGAAGCTATCGTCGTGCTCGACGTTCAGAAAGCTCGCTTCATCGATTGCAACGATAACGCAACGAAACTTTTTGGGCTCTCGCGGGAAGACTTGCTTCGCTGCGATCCGGCCGAGCTTAGCCCGCCGGCGCAGCCTGACGGACAGCCCTCTTCAGCAGCGGCTGCGGAGAAAATCGAGCTGGCATTGGAGGGTCACGCTCCGCATTTCGAATGGGTCCATCGGAATGCAAAAGGCCTGGATATTCCGTGCGAGGTCCATCTAGTTCGCCTTTCCTCTACGAATCAAACACTTGTGCGCGGCAGTATCCTGGACATCACCGAACGGAAAACGGCGGAGGCCGCTCTACGCGCCAGCGAGGCCCGGTATCGCAGCCTGGTGAACAATGCGACGTACGGCATCTACTGGGTTGCGCCTGAGGGCAGTCTTCTTTTTGCGAACCCGGCTCTTGTACGCATGCTTGGTTACGATTCAGTGGAGGAGGTTGTCGCTCTGCGGGATACGACCGGCCTCTTCTGCCAGGCATCGGCGCGAGAAGAGGTTCGCACGCACTTCTTCGTAACGGGACGCGTGGATGCGACGGCGGATTGGAAACGAAAAGACGGGAAGACTATACACGTGCGCCTTAATGGCCGGGAGGTGAGCGATCCGGAAACCGGCGCGACATGCATCGAGATCATCGTGGAAGACATCACGGAACGGCGCGCGTTGGAAAAGCAGCTGGCCAATGCACAGAAATTCGAGGCCATCGGGCAGCTCGCCGGGGGAATCGCCCACGACTTTAACAATATGATCGGCGCAATCCTTGGCTGGGCGGACATGGGGCTGGAAGAAACCGAATCCGGCACGCGGTTGCACCGCCATTTTGAGAAAGTCCATCAGCAAGGCGAACGCGCCGCGGCGCTTACGCGCCAATTGCTCGCATTCGCGCGGCGGCAAATTCTTGAGCCGCGGAACATAGATCTCAATAAGACTGTGGTGGAGACATTAAACCTCCTAGAAAAGGTGCTCGGCAGCAATATTGAGATTCGCGCGAATCTTTCGCCCGACCTCGCCGTTGTTCGCGCCGATCCCGTGCAGATGGAGCAGGTGGTAATGAATCTGTGCATCAATGCGCGCGACGCGATGCCGGACGGCGGATCGCTAATTCTCGATACATCGACTGTCACGTTTGACGAGAAGTTCTGCGCGATGCAGCCGCTCGCGCACCCCGGCACTTACGCGATGCTTTCCGTCACGGACTCGGGAACCGGGATGGATGCAGCCACGCTCGACCGGATTTTTGAGCCGTTTTTCACGACGAAGGAAGTCGGAAAAGGAACGGGTCTCGGGCTGGCGACAATTTACGGAATCGTGCGACAGCACAACGGGTTCGTGCAGGTGTATAGCGAACTGGGACTCGGCAGCACGTTTCGCGTGTATTTGCCGGCCGCCAACGTGGAGGTGGACGCTTCGCAAGCGACGCAGGCTCCGCAGCCCATTCGCGGCGGCAATGAAACGGTGCTCATTGCGGAGGATCACGAAGGCTTGCGGCATCTGGCGATAGAGACGCTTGCTGGACTTGGTTATGACGTGATCACGGCGAACGATGGCGAGCAGGCTTTGGCGGAGTTTCAGCGGAATCGCAGCCGGATCAATTTGATTCTTCTGGACGTGGTAATGCCGAAGATCAGCGGCCCCGAAGTGTATGAGCGGATTTGCGCGGAAGCGCCCGGTTTTCCTGTAGTTTTCGCGACCGGATACAGCGCCGACATGTCACTGCTCAAAAAAGCGCAGGCCAATGGTTTGCCTGTGCTGCAAAAGCCGTATGCACCTCGCGACCTTGCGCGAAAAGTCCGCGAGGTTCTCGACCGTTACAATGGGAAGCTTGCCGTTGCGACGAAAGTCGACTTGGCTGCTCGGTAGCCAGAATGGAACTAGCCGCCAAAAAGATTTCGCGCTACGAAAAATGCGTTCGCCGGCCGCTCCGCTATGCGTCGCATGAACCAAGGGAACCAATACGATCCGTAGGACACGAGCACTCCGCTGCGGTATCCCTCGCGCGCCAATCGCACCTGCTCTGCGCGCTTGATTCCGTACAACATCTGGAATTCGATCTGATTTTTCGGAATCCCTTGTGCGGCGGCCCACTCTGAGATTTCCGTTATGAGCGCAATATCGTGCGTGGCCAAAGCTCCCCGGGCGGACGCCGTGCGGGCTTCTGGAGAGAGCAGCATCCGCGCGAGGTGGCAGAAATTCTCATCCACATCTTTTTTTTCCGCGAAGGCGATCTCGGGCGGTTCACTGTAGGCGCCTTTCACGAGCCTCACCGCCGCACCGCGCGAAATGAGCGACGCCAGGTCTTTTTCTGTGCGAAAGAGATAGGCCTGAAGGCACACGCCGGTGTTCCTGTGCGCGTCATGCACGCGGCGATAGATCCCGAGAGTTGCATCGACATAAGGGCTGTGCTCCATGTCGATCCAGACGATTTTATCGGGCGCTGAATGCTCGACGATTCGTGTGAGGTTCTCGCGGCAAAAGTCGACATCCAGATCGAGTCCGAGCTGGGTGAGCTTAACTGAAATTTCGGCAGACAGATTCGCTGCGCGGATATCTTGAATCGCTTGCAGGTAACCACGGACGACTTCTTCGGCTTCCGAGCGTTCCTTAACGTTTTCGCCCAAGTGCGTGAGGACGGCAAAGACGCCGCTTTCATTTAGCTGCTTCGCCGCAGTGAGCGCATCATCCAGGCGCTCACCGGGCATGAATCGCTTGACCGAGCGCCGCATGAATGCGTAGCGGCCGGCGCGGTCGCGCAGCCAAGCGCTCTCGGAGGCCCTTAGGAACACGCTGCGCATCAAGTTCATTGGCGTTGGCGGCTTTAAAAAGGCGCGGGCGAAAAAGGCTTATCGCCCGGAGCTTCGAGCAGAAAAATCGCGTATCGATAAATCAACAATTGCATTCGGGACGTTGCCGAATTCGGTCCAAGGATTTCGCCAAAGGCTTTGTGAAGATCGTGCATCCGCTCATCGGGTAAGGCTCCGAGGAGCGCGCCGAAATGATTCTTCGCCGCAGTCAATGGATCGATTTCCTTCTCTTTATCTTGTGGATTTGCGTCGGGGACCGTTTGAGAAGGCGAACCCATCACTTGCGATGACGAAGCTTTGTCGCCACTGCTGTTTTTACTACTGTGTGCTGCACTGCTTGCCGGCGAATTGGAGGGCAAAGCAGCATCTTTTCGAACTGAGGCCGCTTGAGCCGGCACAGGAGGCTGCGGCTCGTAGGATTCGTAAAATTCGTAGCGAAACTCCTTTTCATAAAGAGCCGCATAAGCCGACTTTACGGCATCAGCGGGAGGATCGGATTCTGCTAAGGCCTTCGCTGCAAAAGCCTTCAGGGCCTGTTCGACACTTTGGAAATTCGCCCGAGCGCCCATTAACGGTCCCTTGCCTGTTTTCCTGAGTCGCGCCGCAAGCTGGTCGGTTCGGGCGTCATAGCATTTTCCATAGGCTCCGAGCGCACGGACCGTCTGGGCAGGCTCTGATCCCTTTTCGGCGGTAAATTTCGTCACCCACTCTGCCGAGCTCATCTGCAAAATCTGAGTGCAAGTTAATCCAAGCTGATCGGCGTCCGCGCGACCTGCCGGCGCCCGGTGGGTTGGGTGCGTCTGCGCGGCCAAAGCCGAAACCACGAATAACAGCATTGTGAAACTTCGCATATCAAAAATCCTAATGCAGCACCATGCGCTGTGCAATCGCCTTACGAGCAAAACTCAATCCGGTTTCTTTTGGCTGTGACGCGAGCCGAGAAGTGCACGCTCGACCATTCTGTCTATGAGAATTTCAATCCGTCGCATTCGGGTAGCTTCACCCTTAGCGGAATCCATCCACTTCAGAAGCTGCCTTCGTAGACCCGGCGGCGTTTCTTCAAAGGCCCGCTTCGCTTTTGGATGGCGATTCAGGGCGGCGCGCAAGTCAGCGGGGACGGCATGCTCGCGAGAGTCGCGGTCGAGCGAAAGCTCAATGCGAACCACCTCGCCGACATCGGCACGCGCAGCCTTACGCAGGACGGCATTGAACTGCATGCGGTAATGACCGGCACCGGCCGGTACAAGGGTGGTTCGCGCGGCTTGCCCATTGACGCGAGCGATTACGGGAATGTATTTGTTCGGTCGTATGCCGGTGTTGCTCTTGCGATTGCCGGGTTCCGTCGGATAGATGGATGCCACGGTGGTGTCCGGAACGTCGACATACCGCAGCATCCAAATGCGGTAAATTGTCCCCAAAAATTCTTCAGTGGTTTTCTTTGTCATCGCGTTTGGCCATTAGCCACCGCAAGCATTCTTGGGGTGGCAGATAGCGAGTAACGCATGCTCCGCGACCATAACAGCGATTGCCGCCACAATGCACGCACAAGATACCGTAACTTACGGGCGACTGTGCGCCGATCCGACTCGGGAACATTCGAGGTAACGCGAGTTGCCCCTACTGAGGCTTGGTTTGGAAGCCTTGCAGGCTTCCATTGGGTTTGGCGCCCACTCTTACGTCTGCTGGTGTGAGTACCCTAAAAATGGAAGAAAACAGGATATTCAACACGGGTGGTGCTGTGATGTTCTGGCGGCGAGTTTGCTCCACGTTGTTTCTGGTACGCTTTGCGACCGGAGCGGCGCCTCTTGGGAGACGACGCTTTAGCCTCCTCCGCATTGGAAACACCGTGACACTTTGCGCGAAAGCGAGATGTCATGGCCTCTCCGAGTTTGAGTTCCTTGAAAC
>DATNBB010000209.1:0-4213 GCA_035607335.1 Binatia bacterium | reverse complement strand
TTGTCTTGCAATTCGGGCGCCGAGGCCCAGTTCCCCAATTACCGGTTCGAAACGCATCGACGAATCGTCAGCCGCTGCGGGAAGCCAGCCGAAGTACACGGCGGCAAGAATAATCACCGCAAAAAGTACAACGCCCACAATAATGCCGCTCCAAAATTTGCTCATCCCGTCCTCTTGTTGCTTGAAAGACCGAGAGGATTTATTACCACAAGCGATAGTATGAATCACCCAGTTTAGTCATTTTTTCATGGTTCTATACCACGCGCCAGAGAAGCAACGAGCGTGGAAATCGTCCACATTGACGCAAGGTGTTGAGTCTGCTATGTTTGCATTTCGGCAAGCCTTGGAGTGAACTTGTGAAAAGCCGCTCCTCCCAAGCTACTTCATCTGTAACACAGAAGGGTCATAAGCCTTTGAAACACAGCAGTTTACGGCACAACGAAAACGCGAAAGCTGCGCCACCCGATCCCGAGGCACCCGCGAAGCAGCAGCAGCTAAAGCTGTACGAGGAAGCGCTTACCCTCTTTCAGCAGCAGAAATTTCAACGCGCCAAGCAGATTCTCGAGCGCGTGACCGAAGGCCCCAGCAATGAGCTTGGGGAGCGAGCCCGCGTTCACATCCGTATTTGCGATCAGCGCATCTCACGCCCACCCGCGCCTGTCTTGAAATCCGCTGAAGACCATTACACGCAGGGAGTGGCTCTGATGAATTTGGGCCGTTGGGACGATGCGCGCGAACACCTGGATCGCGCACGCAAGGCGGCACCCAAAGCGGATCACATCGTATACGCAATGGCGGTGCTGGACTGCCTTACGGGCGAAGCCGATTCAGCGATGGAAAACTTGAAGTTCGCGATCCAGCTCCGTCCCGAAAATCGCTATCATGCCCGCAACGATGAGGATTTCGCGTTTTTGCAGGAAGACCCCCGCTTCACGGAACTTCTCTATCCTGAGCGTGACGGCTCGGGCGGTTAACTCGCGGTTTAGGTGAAAGAACGCCAAAAGAATCGCTCTCAACCCAGTCGCGCTCTTCGTGTAGTCGCGGTAGGCGGTGGAACCGGTCTCTCTGTCGTCCTGCGCGGACTCAAGCAGCACATTGCTTATTCGCCCAAAGAGGCATCGCGTGATCGCGCCGCCCCTGGACGCGCGCCGTTTCCCATTTCCGATCTGACCGCTGTAGTTGCGGTAAGCGATGACGGCGGGAGTTCCGGCCGTTTGCGCCGCGAATACCGTGTGTTGCCTCCGGGAGACATTCGCAACTGCATGGTGGCGCTCTCAATGGACGAGCCGCTGCTGGCGAATCTCTTTCAGTACCGTTTTCCCCTTGGCCGCGGCCTCGCCGGTCACAGCTTCGGCAATTTGTTTCTAACGGCTCTCACGAACGTGACGGGCGATTTTGTGCGCGCTGTGGAAGTATCGTCACAGGTGCTGGCAATTCGCGGCCGAATTTTTCCTTCGACGGAAGAAAACGTAACGCTTGAGGCCGAGCTCGAGGATGGAACGGTCGTCAAAGGGGAGACGAAGATTTCTAAATCGCGGAAACGAATCGCGCGGATTCGTCTCTCGCCGCGCCGGGTCCGGCCGTCTCCTTACACGTTAGAGGCGCTCCGACGCGCCGATCTAATCCTGGTGGGCCCCGGTTCTCTTTACACGAGCATTATTCCCAATCTACTCGTGCAAGGCGTGGTTGAAACGATCGCGCATTCAAGAGCCACGCGCGTCTACATCGCAAACCTAATGACACAGCCGGGCGAAACTTCGCATTATTCGGTGGCCGATCACATCCGCGCGATCTATGAACATGCCGGTCGCCCCATTTTTGACTATGCGATTGTGAACCGCGCGCGTATCTCACCGCGTCTGCTGCGGCGATATAAGGCCGAGGGCGCCGAACCTGTGGAGCCGTCGTTGGAGGAGCTTGCGGGGATGGGCTTGAAGTGCATCGAAGCGAATGTGTTGCAGCAGGATCGCGTGGTCAGGCACGATCAGTCTGCCCTTGCCGATCTTTTGCTCAACCGTTTTGTCCATTCCAGCGGGCGAAATTAACCCCGGCTCAGCTTTCCGATTCTGCGCACATGAAACAAGTAGGGTCCAAATTCTCGCCGCGCGAACCTCAGCCAGCTATGATGTTGCCATGATGCCAAAGCTGGACGTGCGTGGACTCACGGTCGAACTGCCTACGGTGCACGGTTGGATTCGGCCCGTGAATGACGTGTCCTTCGCGCTGGCCGAAGGCGAAACGCTTGGCATTGTCGGTGAATCCGGCTCCGGGAAAACGATTCTTTCGCTCACCTTGATGGGGCTAGAGCCGCACGGAGCACGTTGCACGGGCGATGCTCTGCTCCATGCACGCGGAAACGGGCAGGAAACGCGAAATTTGATCGGGGCGTCGCCTGATCGTCTGCGCCAGATGCGCGGACGCGAAATGGCAATGATCTTTCAGGAACCGATGACTGCGCTTAATCCAGTAATGCGCGTGGGCGCGCAGATCGCGGAAGCAATTCGTATTCATGATGGTACGCTTTCGTCGGCAGAGATTGAGAAGCAAGTTCTCAAGGCGCTTGAGCGAGCAGCCGTGCCGGAACCGGAAAGGCGCGCCCGCCAGTATCCGCACCAGCTCTCCGGTGGGTTGCGCCAGCGCGTGATGATTGCGATGGCGCTTGCGGCCGGTCCGGGACTCTTGATCGCGGATGAGCCAACGACGGCGCTGGACGTGACCGTACAGCGACAGATTCTGGAGCTGCTCGGCACGTTACAAGACGAATTGCAGCTTTCGATGCTCTTCATTACGCATGATCTGGGAGTCGTGGCGGAAATTGCAGACCGCGTTGCAGTGATGTATGCGGGCAGGATTGTCGAAGAAGGGCCGGTGCTCGATGTCTTGAGGCGTCCGCGACATCCCTATACAGAAGGATTGATCGCTGCCGCGCCGCGATTGAGGCGAGAGCGATCCGCTTCCATTCCAGGGATGGTGCCGGCGCTCTACGCGTTACCGCCAGGATGCGCGTTCGAACCGCGATGTGCGTACGCGCGAGAGGAATGCGCCAGGGCGGTGCCGGAATTGAGGCGTGCAGGAGAAAATCGCCATGCACGATGCATCCTGGTAAGCGAGAAAGTAGAGGAGCTGGAGGAAGCAAAGGATGTAAAGGAGAAGAGCAGCTAACGCATGAGCGACGGCGACGCCATCCTAGTAGCGCGCAATCTCAGAAAGGTTTACACGGCGCACGGTGTGACGCGCGCGGCTGTGGACGATGTGAGCTTTTCCGTTGATCGCGGCGAGACGCTGGGGATCGTTGGTGAGTCGGGATGCGGAAAGACGACGCTTGCTCGAATGTTGATGAGACTGATCGAGCCCGATGCCGGCGAGATACTTTTCGGCGGCAGTAATTGGCTGGCGGCGCGCGGATCAAAATTACGCGCGCTGCGTCGGAAGATACAGATGGTATTTCAGGATCCGATGGCGTCTCTTAACCCGAGGCACCGAGTGGGCGGTATTGTGGGCGAGCCCCTGGCGATTCATGAGCCGGTGATGTCGCGCAAAGAGAGGCGAGCGCGCGTCATCAAAATCTTGGGCCAAGTGGGTATCGGTGAAGATGCGCTCAATCGTTACCCCCATGAATTTTCAGGCGGCCAGCGGCAGAGGATCGGAATTGCTCGCGCACTGATTTTGCACCCGGAAATTGTGATAGCCGATGAACCTGTTTCGGCATTGGACGTTTCAGTTGGCGCACAGATACTTGATTTGCTCGTGCGCTTGCAGCAGGATTTCTCGCTCACGCTCATTCTGATTTCTCATAGCATGCCTGTGGTTGCGCAAATGGCGACGCGCGTTGCTGTGATGCACGCGGGGCGTTGCGTCGAGATCGGCGCCGTGGAGCAAGTGCTGCAATCGCCGCAAAATGAATACACGCAAGCCTTACTGTCCGCAGTGCCCGAAATTCCCGCCTGAACGGACTTTGACACTTCTGGCCGTTTCACCGGCGCAATATTCATTTTTGTCTTCGCCCATATTGGAGTAGACTCCGCGAAATAAAAGGCATCGGGAGCGCGTATAAACGACGTCGGTTCAGTGCGCCCTCACGGAGGCATACAAAAATGGCCAGCACGGCGACGCAGACACCGGAGACATCCGGGAACTCGATTAGCCGCATTTGGAACGTGTTGTTCAGTCCGAAGGCGACGTTTGCTTCCATCGCGCAGAAGCCCACATGGCT
>DATNBB010000205.1:0-18696 GCA_035607335.1 Binatia bacterium | reverse complement strand
AGGCTGTCGTGAATTTCTCTGCCGATACGCCGCCGCTCCTCATCTTGCGTACGCAGCAGATGAAGCGAAAGCTCGCGAAGCGATTTTTCGGAGTCCTGCAGTTTATGCTGCGATTCTTCCAGTGCTTTTTGTGTCAGCATTCGTTCGGTCAAATCGCGCGTCACCTTCCCGAATCCGACTAGCTTTCCTTCGCTATCCTTAATCGCCGTAATCACCACGTTCGCCCAGAATTTCGTTCCGTCCTTCCGAACACGCCAGCCTTCATCCTCAATCCGGCCTTCTTTCGCCGCTATCTTCAACTCGCGCTCTGGCTTTCCTGCTTGTACGTCTTCTTCGGGGTAAAATGTGGAAAAGTGTTTGCCGATGATTTCAGAAGCTTTGTAGCCTTTGATGCGTTCAGCCCCCGTATTCCACGTGGCGATATGTCCTTCCGTATCCAGCATAAAGAGCGCATAGTCCTGCACGGCACCCACGAAAAGCCTCAGCCGTTCCTCTCGCCTGTGCAGGATTTCTTCGGTGCGTTTCCGCTCCGTCAGGTCGCGGGCCACTTTGCCGAAACCGATCAGGGTGCCGCCCTCATCGCGGATGGCCGTTAACGTGATACGCGCCCAGAATTTCTCTCCGCCTTTGCGGACGCGCCATCCTTCGTCCTCCACGCGGCCCTGTTCCGCCGCGATACGCAGCAAGCGCTGCGGTTTACCCGTCGCGACATCTTCCTCGGGGTAGAAGCGTGAAAAATGCTGGCCGATGATCTCGGAACGCTTATATCCCTTTATACGTTCGGCGCCCGTGTTCCAGGTCCGAATCCGGCCTTCCGGATCCAGCATGAAAATCGCGTAGTCCTGTACTTGATCTACAAGCAGCCTGAATTGCTGCTCTCGTCCACTCCATTCCGTCTCAGAGTATGTGGCTTGAGACAGTTCTTCGGATGGAATAGCGTCCTTGCGATAATTGCCTTTTGCGCCAACAGCCATATTCTTCTCCTCGGGGATTACGAGGGTATGCTCCGCGCAGATTCGCTGGAAGGAATCCGCATCTTCTTGCCTGCAAAATCCCTGCATCGGATACGCGCAACGAAGAGTGAACGAGTAAGACCGCGCGAGCCCATTCCAAAGCTTCTCTAGCTGTATCGCCTCTTCCTTTTTACCCTCAGCCCAGAGGAGAGCCACCATTTCCCCGAATGCCACCACGCGCTTGTTCGACTGGCGAGCCGCCGTGACTCCTCGCGTGATCGCCGCACCAATCGTCTCATAGAAGAGCAGCTCATCGAGCTTGCCGTCCACGAGGAAACGCGACAACACTTCTGACGCGTCGAGCGGCTGAAACTGTCCCCGAGAGACAAACTCGCCAAGATTTATGCCGTTGTTCTTTAGTTTCCGGAGAATGACTTCGTTGTGAGCCTTTGTCCCGATTATGACGGCCGAACCGCCAGAGGACAGAGCAGCTCCAACGAAATCCCGTACTTCGTCGGTCAGGAATGCGTCGTCTGAGTAAAACTGTACCGAGTGCTCATGATGCAGGTTGTTGTGCCCGAGTGTGACAGGCTCAGGAAATGCGTCAATCATCCACAGACTCCAAGCGCAATTAGGCTCTCCAAGCTTTATTCTGGGCTTCTGTAAAGAAGCTACCGCAGGGATGATGTACGCGCAATCAGGTTCGCCTACAGGAAATTATGTATCTCCAATTCTTACAACAGCTTAGGACGGGCCACTTCCAACGCGCGCCTCAAAACAAGGAGGCTCTTCTGGAGCATCCCCCCGCACCGAAGCTTATAGGCCCAGGCTATAATCATAAATTCTGCTTATGTCCGCATATTTTGAACTTCCTTGACAGCCCCGCTTGCCAAAGCTAAAGTCAGCTTGTTCAACAATGAAAACCTTCCTCATCTTCGGGCAGGGCTTCCGCGCAACGGAGCTTGTGCGACTTCGCGTAGTAGTATCTGTAGTACGCGTCGGCCGGCCCGGAGGGTGTGATTGAGCTGAGAACAAAGATTTGAAAGCTCCTTCGAACCCACCGGCCGCGAGGCTTGGTGGGTTTTTTAATTTGTGATGAGTCGCGGGCCGATACAGGGCGCAGCAATCAACAACGGTTGAGGACTGAGGAGGACGGGATGAGCAGTGCGAGCAAGAGCAGCAAGATGGGAGCGGGAAAGCAAACGTTGACGGGCGCGAGAATCCTTTGGGAATGCATCGAGCGCGAAGGCGTAACGGACGTTTTCGGTTATCCGGGCGGAGCGATTCTGCCGGCCTATGACGCGCTGAAACACAGCAAGCTTCATCACATCCTCGTACGCCACGAGCAGGGCGCGACGCATATGGCAGACGGTTACGCGCGCGCGACGGGCAAAGTAGGTGTTGCAGTAGCAACCTCTGGCCCCGGCGCCACGAACATGGTGACCGGCATCGCAACTGCCATGATGGACTCGTCGCCGATCGTCTGCATCACCGGTCAGGTGGGCAGCAAGCTCGTCGGTTCCGATGCCTTTCAGGAGACGGACATCACGGGCGTGACGCTGCCGATCACGAAGCACAATTATCTCGTCACGCACGCGGACGAAGTGGCGCATGCGGTGCGCGAAGCCTTCTTCATCGCGCGGTCGGGACGGCCCGGTCCGGTGCTGATCGACATCACGAAAGACGCACAGCAGAGTTCGTGCGAGTTCGATTACGAAGCAGCCGAGCCGAAGACGCGCGGCTATCGTCCGGATCACTCACCGGCGCGGGAGGAAATTCAGCAGGCGCTTCAGTTAATTCGTGAATCGAAGCGGCCGTTGATTCTCGCAGGTCATGGAATTACGGTTTCGGGCGCGGAGCAGGAAGTACAGGCATTCGCCGAAAAGGCGTGCATCCCTGTGGCAATGACGCTGCTGGGACTCGGCGGCCTGCCCGCGTCGCATTTCCTCAATCTCGGCATGATGGGCATGCACGGCGAAGCCTGGGTAAACTCGGCGATTCAGGATGCCGATTTGCTCCTCGCGTTTGGCATGCGATTTGACGATCGCGTCACAGGCAATCTGAAGACCTATGCGCCCAATGCGAAGAAGATTCACATCGATATCGATCCGGCAGAGATCAACAAAAACGTGAAAGTGGATGTGGCGCTCGTGGGCGATTTGCGCGACATCTTAAAGGACCTGCTTCCGCTCCTCGATCCCGCGAATCACAGCGAATGGATCGACCACGTTCGCAAGTTGAAGGGCGATTCCGCCGTGCGTGACATCCAGAACCTGCCCGATAGTGGGCATCTCTATGCCGCGCATGTGATCAACGATCTTTGGCACGAAACACGCGATCGCGACGCAGTGATCGTAACAGACGTCGGCCAGCACCAGATGTGGGAAGCGCAATACTACAAGCACGAGCGGCCGCGCTCGCTAATCACATCGGGTGGACTGGGCACGATGGGATTCGCATTGCCTGCCGGAATCGGGGCGAAAGTGGCGCGTCCCGAGGCGGACGTATGGGTCGTAGCGGGCGACGGCGGATTCCAGATGACCATGCCGGAGTTGGCGACGATCGTTCAAGAAAATTTGAAGGTGAACATCGCGATCATCAACAACGGTTACCTGGGCATGGTGCGGCAGTGGCAGGAGTTTTTCTACGACCGCAACTACGAGGCGACGCCATTGCTCAGCCCGAATTTCGTCAAACTCGGTGAGGCGTTTGGCATTCGCAGTATCGCGGTGAAGAGTCGCGCGGACGTGATTCCTACAGTGCGCGCCGCTCGCGAACACAAGGGACCGGTGTTGATCGATTTCCAGGTGGAGCAGGAAGACACTGTTTACCCCATGGTGCCGGCAGGCGCATCGCTGCATGACATGATTCGGCGCCCGAAGAACCCGCTAGTCGAAACGGCGGAAGACGAGTAAGCGGAGGACAAGTAAGCGAAGACGAATAGGTCGAGTGTTGCATAATCATGTCGCTTTCAATTCACAAATTTCGTCATCCTGAGCGAAGCGAAGCATCGCTCTTAGTTTTTTGCTCGCTCCGTTGACCAGACGCACCGAAATTGAGAAATGTCGGATAAGGAAAAATCATGCTGAATACTCTGGTGGTTTATGTGGAAAACAAGCCGGGCGTGCTTTCGCGCGTCGTATCGCTATTCCGCCGGCGCAATTTCAATATCGATTCGCTCACGGTAGGGCGGACGGAGAAGCCGGACGTCTCCCGCATGACGATTGTCGTCGAAGGCGACGCCGACCAGGTCCGCCGCATCGAGGCAAACGTCTATAAGCTGGTCAACGTGCTGCTCGTGGACGACATAACGAACAAACCGGCGCTTATTCGCGACCTGGCCTTGATTAAGGTGGGCGCGAGCCAGGAAACGCGTTCGCAAATTCTCGACATCGCGCACGTATTTAAGGCGCGCGTGCTCGATATTGCCATCGATTCAATCACGGTGGAGATGACGGGCGGCGAAGAGAAAGTCGACCGCCTGCTCGAAATTCTTACGCCGTTTGGCTTGCTAGAGGTGGTACGCACGGGCGCGGTAGCGATGCGGCGCGGCACCTCCACTCGCGTGCCTGCAACGCAGCAGTCTGCCGCAGCAACGCCGACAAGAAAGCACGATCCCACCGTTTCGTACTCGGTGTAATGGGGGTTGAAGCAGGTTTAAATGTAACGTCGCGGCCCCCGGCGCGGCAGCCGTACGATCAGCGCGAGCCGCAATTTGGCTCGGCTACCTGCGGCTTTTCGTGACGTCGCCGTAAGCATGCACTTTCTCGCAGACCAGCCGCAGCTTATCTTCCAAATTTCCTGACGCCGTCTTAAATGAATCGGCATCGATGGTGAGCGGCGCACCAAGAACGACGAGCGGAGATCCATATTCCGGCGTGCGAACGGCCTGCTCAACCGAGAGCCCTCCAACGGCCTGCACAGGCACATTGACCGCGGCAACGACTTCGCGCAACTGATCGAGCGGGCTTGGCCACGGCTTCCCTGCCGCGGCAAGACCTCGCCGCTCATCGTAGCCAATGTGATGGACGACAAAATCGCAGCCGAGATCCTCCAGCCGTTTCGCGGCGGCGACCATGTCCTCGGCTCCGAGATTATCTCCCATCACCTTCACGCCGAAATCCTTTCCGGCTCGCACAACCATTTTTACCGTTTCCGGATGCGCGCGTTCCATCACCACGACGTGTGTTGCACCCGCCTTGGCCATCATTTCCGCTTCGAGCCAGCCGCCGTCCATCGTTTTCAGGTCGGCCACAATGGGAACGCCGGGAAATTCCTGCCGCAACGCGCGGACGCCGTTCATACCTTCAGCGATGATCAGCGGCGTGCCGGCCTCAAGCCAGTCCACGCCGCACCGTATCGCGAGGCGAGCGGTGTCGAGCGCTTCGGGAATGTTGATGATATCGAGCGAGATTTGGACGATGGTTTTCATAGGTTCACGAAGCGAAATGCTCGTTGATTTTTGCCTTTAAGAATTTTACGGATTTGCGCAAGTCTTCCATGCCGTTCATGCCGTCTTCGATGGAAATCCAGCCGTGGAAACCGACGGAATTGAGCGTGGAAAAGATCGCGTCATAATCGTTAAGCCCTTTGCCGATCACGCCATGTGCCAAACGGCTTGCATAGCCGACCGAATCCTCTTCCTTGCGCAAATCCTCTAGCGTGCCGAACTTCAGGTACCGATCGCTCGCATGCATCGAGACAACGCGATGTTTCACGCGCTCGAGCAGCGCAAGAGGATCATCGCCCGCGAGAAATGCGTTCGAAGGATCGTAGTTCACGCCGAACCACGGCGAATCGATCTGATCCACAATTTCCGCGAAGACATCCATTTTCTGCGCGAATTCCGGATACTGCCAGTAGTTGTCCTTGTAATGATTCTCCATCGTGAGCACAACGCCATGCTTCTGGGCAAAAGGCAAAAGGCTTTTGATCACGCGCACGACCTGCGCGACGCCATCTGCGCGCGATAACCCAACCCGCCTCTGCCCGGAAAGCACTCTGCAGAAGCGTCCACCAAAAAACGCGGTGATCTCGATCATGCGTTTCTCGCGGTCAATTTCAGCTTGCAGCAAAGCCGGATCGGGCTGCGTAAAATCCGGCGAGCAGCAGAACATGGGCATCGTCAGGCCGCATTTTTCAAGTTGCGATTTAGTTTTGCTAAGGAACTCAGGCTCGTCTTCGACGAATCCCGTATAAAACTCAAGTCCTTCCACCCCAAGCGTGGCGGCAAGCTCGATCCATTGTGCAAGCGTCATCGTGCGATGCACGCAAAGCTCATCCATGAAGCCCTTGGGAAATGCGGCTAGTTTCGGTTTCATAGCTGCTTCGGGAGATTCCGGCCGACCAAGGGAAATTGCTCGAAATCTAGCACTGCACCGTTCACAAGAGGCGCTTCGTCAGAGAGAAAGTAAACCGCAGCCCACGCAATGTCATCCGGCGAAAGAAGGCGTCCAGAAGGTGCGTAGTGCTTCGGAAGCTGCGACGGCCAATCGTCAGGCAGCCCATCTTTTTTTTTGATTTCGTACTCGGCCTTCGTAAGCGTCCAGCCGACGTTGAACTGCTGGATGCGCAGGCCTTCGGCGCCATGCGCGTCGGCGAGATTGCGCGTGAGCGTCATCAACCCACCTTTGCTGATTGCATACGCGAAAAGGTTGCGCTCGCCGCAATAGGCATTCACGGATCCGATGTTGATCACGCGCCCGCCGCCTTGCTTGCGAAAATGCGGCATCGCAGCTTTGATCAGCAGAAATGGCGCGCGCAGATTTATCGCAATGATGCGATCAAATTCCGCGGCATCCGTGTTATCAAGGTTGCCACGCGCAGTCGTCGCGGCGTTGTTGACGAGCGCGTCCAGTCGGCCCCATTTTGCAATCGCTTCGTCGATGAGACGTGCGGGAACAGCGGAATCCCGCAAGTCACCCGCGATGGCGGCTACTTGGCCGCCCTCTTTTTCGATTGCGGCTGCCGACGTCTTCGCATCTTCAATTTTTATCCCATGAACGATGACGCGCGCACCCTCGCGCGCAAAGACACGCGTCATGCCTTCGCCAATCCCGCTCGTCGAGCCGGTGACGAGAATGACCTTGTCTTTCAGTCGCATGGGGAGTGATAGATGGTGTACCGAAACCAAACAAAAGCCGCGTCATCCTGAGCGAAGCGAAGGATCCCTCTTCTATCATTCGCCGGCCGGAGGTCAGAGGCGGGCGCGAGCACAATTTCATGAGCATGCGTCATGGTCTCAGCACGCCCTTGACGATTTCGCCAGAATGCATTTTCTCGAACGATTCGCGCCACTCCGCAAGCGGCGAAATACGATTAAGGATCAAATCGAGCTGCAATTTGCCGCTTGCCAGCAGAGAAATCACCTTTTCCCAGATCGGCCAGTTGTGCGAGAAGCTGCCTTGCAGCGTCACCGCCTTTTGCACGAGCGGGTCGAGCGAAAAATTCAGCGGCTGCGGTCCCCAGCCGACTTTCGTGATGTGTCCCGCCGGCCTGACGATATCGAGTGCCAATTTCAGCGACGCGGAAACGCCGGCGGCATCGATGACAAGATCGACTCCATGGCCGTCCCCGAAATTTCTTACCCATTCCTGAATGTTTTCGCCGTTTGCGCCGAGAGTTGTTTCCGCGCCGATTTTTTTGGCTACGTCGAGACGCTTCGCATCGGCGGGAATCCCGATCACGACCAGATGGCCCGCGCCCGAAAGTTTGGCCATGAGCGCGCAGAGCAGACCAATCGGTCCCGGGCCGATCACGGCAACCGAATCACCTGGTCGAATATGCGAGTGGACGCAAACTGCGTTATACGCAACGCTGCACGGTTCCGTGAGCGCAGCCACCTCAAACGCGAGGCCTGCCGGGACTGCATGCAAACAGCGCGCGGGCACACGAACAAACGGCGCCATCGCGCCGTTGACGCCATAGCCAAATCCGAGCCGCTTTGGATCGAGATTGTACAGGCCCTGCCGAATGAAAGCCGAGTCGGCGGGCAACACGGCGGCGGTTTCGCTGACGACGCGGTCGCCTTCCTTAAAGCCGCGCACGCGGTTGCCCGCTTTCGCGACGACGCCGGCGAATTCATGTCCGAGAACGACAGGAAAGTTTACCGGCCAGCTTTGCGTTCCCGCGTACTGGTGGAGATCGCTGCCGCAAATGCCGACGGCCTGCACGGCGAAGAGGACATCTTCTTCGCCAAATTCAGGCTCGGGCACTTCGCGGAGTTCGACGGAATGCGGATCCTTTGCGTAATGAACTAGTCCGATCACGGCGCTTAGTCTGGCAAAAATCGCGCAAGAAAATCAATCGAAAAGCCGATCGGCGCAACAAGAATGCTCGACGTGCCGGCCCCTATTTCGCCGGAATCGGTTCTGGAATTGCCGCGCCGTCTTTGCGCGGGTCAGACGCGCCGAAATTCACCTTGCTTGAGACGTTCCGCAACACGGCTTGGCCGCCTCCTACATCGGACGCGTAAGGCCCAAGCACCTTGATTTCGTGGCCACGCCGCGTGAGATCGTCGCGCACACTTTGGGCAACGCGATTTTCAATTTCAACGTCGCAGCCGGGAACGGTCAGTTTGGTAAAGCGCGGCGCTTCCATGGCGGCCTGAATATTCATTCCGAAATCGACCACATTTGAGACGAATTGCGCGTGTGCTTGCGCCTGATTCGGTCCGCCCATAATGCCGAATGCAATTCGTTCATCGCCTTTCGTCATAAATCCCGGAATGATCGTATGGAACGGGCGCTTGTGGCCTTCGAGCTTGTTCGGAGAATTAGGATCGAGACTGAAAAGCGCGCCGCGATCTTGCAAAACAAACCCTGTGCCATCCGCAACGACGCCCGAGCCAAACGCGAGGTAGTTGCTCTGAATCAGCGAGACCATGTTGCCTTCGCGATCGACCACGCTCAGATACATCGTGTCACCGTGGGTCGGCATAGCCGGGTTTCCCGGCGCGACGCTGCAATTCGCCTTGCGCATATCGATCAGTTCGGCGCGCTGCGCAGCATATTGCTTTGAGAGCATCCCCGCGACCGGAATGCTGCTGAATTTTGGATCGGCCACATAGCGCATCAGGTCGGCGTAAGCCAGCTTTTTGGCCTCGATCATTACGTGGAGGGCGTCCGTGGAATTCTGCCCGTACTTCGCGAGCGGGAATTTCTCCATCATGTTGAGCATCTCGAGCGCCGCAATTCCCTGCCCATTTGGCGGAAGCTCGTAAACGGTCCACCCGTGGTACGTGGTAGAAATCGGGTCGACCCATTCGCTGGAATAATCGGCCAAATCTTCGGCCGTCATCGTCCCGCCGAGTTCTTTTGAGCGTGCCACGATGCTCTTCGCGATCTCGCTCTTATAAAAGCCGTCGCGCCCTTCGGAAGCGACCAGCCCGAGCGAATGCGCCAGATCGGGATTGCGAAACACCTGCCCGACTTGAGGAGCCTGGCCGTTAATCAGGTAAGTCGCAGCGGCATTCTTATCCTGCTTAAGCTTGGCGATCACAGCGGGGTCGTTCCAATACGCTGCGGCCCATTCGGGAACGGGATAACCCTCGCGTGCGTAATAAATGGCCGGCGCGAGAACCTCCGAAAAATTCTTTGTTCCGAAACGCGACAGCATTTTTGACCAACCATCGACGACGCCGGGAACCGTGACCGACTGAATTCCGAGCGTAGGCATGTCCGTGACGCCTTTGCTCTTAAGGAATTGAAGAGAAAGGCCCGCAGGCGCCCAGCCGCTGGCATTGATGCCATAGAGCTTCCCGGTTTTCGCGTCATAGATAATCGCAAAGAGGTCGCCACCCATACCGTTCATCATGGGTTCGACCACGCCTACCACGGCATTCGTCGCAACGGCGGCATCGATCGCATTCCCGCCATGGGCTAGTATCTGTGCGCCCGCTTCCGCGGCAAGCGGACTCTCAGCTGCGACGATGCCTCCCTGCGAGATAACCATCGAGCGCCCTTGCGAGCGGTCTTGCCCATACGTACGAGTCGCAGTGATCATCGCAAATAGGCACAAAACAACAAGGAGGCCCAGCGAGCCACAGATCCCTCGCACGATGCTTCGATTTCCGCTATTTCTTGACGGTTTTTCATTTCCATTGCACGACGAACGGTTCATACGATTCCTGGCCTCAAAATGGGAACGCTGATTGTACTGAAATTCACCGATCGACGTTACGAGAATCTGCATTGCACTCACTAAAACAGACAAATCGCCTTCCGCAATCTGCCACCGGAATCGTGTAGTATCTAACGCGCAACGAATCAGTCTTTATGATCTCGATTTGGTGCGAACTTAGTCGCACCGTTGCCGTCGTTTGTTCGATTCCATTTGCTCAATAGGGCGGGTACGAATGTCAAAAATGCTGGAAGAAGTGCGGCAGCAGCCGGATGCTCTGGAAAAAACGCTAAAAACAGGGCTGCGAAGCGCGCAAACGCTCCGCGAGCATTTCGAGGCGCACCCGCCGAGGATGGTGCAGATCGTTGCGCGGGGAACGTCCGATAACGCCGCGGAGTTTGGCCGCTATCTCATCGAAATTACAACTGGGATTCCAGCCTCGCTGGCCGCACCCTCAGTCGTAACGCTGTATCACAGCCGCGTAAATCTCGACGGCGTTGCCGTCGTGGGGATTTCCCAGTCTGGTGAGTCCACCGATGTGAATGCAGTACTTGAGGATGCGCGCAAAGGCGGCGCGTTTACGATCGGCATCACAAACGAACCCGACAGCGCCATGACAAAGATCGCGGCCGAGACAATCCTCGTTCGTGCCGGGAAGGAAAAGAGCGTCGCCGCGACAAAAACCTACACTGGCCAGTTGCTCGCGCTTTATTTGCTTGCTCACGCGCTCGGCGGAAATGTAGAGCTCGATGATTTGCGCCAGCTTCCGGGCTGCGCGGCAAGCGCTCTAGGCACGGAAAAGACGATTGCGGAATTGGCTCCGCGCTACCGTTTCATGAATCGCGGCGTTACGGTCGCTCGCGGACTCAACTATGCAAACGCGCTAGAGTTTGCCCTGAAAATGATCGAGACGAGCTACGTGCTTACCGGGCGTTTTTCCGCCGCGGACTTAATGCACGGACCCGTCGCTCTGCTGGAAAATTCGCTGCCGGCATTTGTTTTCGCTCCCCCCGGCGTTACGGTGCCTTCGATCTCCACGGTTCTGGAACGGCTTGATAGCGTGAAGGCGGACACATTAGTGATTACGGACGTGAGAAACAAGAAGGTCGGCTCGAAAACGGCCCGCAGCGTTCAGCTGGCGTGGACCGCGACGTTCAAGAACGAACTGGCGGATCTCTACACTCCAATTCCCTACATTATTCCAGCGCAGCTTTTCGCAGGCCATTTAGCGGTAATCAAAGGGCTTGATCCCGATAAACCGCGCTCCCTGACCAAAGTGACGCGCACAATCTAGGCCGATAGCCCTGGAAGCCATTCGAGCAAGTTTTTGCTCTGTAGGCCGTTGATTCTGAAAGGGCTGAATGAGGTCTTGAAAGCAGCTATGAGCAGTCGGATAGGCGCGCGTAAACCACCGTCATCCTTCAGATCTGCACGGACCACGACGGCGGCGATCAAATCAAGCCTTAGTGTTCGCAGCGCGGCTGAAGTGACGCCAGAATCGCCACGTCGGAATTTGAGAACAGGCGGCTCTCGGCTCGCATTCCAGCCACCACGGCGCTGGCTATCGTCCCTATCCGCTTCGCCCGCGCAACATCGCGCAGATGTTGCGAGCAAATTCCTGTCAAACTGGCCACTTCGTCTTCCGTAAAATATTTTTGACTCAATCTAACGCGGAGCATTCGCACCACACCCGGAATGCAACGTGAGCAATTCCATCGCCGAATTCCCAAAGGAAAATAGGAGACTTACAACGCTGTGGACCGTCAATTAGCCCAATTCTTTTCGCTTTGTGTGCGGCGATTTGCCCTAAGAGACACATTTTTGCAGCGGGACGAGAGTCAGTGCTGCGTTGACTAGCTTGTGAGGTTCACAAAATGTGGCGAAGTCTTTAATCCTGAATGTTGATGCCAAGCTTTTCTTGTAGATATTTCTTGCTGATTTCGGCCGACTCTTTCGGCGTCCGCGATTTGTCGTTCTCACTATCGAGTTCAACCATTGCCCAACCATGGAATTTGATCCGGCGCAGCGCGTCAAAAACGCCGGGAATATTCACGTTGCCGCGCCCAAGCTCAACAAAATCCTCAAGCCGCCGGGGATTGCCCACCGGCAAGTCGAAAGGCTTGGCCAGGTCTTTGATATGAAGTAGCGCGATGTGATCCTTATATTGCGCAATTCCCTTCACCGGATCGCCCCCACCAGCCTGATAATGCGCGATATCAAAAAGAAGTTTCACGTACTTCGGATCCACAGCGTCAAATACGCGTTCAAGTCCCTCGGGGTGCTCGCTTACCGAATTGAGGTGATTGTGATAGACGAGCGGGATGCCGATATCGGCCGTTCGCTTTCCCAACTCACTCAGAACGCTCCCGAAATATTTGTAATCGGATGCGGAGAAGTCGCTGCGCCCGGGCTCCTGATCGAGCACTTGAAGATAGTGGCCGCCGGCGTCGCGCATATATTGGGCATGCGCCATGTGGGCTGCAATGTCGCTCGCTTTTGCAGCGGGATCGATTTGAACGTTTCCGCTCGATAGAGCCACGAATTCAAGGCTCTTGCGGCGCAGTTCATCGCGCAACGCGGCCGGCGGAAATTGCTTGATGTCGTCGCTGCGCAGTTGAATTCCGTGATAGCCCAGCGCCGAAATATCGTTAATCGCTTGCTGCGCTTTGCCGCCCCACGTGATTGACGCATATCCGATGCGAATTCCCGAAGTCGAACTGGCCTTAGGGGCCGCAAAGCCATGGCCAGGCGTTGAACGCGCCAGCGTGAGCCCGGTCGCAACGCCACTCAGTGTCCACAAAAAGTTACGACGCGAAACTGGCGCATTCATATGCTCGGCTCCTCCACTGCAAACGGAAATTCCGACCCATCATTTCGGTGCCGGCGCCGCGGACGATGGCACTGCCTTGCCGTCCACGGTGTCCGGTTCCATCAGTTCCACCCGCGTGCCATCCGGATCGTACAGATTCGCCTGCCTCTTCCCGTTTTTCCCAACATGAATTTCGATGGGAAGCGTGTAATCCGCCGCAGCCGCACGCGCCTTCAACGTATCGACTGCTTTTTGCATGTCCGGCACCACGAGGCACAGGTGATTCATCACACCCTGCGATCGCGCATCCGGTGCATTCGCATAGAGCATGAATTCAAGATAATCCTGGCCGTCGGGAACGCGCATATCGACCCAGCTGAGCACCGTTCCGTTTGAGCTGCCGCGCCAAAATTCGTGCAAGCCGAGAATGTCGCCATAAAACTTCATCGAGGGACCAAGAGCGGCAATCGTCATGCCAACGTGCGGCATGTGCATCGCAATGCGCGTGGCGGGCATGAATTTGCCCCGCTGCTGCGTCGCCCAACTCTCCGGCGTGTATTGAACGATCTCCACTGAATGGCCATCCGGGTCCTGAATGGTGAAATTAAGATTTTTAATTTTTCCCTGCGGCACTTTGTCCGGCACTTTCACGCCACGCGACGCCAGATATTCGCGCATGCCCTCGGCCGAATCCGTATAGAAGGCGATATGGCTGAGTTGGCCATCTTGCTTGCGCGGATCGGTGGAAAGCTCGATTGTTTGATCGTCATTAATCTTCACAAACGCAAGGCTGACGCTTCCGTCATCGCGCTTCAAATCGTAGGGCTCCGCAAATCCGAGCAAGTCCTCGTAAAAACGACGCGCCTTTTGCAGATCGCTGACGTAAAAGTTGATATGCGAGATACCAAGAATCCGCGGCCGCACCGGTTCATCCGCAGCGCGAAGCGCCAGAGCAAAACCAAACAGCAGAATAAGAGCGGCGATTCGTTTCATACAGTTCCCTGTGCAGACGAGGCTGGTTGCCCGTTCACAGCCTCTGTTGTGCGGGACGGACGTTAGATCAATATCCGGTTCGCGTCAACTGCGAGCCAGATCATGCGCATTCCAGTAGGTTTCCCATGCCCCTGAGGCATCAGAGAATAAAGGAGCCGCGCAAGCCCTGACGCTCGTTGGAGCCACTCCGTGTCGCGATTCCTGCCACTGTTCCAACAAAAAACGCCTGCTTTCGGTGTATGGGCCTTAGTACTTCCGGGGTAGATCGACAGCCCTACGTACTATGGCCATCAGAGGCCATCGCGGACCATAATTTCACATCAACACGGGCCCGTTGTTCCGCCATCACTCTGGCGACGAGGTTCAGCCGTGAGTCAAATAACGCCACAAATCGTAAAAGACTTCATGGAACAGGAAGGCAGTGTCGCCGTCATCGACAATCAAGGCATAACAAGAATGCTCTACCCGGCTTTGCACGAGTACTTAGGAGTGGCTCAAACGTCGAAACATCTCTGGCACGACGGAACATGGCACTCGCGGGAGCAGTTCTTGCAGCTATACGCGAAGCTCCGAATCGAAGTGCCTGCCTGAACACCCCCAATTCGTCTGCAATTATCTCTGCATGTTCGAAGTAAAAATAGCGGATGAGCCTGTAATCCGGATTGTCCTGTAACGTCCGTCCTTTCCGCAACCCTGCATTAAATCAACACCCGCTCTGCGTCAATTTCGTCAGTGTCACCTTCTTACCGGGATTCGGGCAGGATTTGAGCAGAATTGCTAGAACGCTCGCGGCAGCACCGAATGGCATTGAATTTGAAAAACTGCTTGACAGAAATCCGGCCGCCATTATAGAAGGCCGTGTACGTTAACGTACGAGGTTTGCGCGAGCCCGTTCGGAATTATCGCCGAGCGGTGCAACGGCGCCTTCTAAACGATGCGGCCAAGGCAAGCGGAGGAAAGGTTTCGGAAGTTATGACTCCATGCTCAAGGAGGTCCCTGCTGAAGGGAGCCGTTCGCCGGCACTGGGACTCTCAACTTTCTCGCTCTCTGCTTTGGCGCAAGCTGTCGAAACCAACAGCACGCCGTGCCAGCGAACCAAAATCACAGATGTGCACGCGGCCCAGGTGATCGTCCACGGGCCGCAGACCCATATTCGCATCTACTCGGACGAGGACATCTACAGACAGAGTGAACGCACAGACGCGCCGTAGTGCACTGAAATTGCTAGCAGACGGTTGCACCTCTGTGTACGGGAGGCTCGATGAGAGTTTGGATTGCACGGCTAGTCGTACCGGCATTTTGCCTTGGGTGCGCAATTGCGGTCACAGCACAACAAGCTGGGCCAAGCGCTCCGCAGGAGCTGAAGGTAACCATTGACACACAACAAACTGCCGAGCCGGTCTCGAAGTACGAATTCGGGATGTTTATCGAGCACCTTGGCCCGCTGATTTATCGTAGCCTATGGTCGGAAATGCTCAATGACCGCAAGTTCTATTTCCCGATATCGTCCAAAGAAGCCCAAGCCCCAGTTCGACCGCAGACTCGCCCCAACCCCAACAACCAGCTTCAAAGATGGCGCCCCATTGGCCCTGACGAAGCCGTACGGATGGATAAAGAGCGACCCTTTGTCGGCGACCAAAGCCCGCGAATCGAACTCGACTCCACCGCACCCCATGGAATCCGCCAGGCCGGCCTCGCACTGATTCGTGGAAAGAAATACACGGGTCGGATTTATCTTCGCGGCACCCCCGACAGCAAGGTGAAGGTGGCGCTGATCTGGGGTAATGGCGAAAACGACCGGCAGACCATCTCGATCAGCACGCTCAGCCCCGAATACAAGAAGTTCCCGCTTAGCTTTACTGCAGGCGCCGATTCGAATGATGGCACTCTCGAAATCAGGGGAACGGGGACGGGGAATTTTCACATTGGGACCGTCTCGCTGATGCCGGCAGATAACGTGCACGGCTTTCGGCCCGATACAATCGCATTGCTCCGCCAGCTTCACTCCGGCATGTGGCGCCTGCCGGGTGGAAATTTCCTCTCTGACTGGAGCTGGTACAACGGTGTCGGCGACATCGATAAGCGTCCGCCCACCTTTGACCACGCCTGGAACGCCATGCAGCCCAATGATGTGGGCATGGACGAATTCATGACTCTGTGCAAGTTGATCGGCGTGGATCCCTACATCACCGTGAATGCGGGTTTCGGCGATGCGCACTCGGCGGCCGAGGAAGTTGAGTATATGAACGGCTCCGTCGCCACGCGGCTGGGCGCGATGCGTGCGCGGAACGGCCATCCCGAGCCTTACCACGTCAAATACTGGAATATCGGCAACGAGCCGTGGGGCACCTTCCAGCTTGGGTACACGGACCTGAAGTATTACGTGCTCAAGCACAATGAATTCGCTGCCGCCATGCGCAAGGTGGACCCGTCGATCACCATCATCGGCTCGGCGAAGATGCTCGAACCCATGGCTCTGAAGGGGGACATGCGCACCAAAAATGTCGACAACCTGGAGCCCATGTTCGGAACGGATATTGACTGGACCGGCGGCATTCTAAAGAACTGCTGGGGGACCTTCGACGGCATCGCGGAACACTGGTACGAATCCGCCGGCAGGCACTTCGACGTTCAGCTCGCCAAGAAGTTGCCGCCGGACGCGCCCGACGATGGCGCGTGGGTCACCTACAATCCGACAACGCTCGAGTTTGCGCGCTATGCGGGCGATATCATCCGCCGCAAGGCCGAAGAATGGGAAGGATACCAGCAGCGGTTCCCGGCCATGCTTAACAAAAAGACCTTCTTGTCGATCGACGAATACTCGTACTCCGGTGGGGGCAGAGGCGCCGGTCCCACCCTTAAGCTGGCTCTAGCCTATGGCATGCTCTTCGATGAAATGATGCGGCACACCGATTTTCTCACCATGTCGGCGCACACGATGGGTACCTCGACGCTGGACATCACCCCTACGGCATCAACGATGAATGCCACCGGACTAGTCTTTAAGATGTACCACGACTTTGTCGGGACGATCCCAGTCGCCGTCTCAGGCGATTCGCCGCAGCCCGCGACGGATAGCCAGCGTTATGCTGACGAGCCGAAGACTAGTTCCGGCAGCCCGACATATCCGCTCGATGTATTCGCGGCGCTCACGCCCGATCACAAATACCTCAACATTGCCGTCGTGAACGCGACCAGTTCGGACCAGAAATTCGATCTGAACGTCAACGGCGCGCGGATCGAGGGAGCGTCGACGCTGTGGCAGTTAACCGGCGACAGCCTGAATGCCGCTGACCGCGTTGGTCAGGCGCCGCAGCTCGAAATTAAGGAGATACCGATTGCGAACGCACCGAAGGTCGTCACGGTCGCGCCAATCAGCGTCAATATCTATCGTTTTCCGGTAATGCAGTAGCGGCGCGTCTCTAAGTTGTGCTCCATGGGTTGTTCGCGCCGATCCGAGCAAATACCACCACCTGACCGGCAGGTGGCCCAACCGAGAACGAACTACCCAAACCGGCGCTCCAAATTGCAATGCCGCACCGGGTCGATCGAAGGACGAAAACAAAATCCACGGGTGCCGCATACATCGCGTTTTTGTTTTTCGCGATGTGTGCGGGTTTTGATTCTGCCCTGAGAGCTTTGACGTTTCTGCCGCAGAAAGAAAAAGAATTAGTAGCGGATGAGCCTGTAAGCCGGATTCTGTGAACGGCCGCCAAGGCTTTCGCCTCGCGGCCGAACGGCGATCATTCCTCTAGGTCCAGGATCGCTCCGGGACTCAAGCAGCCTACCCGAGGGTCGCGACGCCGCTCTCCTTCGAGCGCGACGTGTGCGGGCCGGGCCGGCCCTCCCCTCCTATTTGGCTTTGCTCCACGCGGGGTTTTCCATGCCCCGGATGTTGCCATCCGGGCGGTGGGCTCTTACCCCACCTTTTCACCCTTACCAAATGCGCTCCGTCCGAAACTGGCCGTCTCGTGGTGTTACCAAAAGACGGTCGCCGAGATCGAAGCTCACCGGCGGTATATTCTCTGTGGCACTTTCCGTAGCCGTTGGCCGCTCGGCGCTTGCGCGCTTTGCAGCTCGGCCCCCTGACGTTATCAGGCGCGTTGCCCTTGGCTCTTGGGCTTTCACCGAAGAGCCTGGAGTCCGGACTTTCCTCCCGCTTACGTGGCACAGCCATTTCTGGCTGTGCGCTGAAACGCAAGCCGGCGATCACCCGGCTCATCCGCTATGTCAATTATAACCGCGAATGCCGCCCACGCCTCGTGTTTGACGCTTTTTTGCCGCAATGCTACATTCAAATGCACAGCCGACGTAGCTCAGTTGGTAGAGCAGCCGATTCGTAATCGGCAGGTCCCCAGTTCAAGTCTGGGCGTCGGCTCCATCCTCTTGAAAACAAAGAACGAAGCTAATTGACGAAAGCCGATTTGGTTCCATTTGGTTCCAAATGGATTGCGTTTGGTTCCAAATGCCCTGTCGATTGCTTTAGCTGATCTGCTATGTCTCCGAGCGCAGAGCGAAAATCGTCCGAGGCCGCGTGATCGTAAATTTCCTCTGTCACCCGTATGCTCGAATGCCCTACGATCTGCGAGATTACCTTCGGTGCCCATCCCAGTTTCCGCAGCCGCGTTGCCAGTGTGTGGCGAAAATCATGCCAGCCGCCCAACTCGATTCCCAATCGGTCTACGACTGGCCGAATGTATCGCTTTAGAGCGTTGCCCGGGTTGATTGGCGTGCCGACGTTGCACCGGAAAACCCAATCCGTCCCGCCCAATGCTTTTAGGCGAGACATTAGGTCTTCTGGAATCGGCAGATAACGCTCCG
>DATNBB010000190.1:0-4960 GCA_035607335.1 Binatia bacterium | reverse complement strand
ACCTTTTGCGCTTCTTCGACGAGAGCGCTGCGAATCCCAGCAAGAGATGCTGAGCCGTTTGCACTGGCTGCTTCGCCGGCGAGTTCTGTGAAGCGGCGCTTGAAACGGTCGATAGCCCAAAAGAGGTCAACGGCAGTCGGGCGCGTGCGCGCGAGGGTATCGCAAATCACCGCAAATTCGGCGCGCAGATCGTCGAGGCTGGCGGCTTGGGAGCGTTGGACACCGATCGCCGCGCCCATTGCCGCGGCGACACCGATCGCCGGGGCGCCGCGGATCACCATATCTTTGATCGCTTTGGCAACGTCGCGGTAGTCGGTGTAGGTGTGGTAGACGACCTCGTTTGGCAGGCGGCGCTGATCCAGCATGACGACGCCTTCGCTCGTCCACAGAATCGGTTCAACTTTGCGCAAGCGACTCTCCTCTTGATTTTGCGTGACACGACATTTTAGCCGATTCGGCGGCTTCGCGTGCGCGTTTACCACCCGTCGGCAGTGGCTTGCGTAAGCGTTCCTTTGGCGCTGCGTAATGGCGGTAAAATGGTGTTATCGCGCGGATCGCGCCAGGGCCGCGCCGTACAATCTGGAGGAGCATTGCCTGAATTGGGCGCTAATGGAAACGGGAACCACCGCATTCTGGTGGCGGATGCCGATGCGGCTACGCGCGACTTGATCGCGGGCGCGCTGCGCGATGAGAACTTTTGCGTTACGACGGCGTCCGACGGGAAAGAGGCGCTTAAACGGCTGGAGAAATCCAAGTTTGACGTGGCACTGCTGGACGTGTGGATGCCGCGGATGAACGGCCTGGACGTGCTGAAGGCGCTGCGAAGAAAGAAGTCACCACCGAAGGTAATCGTGGTCACATCCGACGGCGAGACAAGCGCGATCCTGCGCGCGATTCACGAGAGGGCGTGCCGCTGCCTCGCGAAACCGGTCGATCGCCAGGCGGTGATTGAAGTGGTGCGCGAGGCGCTGGCAAGAAAGTCGCAGCCGCCGAAGATTGAAGTGTTATCCGGAACGCCCGGATGGATAGAGCTTCGCCTGCCGTGCACGCTGGAGGCGGCTGAGCTGATTGAGTCATTTATGAATTCGCTCGAGGCGGATTTGCCGGCAGAGACAAGGGCGACGGTTGGTCAGGTGTTCCATGAGCTGCTGCTCAATGCGATTGAATGGGGCGGGCAGCTCGATCCGCACCGGAAGGTTCACGTTTCTTATTTGCGAGCCAAACATATGCTGCTCTATCGCATTGCCGACCCGGGCCGCGGTTTTCGATTTGCTGACTTGCGCCACGCGGCGATTGCGCACAACGGTGAGCCGACCGAACACCAAGGGATTCGGCAGCGTAAGGGACTGCGGCCGGGAGGATTCGGGCTGGTATTGGCGACGGCCAAAGCGGACGAATTGCTTTACAACGAAGCGCAAAACGAGGTCGTTTTTGTGAAGTATCTCGATATCGCGCCGAACGGGAAGCCTACCGAAGTGAGCGAGCCAGCGGCGCCGAAATAAATGCACCCGGCATCGCGTATCCACATCGAATTCTGTAGACTCTTGGGAGTCCTCCACCTCGCGGCCGCACTGGCCTAATTCAGGGGATGTGAACGTCTATTGATGAGAATTTCCGGTTCAGGACAAGTTCGATCCGCTCCGCGCTACATGGGCGCAGGCCGCGCCTCTCGCGGTGTGGTAGATGCGCCGCCGCACCAAAAGAAGCGCGTCTATAAGCTTTCGCACGAGGCGTGGAAGCTGATTGCACCGCGCTGGGGCGTGCTCTCGCTCGGTTTTGGCCTCATGCTTATCAACCGACTGGCCGGGCTCGTGCTTCCGGGTTCATTGAAATACCTGCTGGACGACGTGGTGCACAAAGAGCAGTACGGTTTGCTTGGACCACTGGTGCTCGCAATCGCAGGCGCGACGATTGTGCAGGGCATTACTTCGTATTCCTTGACGCAGCTGCTTTCGAAATCCTCACAGCGGCTGATCAATGAGCTGCGCGTAAAGGTGCAGGCGCATATCGGCCGATTGCCCGTCACGTACTACGACACGAATAAATCGGGCGTGCTCGTTTCGCGGATCATGAGCGATGTGGAAGGCGTTCGGAACCTGATCGGCACGGGCCTGGTCGATTTTATCGGCGGCATTCTGACGGCAATTTTTGTTCTCTTTATTCTGCTGCGGACAAGTGTGGCGATGACCGGCGCAGCGGCCGTGGCGCTCGTGATTTTTGGCGTCGGGATGTTCTATGCGTTTAAGACGATTCGGCCGATTTTTCGCGCGCGGCCGAAGATCAACGCTGAAGTTACGGGCCGGCTGACTGAATCGCTTGGTGGCGTGCGCGTGGTGAAGGGTTATCACGCCGAAGAACGCGAAGAACAGGTGTTTCAGGCTGGAGTAAAACGGTTGCTCGACAACGTGCTGCAAACGCTTACGGCTACTTCCTTGATGACGCTTTCCGGCACGGTACTTACGGGCGTGGTGAGCGCCGTGATCATGTATATGGGAGCGCGGCGGATACATGCGGGCGTTATGTCTGGCGGCGAACTGATGTCGTACATGGCATACATGGCGTTCCTGATGGCGCCTGTGATGTCGATTGTGGGAATTGGGCCGCAGATGACGGAAGCGATGGCGGGAGTGGAGCGGACGCGCGAGGTCTTGAGCGAACAGATTGAAGATGTGGATCCAAATCGTACAGTGCGGCTCGATCGTGTGGAAGGGCACGTGGTTTTTGAGAATGTGGATTTTTCGTATGACACGGGCAAGCAGGTGCTGTTCGATGTGAGCTTTGATTCGCAGCCCGATACTGTGACGGCGCTAGTGGGGCCGTCAGGCGCGGGAAAGTCGACGATTATCGGCTTGATTGCCGCGTTTTACAATCCCGCGAAGGGGCGCGTGCTGGTGGATGGCGTCGATCTCTCGACGGTGCGGCTCGATTCGTATCGGTCGCAACTCGGCGTGGTGCTGCAGGAGACTTTTCTCTTTGATGGCACGATTCGCGAGAACGTGGCGTTTGGGCGGCCGAACGCGACCGAGGAGGAGATTCTGGCCGCGTGCCGCATCGCGCGTGTGGATGAGTTCGCGGAAAATTTCGAACTGAAATATGACACGGTGGTTGGCGAGCGCGGCGTGAAGCTTTCCGGCGGGCAGAAGCAGCGCGTTTCGATTGCACGCGCGATTTTGGCCGATCCGAGGATTCTGATTCTCGACGAGGCGACGTCGAGCCTCGATTCGGAATCGGAGGCGCTGATTCAGGAGGGACTGCGCTATTTGATGCGCGGGCGGACGACGTTTGTGATCGCGCACCGGCTTTCGACCGTACGCCGCGCGGATGAAATTTTAGTGGTCGAGGGCGGGCGCATTATCGAACGCGGAACGCATTCGTCTCTCTATGCGCAGGGCGGGCGGTATTACGACCTCTATACGAAGCAGCATGGCGTGGAGACGAATCTTTTTCTTGCGCCGGGCGAGGGAGACAAGGCCGAAGCCGATGAATCGCCTGCTGATGGGAACGGCAAGGCGGTGAATGGCTCCGGCGGAGGCTCGGCGCTTTCGGAAACGATAAACCTGATTCGGCAGCGCAAGCCTTGATCCGATTGGCCACAGAGACTCAGAGGCACAGAGAAAACACTTCCAGAAAGCTAATGACAACGCGGCGCGTTTGACCACGCGCTGGCCGCTCCCTAGAATAATCGGTGGGGATAATGATTAAACATGTTTGAGAACCTGACAGAGAAATTACAGAGAACGTTTAAGAATCTGCGCGGGCAGGGCAAGCTCAGCGAAGAGCATCTGGATACGGCGATGAGCGAAATTCGCGATTCGCTGCTCGATGCGGACGTGAACGTTGGCGTGGCGGACGAATTCATTGCACACGTGCGCGAGAAGGCTCTCGGCTCGGAAGTGCTGCTGCAACTTTCGCCTGAGCAGCAGGTGGTGAAGATCGTTCGGGACGAATTGGCCGATTTGCTCGGGCGCGAGGCGCGTCCACAATTTTCATCGAGGCCGCCGTCAGTCTGGCTGATTGTGGGCCTGCAAGGCTCCGGCAAAACGACTTCGACAGGCAAGCTCGGCAAATGGCTTGCGGAACATGGGCACCGGCCGATTGTGGTTTCGACGGACGTTTACCGGCCTGCGGCGCGCGAACAGCTCGCGCAAGTGGCGAAGGCGACCAGCACGCCTTGCTGGCCCGGCGCGGGAGCGGACAAGCCGCTCGATATCGTTCGCGGCGCAACGCGCGAAGCGAAGCTTTCGGCTTATGACGTGATTCTGGTCGATACGGCGGGGCGGCTGCACATTGATGATGAGCTGATGAACGAGCTCTCAATGCTGAAAAAGGAGCTGAACCCGGCGGAAATTCTCTTTGTGGCGGACGCGATGATTGGGCAGGATGCGGTCCGCTCGGCGGGAGAATTTCACAAGCGGCTGGGCGTTTCGGGCGTGATCCTGACGAAGCTGGATGGCGATGCACGTGGCGGCGCAGCTCTTTCGATTCGCAAAGTGACGGGCGCGCCGGTGAAGTTTGTCGGCATCGGCGAAAAGTACGACGCTCTCGAGCCTTTTTATCCCGATCGCATCGTGGGCCGCATTCTCGGCATGGGCGATGTGATGGGCCTGATCGAGAAGGCTGAAAAGACGATTGACGCGAAGAAAGCGCGCGAACTGGAACGCAAGTTGCGCGAAGACGATTTCACGCTCGAGGATTTTCGCGACCAGCTTCAGCAGATCAAGAAAATGGGATCAATCGAGCAGATCATGGGCATGTTGCCGAAGATCGGGCCGTTTGCGAAATTGCCGAAAGATGTGAATGTGGACGAAGGGCGCATCAAGGGAATCGAGGCGATCATCAATTCGATGACGTCTGCCGAGCGGCTGAATCACAACCTGATCGACGGCAAGCGTCGCAAGCGCATTGCGCGCGGCAGCGGTCGGTCGGTGCAGGAAGTGAACGAGGTGCTGCGACAATACGG
>DATNBB010000184.1:0-3184 GCA_035607335.1 Binatia bacterium | reverse complement strand
TCTTCGGCGACAAGGGCCGTCATCATTTTTCGCAGAGAACCACCGAAGAAGGTTTGGAGATATTGCTGAAGGGCGTTGCGTTTGGCGGCAGAGGGTGAAATTGTGGCCGAGTACATGTAGCGGACGCCTTCCTGCTCGTGTCTGAGCAGGCCTTTCTTTTCGAGCCGGGCAAGCATCACGCGAACGGCGGAATCGCCAGGTGGGCTGGTGAGGCGAGCTCGAATATCGTCGGCGGAGGCGCGGTTGCCGAGTGCGAAGATTGCATTCATGATTTCGCGTTCGCGGCGGGTAAAGCGTTCGGTTTTGCCGGGCATTTAGAAATCCTTGGGCGATCTAGATGCGACAGTTGTCACATATAGCGCGACAAATGTCGCATGTCAAGAGAAATCGGGAGGCGTAGGAAGTAGAGGAGGTTCAGGAGGTAGAGGACAAAACCAGCGCGGACGGAAGCCGGCGGATGAAATCGAAGAGTGATCCTTTCCGCCGCGGCGGACCTTCGGCGGGCCGCTATTCGCGGCCCTTAGGATGACGGCTTTTTTTCTGAGGCGGCTGGAGAGTGTTACAATCACCGGAAAGGAAATATTCGATGACAGATACAGAAATCATATTCGCGATCGAAGAGTCGCCAGAAGGCGGTTTTGAAGCGCGGGCGCTTGGGCACGCGATTTTTACTCAGGCAGATACAATCGATGAATTGAAGGTGATGTTGCGCGATGCCGTGGAGTGCCATTTTGATGGTGCGGTGAAGCCGCGCGTCATAAGGTTGCATTGGACCAAGGATGAGGTCATCCCGGCTTGAAACTTCCACGAGACCTCAGCGGTTTGGATCTCGCCAAATTGCTTCGGACTCATGGCTATGTGGTCGAAAGGCAGATCGGCAGCCATATTCGCCTCACGTCTTCGGTAAAGGGCACGGAACACCACATAACGATCCCTGCGCACAAGCAGCTCCGCGTGGGAACCCTTAGCGCAATTCTCGGGGACATTGCGACATACCTGGAAAAAACGCGAGATACTCTCGTAGCCGAGCTTTTCGGCCGATAGGATTTTGATTGCGGCGGCGATTTCGGCGCGTTTGCGGCAGGCAAAAAATTCGCTTGCATTGGGAGCGGCGCGGGCGTAAATGTGGGCTTGTAGGAGCTACAGCACGGAGGGAGCATGACTCCACCGGGCATAGCAAGGTAAATAGCAGGAAGCACACCGCTTTTGCGGTGCGTGCCGCCCTTGACGCTTCGAGCGTCACCGCGGCGTATACCAGTTAACGAAACGGGGAGGTGCCAGCCTCCCCGTTTTGATTTTGAGGCTGAGAATGCAAAGCGCTCCTCCATCGTAAACGGCGCTGGGGGCTAAGAATCACGCGGCCGGTCTTTTTTCGGCTTATCGTTTGCAGCGAGGCCACAAGCTGCCGCGCTGAAGGCTGCGGCCCGGCATTTAGACCTTGAGCTGTACGCTGACGGGATGACATCCCCTTCCGGACCTTGCTGACGCTTGCAAGAGGAAGCCGGGGGCACCCCATACCCCCTCGCGGCTCAGGAGTATTACAATATGGTTATGGCCGCGTCCGAGGCGGACAGACTGCGGGTCCCCAGGGAGCTTCTGCTCTCGTTGATAACCGGGAGTTCGATCACGCTGGTGCTCGCCATGATGAGGGCGGGCGGTGTGGTCCCGGAAATCGCCGATCTGCTTTTGCGTCCTGGCGCTTACGCTGCGGGCAAGTTGGGAGTGAGCGGCGCGGGCGGTATTTTGCTGTCGGTTCTTGGCGACGGCATTTTTTACGGTTCGCTTCCTTTTCTGATTATGCGTTTGCGATCCGCGCAACGCAGACCGCAAGCATCCTTAACGCCGAAGTTTGAGCCACTTATCGAACGCCGTCGCGCGGCACGCCTGCCCCTAAAAATGCCGGTGTTCGTTTACGGGCGATACAGCGATGGCAACGGCAATGAGCCGTTTTCCGAGATCAGCGAGACCCTCAACGTCAGTGCACTGGGCGGCTTGATTCCACTCGCTGCGAACGTTTCCGTCGCGCAGAAACTGATTTTGTTCAATGCGGAATCCAATGCCGAACTGCCCTGTCGCGTTGCCCGCAAGATCCTGACCGGTACCGGCGAAACAATGATCGGCGTCGAATTCTCCCAATCCTCAGCAAATTTTTGGCAAGTTCCCACGCCGGCCGCGGGCTTTACGGAACGAGCCGTTCACAGTGCTACGTAGGAAACTCTTCTAGAGATAGCGGCGGATCGTTTCGCTATAGCGAGTGTAGAGGAACGAGACCAAGAGGAGTGCCACGCCCAGAATAATAAATGTGGCGAACCGGTCGGATTTGTTTTGACGCCACACATCGAGCAGCAGAATCTTCCCGACGCACAGAAGGAGCAAGCCAAGACCTGTGATCCGGAAACTGCGCTCGCCCACGAGCAGCGCAAATGAAAAGACAACGACCGCCTCGATGCCCCACGCCATTGTGACGCGGCCTTGCGTCACGTCGCGGGCAATCAGTGCCGTTATCATCGCCAGCGGGACAAAGAAAAACACCTGCTCTGGCCGCTGCACGAACGAAAGCGATTCCAGGAAGCCTCCTGAGCCCTGCTCGGCTGCGATCCGGCGCCGCAGCGGGAACGCAAACGCCATCGACGCAAACAGTGCCGTCGCCGCGACGATGACATGAAAGGATCGACTGTCCACCAACGGCAACCCTTGAATTACCGGTTGCGGCAAATCGAAAATGACCGCTCGCACCATCACGGCGATCGCCAGCAAAAGGCTGTGATGCAGCAATATGTTGTGCCTTGCGGCCCAGGCCATAGCAATCAGCAGCAGCGCAAATATGGCCCACCCCGCGCCGACCCAGCCCGCATCCAGTCCGAAATAGAGGACGGTTGCGACTGTGATCGTTCCGAAGTAGCTCAAAAACTGGGCCGCGAGGAGGCTCTTGTCCTGGCCCAACAAGCCCTCGCGCTTCGCGTCTGCGCGCCAATGCACGTAGTAGAAGATGAGCGCGAGCGGCAGTGTCGTTACGGCCAAATCGCGCGGAGACGCGTTGACGTTTACCAAGAATATACGGATCAGGGCCGACGCAAACACGACGTACGCTTGCAGCCGCAGATTCAGCGACTTGAAGAAAATCCCGCATTCGAAGAGCGCCAATCCAAAGAGCGCCCATCCCAGAGCTACGTGCAGCGGTTGT
>DATNBB010000175.1:0-21883 GCA_035607335.1 Binatia bacterium | reverse complement strand
GTTCGATACTGTGCAATCACTTGATACGAAATTGTTTGACGCGTACAACCACTGCGATTTGACGACGGTTTCCTCCATGGTGGCGGAGGATCTGGAGTTCTATCACGACGTCACAGGATTCAGTGCTGGCCGGCAATCTCTTCTGGATGGCCTCAAGGAAAACATTTGCGGCAAAGTAACGCGCGAACTGGTTCCCGGTACGTTGGAGGTCTATCCGATAGCGCACTATGGTGCCGTGGAGATTGGCGTTCATCGCTTTCATCATCCCGGCGATCCAACGAATATTGGAGAAGCAAAGTTCATCACTCTCTGGCAGAACGAAGATGGAGTGTGGAAGATCACTCGGGCGCTCAGCTTCGATCACCATCCCTTCACAAAGTGAGTCGGATTGTCGAGTCTTCAAGGGCGGGTGGGCCACGCACTCCTTTTCGTTGTTTGATGGTGTGGTGGCAGACGGCACCAGTACCCGCGCCGGACGAGTTCCTTATCTGAGAACGAAATCTGAGAACGTAATCTGGGAACGTATTCGCTCACAGCTCAAAATCAGCGCCGTAGGCGCGGCACAACTTAGCCCAGCGCGGGAGCGCTGGGTAAAGAGAAGAAGCGTGATGAGCGCCGTAGGCGCGACACAAGTTTCTAAAAGGAGCGGATCGGCCTCACACTCCCGTTGGTTCTTGCTCCCAGAAAGTCCCGCGCGCCAAGCACCGGCGATCTTAGGCTCAGAAGACCAAAACGCAGAGTGCCGCATCTCTTTGCGGTGCGTCAGAACAGCGATAGCTTATCGTCGTGGCGATTGTATCGTTCGCCCAACTGCTTAGTACTCGGGCGGCGATTTCCGGCATTTTTGCACGGGCGGCATGAAGTCACCGCGTACTTCCGTGCGCCTCCCGCAATTCTTGCACTTGTACACGGTAAGCAAACCGGCCTGATCGTCGATGGGTTCCCAGTCGCAACCCACCTTAGCCACTAGGATTTTGTGAACCGTTTCGGAATGTTCCAGAATCTCTTTTACCCAATACTTATCGTCCTCGATCTTTTGGCCGACAGCTGGGTAGGCATTCGGCACAATCGGCACATCGCAGTGGATAATCTCGCGATCCCCGTAAATCACAATTAGCGTATATGTTTTTACTGTTGGCATCGGCGGTGATTCTACTACGGGGTCGACATCCGAACAACATCCTGGCGTACTTGCGAGGTGACTAGCGAAGGAAGTAAACTCTTCTAGCGGGTGGCCCATGCAAACTAACCGCAACAAGTCCGCAGAAGCACCGGATCGATCTTACGTTAGAAAAATCAAAAACGTCGGGTGCCGCATCTCTTTGCGGTGTTCAAAGAGTGCGCGCCGTTGAGTTCTCGCACGCGCCGATTTGAAGTTCCGGGCATCGATCCGTTATCTCTTGCCGCCGTGCACACCGGATCTCGCTGGGAACATAAGGTGTGGCGACATCAGCAAAACCCGCACCGGTCGCAAAAGACGCGACCAGTGCGGCACCCACACGTGAGCCTTGAGCCGCAGCAGCGATCCGGTGTAGGCGCGCGTCATTACACTTCGGTTGGGGCTGCCACCCGCCGACTTACGGTAGCCATAACCCCTCTCAATCAAACCCAATGTCTGTGTAGAACAGCAATATCTGGTGACTCTAATACCCTATGTAGTATCAGTCAAGACATATTTTTACAGTCTATATAAGTTAGTAGTTTACAAATGCTCAAAAACTGCTACAAGTGAAGCCTCGGAGATATTAAGCGCACTTCTCTGCGACAAATAGCACCGTAAGATCACCAATAAAATGGTCTTCGAGTGTTGCAATTTGGCTTACAGGACTTCCGTGCGCGCGCAAATCGACCCTGGCCAGAAATATCGGAGAGGGGCTGGCCAAGGCTGGAAGGTCCGCGGAAATTCTCGATGCCGATGAGCTCCGATGTACAATGTGCAAAGGACTTGGATTTAGCAGATCCGAACCCGAAGAGAGCGCACTTCGTATTGGCTGGCTTTGCGCACTGCTCGGGCGATACGATATAAATACGGTTAGCGCGGTCATTTCACCGTACCGTGAGACGCGTGCGCGTCTGAAATTGCTTGTTCCCAATTTTGTTGAAGTTTACGTTAAGACCCCCCTTCAAGTATGCGTCGAGCGTGATGTAAAAGGCATGTACCCGAAGGCGATGCGAGGCGAAATTCGTCAATTTACTGGAGTCGACGCCCCCTATGAGGAACCTCTAGATCCCGACATCGTGGTGGAAACCGACAAGCACGATATTCTGGCGTGTACTCGCCACATTCTAAATCAAATTATTGAAGTGAACCAACCAAATAGATGTCAGTCTAGGAATATCTTATGCGCGAATGGAAGCGAGAGGTGAGGGGTGCAGTGGTGTTTGGAGCCAGCTGTCTGGCCGGAGGAGCCCTGTTCCTGTGGTCGAGAGGTCTCCACGGCTCGGTACTGGCGACAAAGTTAGCGTGGGTAATTGTTGAGGTGGTCTTTGTGGCGGCGGCTTATTTTGTTACCGGCCTGATTTTCCAAAAATATCTGAGGCCAAAAGACACGACAGGTCGTTCCTGTCGCAAGTAAAGAATGAATTGCGACGATTGTCCGAGGCCGAATTGAAAGACAATGGTTCATCAGGACCGACACACGGTCCTATGGCGACGAAAGACTCCTCTCCTCATTTTCTCTTCGTGGCGATAGGTAGTCATGGCGATGTGCTGCCCGTCATTACTCTCGCCAAATGGCTTCGATCGAGAAACAACCGTGTCACCGTGATTGGCCCTCCTGCATACTCTTCATTCTTAGAAAAGAAAGAGATAGGTTTCGCTGCCCTAGCCACCAAAGCCGGTTATGAAACCGGCATGCGTAGTCTCGGATTGCTGAATCATCGCTATCGAATGTTATTTTTGTTACGGCACGCCTTGGGCGGGTGGCTCGCCCATTGATTAACACGACGACCACACGCGGCTTGCGGCGCTTAGCTTTCCGCGGCAATGGTGATCTCCGGGGTACGGCGCTTTCTGCGGTAGCTGTGCACCGTGCGCAGGATTTCCTCCGCGGAGATTTCTCCGATATCCTTCGCTGCCTCCGATAGCGATTCGAGGAATTCCTTTTTCCATCCCCGACGCTTTCTGCCGCGTGGCAGGTCGCGGTATAGATCAACCCGGCTCATACGCTCGCCAATCTGCTCCTCTAGCGCTCGAAAAGGGACTCCGAGTTTTATTGGTTCCTCATCTGGTGCGGTCCGGCAAGTGAACACAACGTAGCTCGGATTCTCGGCCTTGAGCCTTGCTTCGGACGCGCTAAAAGCCTCCATGAGCCTGGAGAGCACGCTCGTAGACGTTCCAAGAGATTCCTTCAGGTAAAAGGCCACTTTTGCCACCAGAAGCGTACTGCGCTCGAAATAGTAGGCACCTTCAAATCTCTTCGGCTTCACAACACGAAATTGGACGAGGTTTTGCAGCTCCTTAGGCTTAACCTGGAGCACCGCGCTCGCTTGCTTCAATTTCAGCATTTGACCGCTCATGGCAAATCCCTTATTATCGTCTAAATTCTAGTCTTCATTTCAATCTGCGTCAAGGTTAGTCGCGCTGAATGGTAGCGGGTGCGGTCGGGTGGTGCTTGCAAACGAATCGCAACAGGCTCGCAGAAGCACCGGATCGATCCAACGCCGCGAATCAACAAACGCTGGGTGCCGCAGCCCATTGCGGGCGGTTAGCATGGGTGTGGGTCTTCATCGCGCCGGTCGAAGCGCTCACAAAAGTCGCGGGATAACGCCAAATTAGCTGAACATCCGAACTTTGCTGGTTTCCTTTGCCTCCTATACCTCCTCTGCTTCCTCTACGTCCTTTTACGTCACTGCCCACGCTTCAACTGCACCGTCTTTCCAGTTCGCGCCGATTCACGCGCGGCATCCAGAATCCGCATCACAGTCACATTCGTATCAAGGGCGCTCAAATCGCCGTGCGGCAGAATCTGCCCGCGCACAACGGCAGCCAGATAGTGCAAAGAAGTGTCTTCCGGTGCAGCAACCGGCGGTTCAGTCACCGTCTCCTCGGCCGCGGACTGGCTGAAGCGCTGTCTTACTTCCGTAGGATTCACGGCAATTGCGTACGCTTTTGTTCCATAAACTTCCATGTCTTTACGATTGAAGGTCCAGTTCCACGAAGGCATCAGCACGGCCTGCGTCTTCGGATAGCGCAAAACGATGGTCGCGTCGTCATCGACCCGCGGATACTCTTGCGGCTTGTCCGTTTGCGAGACGGCCGTCACGCTGATTGGTGCCTCGCCATGCATAAGCCAGGTCATCAGATCGGCGCCATAACAGCCGAAATCGTAGAGCGCGCCCGCGCCGTTCTCGGCTGGATCGGTGAGCCACTTAAGAAATTCCGGCTGCACATGAATCTCAATCGGTCCCTGATGCCCATCATGAATCACGACTCGACGAACGTCGCCGAGCTTGCCCTGCTGAACCATGTCATAAACCGCGCGATTGCTCGCATACCATGTCGTTTCGTAATTCACGAGCACCTCGACATGATGTGCTTCCGCTGCCCGTTGGATCGCAAGCGCGTCGTCCACCGAAAGCGTGAGCGGTTTCTCCACCATCACATCGAGTCCATGCGCCGCTCCCGCCTCAATCACGCGTCGGTGCTCGCCCACTGCCGTGTAAACCAGCAATGCCTGAGGATGCTGGTGCGCAAGCAAATCGTCCAGCGTCGGATAAAACATGCTCGGGCTGAGGTGATACAGCTTCTCGTATTTCTCGCAGAGCGCCTTGTCGGCGTCCACGATGCCGACCAACTCGGCATCCTGTTGCTTGGGAAATGCGTTCAGAAATCCGGCAACGTGCCCGTGCTCCAGTCCAACGATCGCCACACGCACCGCCGCGCCATCCTGCGGAGCGGCAAGCGCCGCGGGGCAACACAACATCAAGAGGCCGGCAACGGTGAGAAGGGAACGACGAAATGCCATGGGATGCCTCCTTTCTTGTCCAACGAGGCCCTATGCTAACGCAGCCTGGATTGAATACAACGCCTTTGCGCGCTGCCCAAATTACAGCCAACTTGCCACTACGGCTGCTCACGGGCCTCAGGTCATGGCCGCGAGCCAAGAATTACGAATCACGGCCCTCAGTACTATGCCCGTATTTCCCACAATTGAAATCGTTTTTTGCGCGTGCTACCTTTTCGTGTTTTTTGAAGATGGGGACCTGAAAAACGGAGAAAAATCGGGGAGGAAAGGGGAGTCGCGATCGCCGTCACGAATCACGAGTCATAAGTCGCGAGCGGTTGCCTTTCCGCCAGTCACCATTCACAATCACGCTTTTCTAATCGCCGGTCTGCCGATTAGAAATCAGCGTAAGTCCAGCGCCATCAACGAAAACGGAAATTCTAATCGACAAAAAAGAGGCATTTTTTAGCTCAAAAATGGCGGTCTCTAACGGCCACAAAATCCGGGAAGTTGGCGCCAACCGTCGCCGAATCGTACCAGATACTCTTTCCTTACAGGACCCTTGCGCCGCCAGGCTTCGACCCGATTTCTCCTTTATCCTAGTACGACAGCGCCATGAACCAGCCATCCGATCCCCGTGGCTCCAACGGGACCGACCGCCGTGCATCTGCGGCCCATTCGCCGCGAGGCTCGCGCTCGCAGCAGGACACCATCCTGCTCAGCGACGTTCCCGAAGCCGAAGCGCTGATCGCTTCATCCCGGGACACTGCGAATCAGACCGCGCCGTTCAACCCGGCGGCTCTACATCTCAGTTCCGCCGCAATAGCTGCCCTTGGCCAGCGCTACGACGTTCTCGACGCGGCTGGACACGGCAGCATGGGCAATGTTTACAAGGCTCGCGACCGCGAAACGGGCGAAGTCGTCGCCTTGAAGCTCCTGAAGCCGGAAATCGCCTCCGATCAGCAGATGATGGACCGCTTCAAAAACGAGCTTCTCTTCGCCCGCAAAATCACTCACAAAAATATCTGCCGCGTCCACGAGTTCAACCGCCTCGGCGGCATCGCATACACCTCGATGGAATTCATCGAAGGCGAGAGCCTCCGCTCGGTCCTGACTCGCTTCGGCGCTATGTCCTTGCGAAAGGGAATCGACCTCGCACAGCAAATGTGCGCCGGCCTCAAAGAGGCTCATGCACAGGGCATCGTTCATCGCGATCTGAAGCCCGAAAACGTGATGATCGATTTACGCGGCAACGTAAAGATCATGGACTTCGGCATCGCGCGTTCCATGGAATCGCTCACGCGCATGACGGGCGCGATGGTCGGCACTCCGGCCTACATGGCGCCCGAACAGGTCGCAGGCAAGCCTGTGGATTATCGCACCGACATTTACTCCCTTGGCCTGATCCTCTACGAAGTCTTCACGGGCACCCAGGCGTTCACCGCCGACAATGCCGTCGCCGTGGCGATGAAGCAATTGCACGAGTCGCCCGCGCCGCCGCACGAGGTCGAACCCGGCATCCCGGTTCCAATCGAACGCGCCATTCTAAAATGTCTCGAAAAGGGGCCCGAGAAGCGCTTCCAGTCCATCGCCGAAATGGAAAAAGTTTTCTCCTCTTCGGGTCTGTCGGCGTCTCCGCTAGCGGGAAGCAGCACTACCGCAGGTCGCGCCACACAGGATGCCATCGCCCTTCAGCCGACAATCGCGCTGCCGGCCGAGCCAGTGATCCAGGCAGCGGCACGGTCGAAGCCAGCCCGAGGAAAATCGGTCGCCGCCGTCGTCGCGTTCGCGATGATCGTGCTCTTTGCGGCAGGCGTGGCAAAATGGGTGCAAAAAGCGCAATTAGCGGACAAATTGCCGCCACCTACGGCGCCAACTGCGCCAAAATTGCCCAATTTTGCCCTAACGCAATCCGCTCCCGAACCGCCACCGTCGGCTCCCACACCGCAGTCCGATGCCTCTCGTACGCCGTTAGCGGACGCTGTCTCCACCCCAGCCAGCGCCCAGACATCGTCCTCTGGCTCGAATCCCGTAATCACAAAGGCGTCACCAGCAAAGCCCGATCAGAGCTTGGCGAACATGGCAGCCGGCACAGCCCAGCCGATGGGATCAGTCCTTCGCGGTAACGCCCCATCTTACATATGGGTGGCGCGATTCGACCGCGAAGATCGCGCGCAAGACGCATCGCGCAAAATACAGGGCCTCGGACTCACGTCCGTCGTTGTCCCACGACGGATGGAGGGCGGCAAAAGAGGCTTCATTGTGTTATCCGGGCCATTTCCAGCGGTGCGCATCCCAAGCGTGATCGATTGGCTCCGAACGCAAGGCTTTCAAAACGTCCGCGAAGTGAAAATCCCAACCGGCCAGTTGCGCGGCCGCAATCCAGGGTTGGATACGACATACGATTTCGACGGGAGCACCGAGTGAGCACTACAGCCAAACCGATGATTGCATCGGCGCTGGATTTCGCCGCGCGCTCGGATACGGGGCGCGCCCGCGAAAATAACGAGGACAATTTCCAAGTTGCTGCGGAACTCGGGCTCTTTATTCTTTCCGACGGGATGGGCGGACTGGATGCGGGTGAAGTCGCAAGCAGAATTGCGGTGGAAACAATTCACGCGCACTGCCGCGATGCAGAATCGAATCCGGATTTGCCTTTCGAAGGGCAACGCATCGATGGCGCTTCGGAAACCTCCAATCGGTTAGCGAGTGCGATTCGGCTGGCAAACAAATTGGTTCGAGGAGCGGCAGGTGAAGCAGCAGCCGCACATACCGGCAACGGACAGGATGGTTCTCCAAAAACTGCAAAAGGGATGGGCGCCACGGTTATTGCACTGCAATTCTTTGCCGATCGCGTGAGCGTGGCTCACGTTGGTGACAGCCGGGCGTATCGGCTTCGCGGCAGTGAGTTTTTGCAACTCACAGACGATCACTCGCTCGTCGCACAGCAGGTTCGTGAGGGGCACATGACCGAAGCCGAGGCCGAATCGAGTCCGCTGAAAAACGTGCTGATGCGCGCCCTCGGAGTCGACGACGCGGTTGAAACCGAAGTCGACGAGGAAATCGCGATGGAAGGCGACACATACCTCCTCTGTTCCGACGGATTAACGCGCGAACTCTCGGACAGCCAGATCGCCGCAGTTTTAGGGGAAACGACGGATGCGCAAAGCGCAGCCGACCAGTTGATCGATCTCGCAAATCTGGCGGGCGGGGGAGACAACATCACTGCAATAGTTGTGCGAGTTGGTGCAAAGTCCGGCAGGGCACTCGCAAAAATCGGGCGCTGGATCACACGTTCTGGAAACTGACGAGATCGAAAAGGCAGAAGGAGAAACCGATGCCAAAGTTGACACTCAAGTTTGACAACGCAATCCTGGGAGAAGTTCCTATCGGCTCGAAAGAGGTAAGCATCGGGCGTTCGCCGGATAATGCGCTCGTAATCGATAATCCGGCTGTGTCGCACTATCACGCGCGAGTGTTTATTGAGGAAGGCCGCATGATGCTCGAAGACTTCGGCAGCATGAACGGCACATTCGTCAACGGCCAGCGCGCGAAGATGGTGATGCTAAAGCCGGGCGACTCCGTAACTGTGGGCAAGCACACTATCGTTGTCTCCGATGCAAGTGACATGGACGGGTTCGCGCCGGTAGGTGCTAGCGTTGCGAGGCCGGCGGCGCCAAAGATCAATGAAACCGTGATGCTCGACACTAAAGAGCGGCGCGAATTTTTGCGAAAAGTGGCGGCCGTGGGTGAGAGCGCGCAGGTGGCTCCGGCACGTGTGAAAGTGGCCACGTTGATCGTACGCAGCGGAAAAACAGACCGCCAGGAATATGCCCTCACGGATAAACTGACCGTCGTCGGCAAGTCAGCGCTGGCAACCGTGAAACTGAAGGGCTGGTTCGCACCGAAAGCAGCGGCGCAAATCAATCGGCGAGAGGACAATTCCTATTACATCGGCGCAGCAGATAAGACGCCCAGTGTGAACGGCAATCCCATTTCGCATCCGACGAAACTATCCTCCGGCGACGTAATCGCCGTGGCAGGTATCGAAATGGAATTTCTGCTTCGCGATTAGTCCGCGCTCGCGGCCTCAGAGGGCATCGCCGCGTGTGCGCTCTGCGTCGACTACTTCAAGTGGCTCTGCATATTCCGGTTGAGAAACTCTTTGGTGAGAGCCCAGGCTAGCGCAGTCGCTTTCGCATTGTAGCTCGGGCCGCCATCCCGAAAAAACGCATGATCCGCAAAAGAAATCTTCACGTTGACGAATTCCTTCCCCGCCTCTTGTAGAGCGTCTTCAATAGGACGCGTTTGCTCGGGGGGAATGTGCTTATCGAGACCGCCCCAGAAAAAGAGCATCGGCGCATTCAATTGCGGAGCAAGCGGCAAAATAGATGGACCGCGGTTGCTTGGTCCGATTGCACCGCCATAAAATGACACGGCCGCTTGCAGAGGGACCGTGGCGGATGCCAAGTAGGACGTGCGCCCGCCCATACAGAATCCGACGCAGCCGATCCGGGCAGAGTCCGCCTGTGAGTCCTTCTGTAACCAGGAAAAAGCAGCACGGATATCGCTTTGCTGATTTTCATTGGTTAGCGCCTGCATGTGAGGCATTACCGCGGCGAAATCGGTATAGCTCAATTCAGCGCCCGGCGCGGTTCGGTGAAAGAGTTCGGGCGCAATCGCTACGTAACCTTCGCGAGCGAACCGAATCGCTACATCTCGGATATGCGCCGTCACGCCAAATGCCTCTTGAAAGATCATTGCGCCCGGAGACTTACCTCCTCCTGCCGGACGCGCCACAAATGCATTCATCGAAGTACCGTCCGAGACAGTAAGGGTTACTTTCTCCGTGATCGTTTCCGTCATTCGTCTTCCTCTTGTGCGCGTTTAGCGCGATTGCGCGCCAAAACTGATATTATCGTGAACTTGAAACTCTTTCGGAGGAAAAGAAGACATGCCTGAATCCGAACCAAGCAGGGAAGAGCTACTCGCGCGAATTGCGGAACTCGAAAAGAAGAGCGGAGCGCGCCCGAAAGGAACTCTTGAGTTCCGCGTCGGGGAGAAGGGTGGCGTCAGCGTGTACGGATTAGGCAGATTTCCGGTCACATTGTATTACGAGCAATGGGTGCGGCTCCTTGATGCCGCCGGCGACCTGCGCAAATTCATGGAAGAGAACAAATCGCGGCTCAAACTGAAGACGCAAGAGTAGTCAGCAAAACTGAGAACCTTCGGCGAGCAGCGGCATAAGGGCGGCCATTAACCCGCCAGAGCCTTCAGTCTTGGATACGACCACGTCGACTCCGACAGCCTTGGCCATCGCCTTACCGATCGAGTCCTGATACAAGGTGAAGACGATGATGCGGGACTCAGGTGCCTTTTTTTTGATGACTGAAGCTGCTTCGATGCCGTTCATTGACGGCATCGAAAGGTCCATGAGGATCAACCCCGGTTTTCGTTCGGTAGCTATTGCGATGGCTTCAACACCGTTAGAAGCCTCGCCGCAGATGCGCATCTGCATGCAGACTTCCAAGAACTTGCGAATCGCGGATCGGACAGTGCTGCTATCGTCCACTATTAGCACTGAATTAGCACAATTCTCCATGACTCTCCATGGTTCTGCGATTCTCGCATCGGCGCAATACTGTATTTACACTAGTAACGGACCGTTTTCGTCTGCCGATCCAAATGAAGGACAACGAAAATGACACGATGCTAAGTCCTGCGTATACAGTGTGTTTGTAAAATGAGCCCTTAGTCTTTCAACTGGAACATCGCTCAATTTTTCCGCGCTAATTTATTGACCAAAGGGCCGTGCATCTGTAAGATTTTCGACCAAGTCCGCCTCGTCCGGGCGGCTAAGCCAACAGTCTCTGGTCGGAGAGAAACCATGAAAAAGTTCGCATGGGCCCTGTTCCTCTTGTGTTCTTTTGTGTTCCTCGTGTTTGCAACCGCGCCGAATGCTCGTGCGCAATCAAAGCCGGTGGCAACTCCTACGTCTTGTGTTGCGGCGCCTGCGCCCGCCGGAGGTGCAACCGCTACGGCAACTCCTGGCGCTGCACCGGCTCAGTCACAAGGCCGCAAGAAGCGCGTCGCAGTCTTCGATTTCGACTACGCTACTGTGCAAACGAACAGTGCTGCCGTATTTGGAACGAACGTCGACGTGGGCAAGGGCATTTCGGATCTGCTTGTTAAGTGCCTTGTGCAGGATGGCACTTACTCCGTAATCGAGCGGCAGCAACTGGATAAGATCCTGAGCGAACAAAATTTTTCGAACAGTGATCGCGCAAACCCAACCTCGGCAGCGCAAATTGGAAAAATACTCGGCGTGGATGCGATTATTGTCGGCAGCGTGACGCAATTCGGGAACGATAACAAAAATACGAAGATCGGTGGCGCCGGCGCAGGTCTCGGAGGGTTCGGAGTGGGCGGCTTTGGAAAAAAGAAGAGCAAGGCCGTTGTGATGCTCGACGCCCGTATAGTGAACATTGACACGGCCGAAATACTGGGAGTGGCCGAAGGGAAGGGCGAATCGGAACGCGATAGCACTTCTTTGCTAGGTGGAGGCGGTAATTGGCACGGCTTCGGAGCGGGCGGCGTGGATTTCGGCAGCAGCGATTTTCAGCAGACGATCATTGGAGAGGCGGTAAACCAGGCAGTAAACCAGCTTAGCGCCGGCCTCGTGTCGGATTCGTCAAAGTTTGAGGCACGCACGATCACGGTGAGCGGCCTCGTCGCAGCGGTGGATGGCGGGCAAGTGATTCTCAATGTGGGCTCGAAAGCCGGGGTGAAGGTTGGCGACCAGCTTTCGATTGAACGGGTCACAAAAGAAATTAAAGATCCGACGACGGGGGCAGTGATTCGGCGGATGACAACCCCTGTCGGCGTAGTGAAGGTGACCGACGTCGACGCGCTCTCATCGGTGTGCACGCCCGTTTCCGGTTCAGGATTCAAAGAAGGCGACGCGGCAAAGACAGTCACGCAATAGGCTAGCTGTCAAAGCGCAGTGCAAGAGACGAGAAATTCCTCCGCCTCTTGCACTGCGCCGCTATGATGCGCGCGCGCGCGAATGCTTGTAGTGACGCCAAAAGAGGTAGCCTGCCAGAAATATGCCGCCAGCAATGGACCAACTGGCTTTCTCGAGATAGCCGAGCATGCTCTGAAATGCATTGGCTATCCCATATCCGACGAAAGCCATGGTACAAACCCACGCAATCGCGCCAAGTACGTTGTATTTTAAGAAGCGCCGCCAGTCCATTCCGAGGCTGCCCGCCAGAGGACCAAAGATGGTGCGTAGTCCAAAAATAAAACGTGCCGAGAACGCCGCCATCCCGCCATGTCTTTTAATGAGATCGCGCCCGGCCTCCACGTCCTGTTCGTCAATCGGAAGATGCTTCTCGCTCCATTGAATCAGACGGTCGCCGTAGCGGTGTCCGACAAAATATCCGAGATTGTCACCCAGAATGCACGTCGCAATGCCGGCGAGCACAATCCATTGAATATGAAGTCCAGAATGCTTATGCGCATAAAAGCTGGCCAGCATGAGGGTCGATTCACCAGGCAGCGGAAGACCGGCATTTTCACCGAATAGTGCAATGCAGACGGCCCAATATCCCCAGGATGAGAGTAGTTGTTGAAGAGCGTGGTCTAACCAGCCCATGAATCCCCGATGAATCGTGCAGTCATTGGCCGGTCCGAGGAAAAGGATATCTTGCGAACGGGCAATTCATCGCATCCGCAAATCCCGATTTGGTCGTACAAAGAATTCATTCGGGGACGCCGCAGAGGCCGCCCGGCGGGGCAGCCTCATGCGTCCCACCGCAGCGCCTAGGCGTGCCGAACTCGATGCTGAACAGTGGTGGTGCTGGTTGTCGGAAAATGTTTGTGTGCCGTCGAGGCTCCGCCAAGAGCCGCGAGCCAACCAAGAAACAGCGCAACGAATAGAGTCCACCCGAGATATGAGAACATGTTGAGTACATATGCGCTGTGTACGCCTCCGGAGACTTCGGTGTTTCCGAAAGCATTGCCGCCGATGACGAGAATCAGCAATGCAGAGGTTACCGCGAGTCCAAACATAACCATGCCATGCGTCATGCCTTCACGAGGGTTGGTGGTGTTTGCCAATCCTCCTGTCGTTCGTCCTGCGACAAACATAGCGATTATTGTAAGGACGATGCTCCAAATGGCCATTCCTACGCTCATCCCTGAAACGGGTGCCGCTGCGTTTGGGCTCGCAGAGCTCGCAAATATACCAAGTCCAAGCGCGCCGAAGACTGACCAGATGGCGATAAAGGTGAATACACCGGCCCAGATGGCGCCCCAATTAGGACGACCAAAGACCGAAACAGTTTCGATTTGATTGTTCATATCTGCCATATTTTCTCCTCCTGAAACCTTTCAGCATATCGTAAATGCGACATATGAATCACGCCGTGCACCCGATAGCCCTGAATGGTTCAATTTCTATCTTTCGCCACCGGGGTCGTTTTTAAATACCGGAGTCGATGTAACGTGAGGGTGGATTTCCGCGTATTCCGGATGGTGAGGAGCAAGCTATAGGAAGTTTAATGGGTTACGGTAATACCGCTGCGATTGACGGCTGCTCTGCTCAAGCGCAACATTCTTAGTTGTTTTATCGAACGCCCGCAGTTTTCAGTACGGGCATATCTTCGACTTCGGCAATAGTCAGGCGCAGCACGCGGACGCGCTGCCCTTCGTGAAGCCTCTGTAGAAGGATTTCCGAGCCGTTGTCGAGCCGGATGGCATCCCGATGCGCATTCGCCGCAGCTGAAAGTTGGGTGAAGGTTACAATTTCGGCCGGACCCGACTTCGCAAAGCGTTGCACATCCTCCGGCATATCGCGGACGAGTAAACGAGCGCCGGGTGGAACGCAAACGGCAACCGCCTGATTGGGTTCGGCATCTCGGAAGAAGTCCTTTATCGCCTTCCAGATAGCGCGGTATCCAAGTTGCGGCGTTGTTCCCGACGATGAATTCGTCCGCGCCGGAACGAGGCCAATCGTTCCGGTCGAGAAGCGATGGACAACCAGATCGTCACCTTCGTTGGCGAGGCGGTTCGGAACTCCCATCAATGAGTAATCACACATGATAAGGTCTCCTTTTAGGATTGGGGTGGCGACCGGAGTGTTTTTCGCTCCGAACACAGCCGACGGGAACACCAACTTCACCGAACCTTCGTTCAGCACTTCAACATGTTCATCAACTGTGGGAGGGCCACGCCACTGAAGTAAATATCTGCCGCACATCGCATGCGCGTCCATACAGCCGTTTCGGTAGTTTGAAAAGGTAAGTGCGCGAAAACCGTCGCTCCGTGCGACCCGTTCGGTGGCTTGGTAACACGATGCTGAGAGACTTTTTAGCGGAGGGCGAGGGAATCCGCTGCGGCCCGAGCCCAATCGAGGACCTGCGAGGGCAGGATACCAAGATACAATGTGCCCGCTGCCGCTATCGATAGCGCGACTGTGAGCGCGGGGCGGACTTTTGTGGGAACGTACTGTTGCTCGGGATCCCAGAAGTACATCGAAATGATCACGCGAAGGTAATAATACGCACCAATTACGCTGTTCGCGGCGGCGATGACGACGAGCCAAACGACACGCGAGTCAAGCGTCGCCTGGAACGCGAAAAACTTGCCCAGAAAACCGCCAGTCGCAGGAAGCCCCAGAAGCGAAAGAAGGAAGAGTGAGAAACACACAGCGAGCACAGGCTGTTTCGAGCCCAGGCCCGCATAATCCTTTAATTCGAGGCGTTGCTCGTCCTGCTGGCCGAGGTGGGAGACAACAAGGAATGCGCCAATTTTCATGAGCGAGTAGGCGGCGAGATAAAATAGGATCGCCGCGATGCCGATCTCCGTGCCCGCGGCAAATGCCACAAGGATATAACCCGCATGAGCTATCGATGAATACGCCAGCATTCGCTTAACGTTCGTTTGCATAAGCGCGCCGAGATTGCCAATCGTCATCGTGAGCACGGCAGAAACCCAGATCACCCAGAACCACACGTTTGTAGCCGAACCGAATGCGACATAAAAGATGCGGAGCATCACTGCAAAGGTGGCGACCTTCGGCGCAGAAGCGAGCAGGGCCGTGACCGGAGAAGGCGCGCCTTCGTAAACGTCCGGCGCATAAATCTGGAACGGTGATGCGACTACCTTGAAACCGAGCCCCACGAAAATGAGCCCGAGGCCAAAGAGCGGAAGTATCGAAGCGCCCGCTTTAGGATCGATCGGGTTCACCTTGAAGGCTGTCTGAATCAAATCGATGCGCGTGGTACCCGTCGCGCCGTAAACCATCGCGATGCCGTACAGAAAGAAAGCCGTCGCGAACGAGCCTAGGATGAAATATTTGAGCGAGGCCTCGTTTGATTTGGGCGCTCGGCGACGATAGCCCGCCAGGATGTAGCTCGAGATAGAACTCATTTCGAGGCCGACGAACGCCGTAACGAGTTCGTTCGCACTGGCGAGAATTCCCATTCCGGCTGTGGCGAAGAGAACCAGCGCATAAAACTCGCCGCTCTGCATTCCCTCCATGTCGAGATAATCCATCGACCCGAGAATCACCAAGATTGAGGCGAGGATAACGACCGCATGCACGAAGATACTGAAGTAATCGGATGTGATTAGATTGCTGTAGCCCGAGGGACCTGCGTCGGCGGTGACGTGAAGCATTGCTGCGATTGAATGCGAGGAAAAAACCGCACCGAACAATGCGAACCAGCCAAGTTTGCGTTTCCCGGCCTTACTCACAAAGGGATCGATGAGCATCGTGAGAATGCCGAACAGACAGAGGTACATGTCCGGCGCGACGCGATAGAGATTCTGTAGTTGCACAGAAGAGGGCAGACTCACGGGCGCACCTGCCCTTTGTCGAGCGAAACGAGCAAGTGATGCTCTGCCGGCAGCGAAACGGAACCATACTGCGTTTGGGCGGCGCCAGGCTTCAGTCGATGCGCCGCGGCCGCCCGATCCATTTGTTGGAGCATGTTATCCGTTGATACGGCCATGCGGCGCGTAAACATGGGGGAAGCGACGCCCATAATGATGATCACAACGGCCATGACAGCGAGGATCAATTTTTCGCGGCCAGACGCGTCACGCAACGAGCGATTTTTCTCGACTGTTATCTCACCGAAGGCTACACGTTGATAGGCCCACAGTAGATAAATCGCTGAGAGCACGGAGCCGCTCGTCGCCCAGGCGGCCCAGGCATGATTCGTTGCAAACGTGCCGATCAGGATGAGGAATTCACCGATGAAGCCGTTGAGCGGCGGCAGAGCGAGCGAAGACAATGCAATGAAAAGAAAGAAAGCCATGAGAATCGGCATCGGATTCGTAAGGCCGCCAAACTGCTTGATTTCATGCGTATGGCGCCGGTCGTAAAGCATTCCGACCACAAGGAAGAGTGCGCCCGTGGAAACACCGTGATTGAGCATCTGGTAGATCGCACCCTGAATTGCGGTGCTATTGAACGCGAAAATGCCGAGCACGACAAAACCCAAGTGGCTAACTGACGTGTATGCGACGAGGCGCTTCAGATCGGTCTGCACAACCGCGACAAGCGCGCCGTAGACGATGCCGATAATCGCGAGAACACCGATCACCGGAGCCGCGCGATGCGAGGCGTCCGGAAAGAGCGGCAAGCAGAAACGCAGCATGCCATACGTGCCGAGCTTCAGCATTACGCCCGCCAGGATCACCGATCCGGCGGTGGGCGCTTCGGTGTGGGCGTCCGGCAACCATGTATGGAACGGAAACAGTGGGACCTTAATAGCAAACGCGAGGAAGAACGCGCAGAAGAGCAAAAGCTCGGTCGTCGGCGAAAGGGAGATGCTTTGTGCGAGCTGCTGTTGAATTGACGGCAGATCGAACGTGCCTGTGAGATTGAATAGCCACAGGATGGCCACCAGCATCAGGATCGAGCCGAACATTGTGTACAAAATGAACTTGATGGCTGCGTAGACGCGACGCTCGTGTCCCCAGATGCCGATGATGAAGTACATCGGGATCAGCATCACTTCCCAGAAAACGAAGAACAGGAAGAGATCGAGAGAGACGAAGACGCCGATCATGCCCGTTTCGAGAATGAGCAGCGAAACGAAGAAGCCCTTGGCGCGATCGTGAATGGAATTCCATGACGCCAGAATTGCCAGCGGCGTGAGGAACGTCGTGAGCAGAATCAGGAAGAGGCTGATTCCGTCAATCCCCATGTGGTAGTGGATTGCTTGGCCGATCCAGGCGCGATTCTCAACGAGCTGATAGTCCGCCTGACCCATATTGAATTTGGGCAAGAGGAAGAGCGACAGGGCGAATTCGGCAATCGAAGCGGCCAAAGCGATGCGCCGAATCCATACGTCATCTTCCTTGCGCAGCATTAAAAGCGCCGCGCAGCTTAGCAGCGGAAGAAACGTGATTACCGTCAATAAGAACGATTGCGTTCCCACGCTAATGCCTCATCCCCAGAATTCCCAGAAGTAGCGCCGTGAATCCCACCGCGCCGATGATTACCCACGTCGCATAACTGCGTGCGTTTCCAGATTGCAATTTGCGTGCTTGGCCGCCAGCCGCCCGGGCCGCATCCGCCGCGCCATTCACCGCCCCGTCGATCATGCCTTCATCGACCACGTGCCACAGAATGTGTTCGGATCCCCAGATCAGCGGCTTGATAATCAGCGCGCCGTAGATTTCGTCAACGAAATACTTGCCGTAGACAAGCTTGTAAAGCCCACCAAGGCTTTTCGCCAGGCGTTTCGGCCGCTCCGGATCCCCAAGGTAGATGAACCACGCGATAGCGAGGCCGATCACGCCCGCCAATACAGCGAAGCCGGAGAAATACAGCTCAAGAGCGTGCGCCGGTTCCAGAATCTGAGGTGCCAGCGCCGTCGACCCGGAAAATACTGGCTTGAGGAAGTTCGCGAAATAGTCCGGCCCATCCCATAATTTCGGTGCTGCAAACCAGCCGCCGACAGTGGAAAGAAGAGCGAGCACGCAGAGCGGTGCAAGCATGATCCACGGCGACTCATGCACATGAACGTGATGCTCGTCATATCGCTGCCGACCGAAGAACGTGAGGAAGATTAGCCGGAACATGTAAAACGAAGTGAGCAGCGCACCGGCAAACGCAAGCGCCCATAGCGCCTTATTTGCATACGGGCCGGAATAGGCGGCCCACAGAATTTCATCTTTGCTGAAAAAACCGGCAAAAGGCGGAATCCCGGCAATTGCGAGCGTGGCGATCAACATCGTCCATGCTGTGACGGGAATTTTCTTCCACAAACCGCCCATCTTCAGCATGTCCTGTTCGCCGCCCATTGCATGAATCACACTACCGGCTGCAAGGAAGAGAAGACCCTTAAAGAACGCGTGCGTCATCAAGTGGAAGATGCCCGCGGTGTATGCTCCAACACCGCACGCGAGGAACATGTAACCAAGCTGCGAGATCGTGGAGTACGCGAGGACCTTTTTGATGTCCGTCTGCGCCATGCCGATGGTAGCGGCATAGAACGCGGTGACCGCACCTACGATAGCGACAACAAGCATCGCGATCGGCGAGCGCGCGAAAAGCGGGTTCATCCGCGCCACGATGTAGACACCCGCGGTAACCATCGTCGCCGCGTGAATCAAGGCGCTGACGGGCGTTGGGCCCTCCATTGCGTCTGGCAACCAAACGTAAAGAGGAAGCTGGGCCGATTTGCCAATCGCGCCCGCAAAAAGAAGCAGGCAGATCGCGGTAATGACGCCCAGGTGATTTTCGACAGGCGTGTTGTTTTGCGCCAGAGCCTGGAAGATGCCGGCATATTCGACCGTATGAAACGTGGCGAAGACGAGCAGAATGCCGACCATGAAACCCATGTCACCGATACGCGTGGTGATAAAGGCCTTCTTGCCCGCATCCGTGGCGGACTTCTTCAGGAACCAGAAGCCGATCAGCAGGTAGCTGCAGAGGCCCACACCCTCCCAGCCGACGAACGTGACAAGCAGGTTCGAGCCGAGTACCAGCGTGAGCATGAAAAAAACGAACAGATTCAGGTAGCAGAAGAAGCGGTAATAGCTCGGGTCGTGCGCCATGTAACCGATCGAAAAGATGTGCACTAGCAGGCCGACGCCGGTGACGACGAGTAACATCACGATGGTGAGTTGATCAACCTGGAGCGAAAAGTCCGCGCGAAAAGGGCCGGCCACCATCCAGGTGAAGTAGCTATGGATTACGGGGATCTGGTCTGTCGCAAGCTGCGAGAACTCGCGCACCGCTTCGCAGACGCAAATGAACGATAAAGCTACCGAACCGATGGCCGTGGCATTAACAGCGGATTTCGACCAACGCTCGCGGATCGACGCGCCCACGAGGCCGTTGACCGCCGAACCCAGCAGCGGCAGCAACATGATGATCCAAAGATGATCGAGTATAGGCATTAGAACTTGAGCAGATTCACCCGGTCTACGTTCAGCGACTGCCGCGTATGCGCGAGCGCAAGAACGATCGCCAAGCCGACAGCTGCTTCCGCCGCTGCGACCACTATGACGAAGAAAACAAAAACCTGACCATCAAGCGCCACGTGCCCGGCCGTGCTGTGGGCGCGAGAGAAAGCCACGAACGCAAGATTCACGGCGTTGAGCATCAACTCGATCGCCATGAAAATCGTGATGATGTTGCGTTTGAACACAAAGGCAACTACGCCAAGTCCGAAGAGAACGCCACTCAACGCCAAATAATAAGAGACCGGAATGCTCATTGATCCTTCCTTGCCAAAACGAGCGCTCCCAAAATCGCGATCAGGATCAGGATCGACGTCGCTTCGAAGGGGAACAGGTACTGGCGGAATAGTTCGGTCGAAAGCGCGAAAGTGTCTGCCGGCGCAGGAGCTGCCGCGCCGTTTGCGATTGCAGTGCCGGGTTCGGAATGAAATAGCCAGTGCGAAATTTCGAGCAGCAGCACGAAACCCAGAGGCAAGCCGATCCACTTTGCGATTTTCGACCAATCGGTGCGCTCTTCTTCGCCCGCGTTAAGCAGCATGATCACGAATATGAAAAGCACCATGATCGCACCGGCATAAACGAGAATCTGAATTGCAGCCACAAAAGGCGCGCCAAGCAATAAATACAAAACCGCAAGCGAGATCATCACAACAATCAATGACAAGGCGCTGTGAATCGGCTCATGGGCGAGAATCAACAGAATCGCCCCGACTACGGCCGCAATGGCACACGCGAAAAACACGATGACGGGCGCGATCATGGGTGCATCACCAGCCAGACGACCGCCGTCACCACTAGATTTGCCAGCGATACCGGCAGAAGCAACTTCCATCCGAATGCCATGAGCTGGTCGTAACGGAACCGGGGTAACGTGCCGCGCGCCCAGACGTAAAAGAACATGAAGATGGCGATCTTAAGAATGAACCAGAACGGCGGCATCGCGTAGTGCGGGAAGAAGAAGCATACAGCCGCGAGCGCGAGAAATAGGCCGACGACGATCATGAACTGCAGCTTATGAATGATGGCCTGCAGTTCGGTTGCGACTTCCTTGAGGCAGTAGGCGGCTAGCGCCAGGAAGATTACTACCGGAATGAACTTCTCCCATTCGTGACCGCCAAAAGGCGAGAGCCAGCCGCCGAAGAAAAGAATCGTCGCAAGGCTCGAGACGGTAATCATATTCGCGTACTCGGCCATGAAGAACATCGCGAACTTAAAGCTCGAATACTCAGTGTGGAAGCCAGCGACGAGTTCGGTTTCCGCTTCGGGTAAGTCGAAGGGCACACGGTTCGTTTCGGCAATCGCAGCGGTGATGTAGCACAAGAAGCCGACTATCTGCGGGAAAACATTCCATCGGGGAATGAAATGCAGCCAATAGCCCGTTTGCCCGTTTGCCCCATTCACTATGTCGGAGAGATTCAGCGTTCCCGCCAGCAATAGGACTCCGACAACGGAAAGCGTAAGCGAGACCTCGTAACTGATCATCTGCGCGGAACTGCGCAGCCCGCCCATAAGGGGATACTTGCTGTTCGAAGACCAGCCAGCGAGCGCGACGCCATAAACGCCGAGCGAAGTGATCGCGAAAAGGAAGATCAGACCAATATTGATATTGGAAACCGCATAGACTGGCTGGCCCAGAATAGTTACATCCGGCGGTCCGATGGGGAGCAGTGCTATGGCTGTAAGCGCAAGCACCAACGCCAGAAAGGGTGCCAGCAAATACGTGATGATATCGGACGACGGTGGCGTCACGTCTTCTTTAAAAAGGAATTTCACGCCGTCGGCGAGAGGCTGAAGCAGACCGTGGGCGCCGACATAATACGGACCCCAACGCGACTGCATGCGCGCGACGACTTTTCGCTCAAACCAGGTAAGGTATGCCAGCGCCGTCATCACCACAAATAAGGTGAGGGCTATTTTTACTAGCGATACCACCAGGACTGGGTGCTGGGTGATGAACCCCACGGTGCTTCTTTTGCCTCGTTCGTTGAGTTGAGTTTGGAACAGTAACGGCCCAGAGTGCCACTTGTAAACAAATAATCGCACGAAGAAAACACCGCGCCTTGCGGAACGTCATACTGGGCTTCGACATTCCGGCAAGTAGCTGCAGAAAGCTCCGCTCCCCCCGCGAGCAAACCGGCATGCGAGAGGTTATACCCGTGAACATTCTGCCGAATTTCATCGAATGCGGCTTCGGGCGTACGCAGCCTTATAGGAGCGCCCGCACCCAGCATGCTGAGTTGATGCGAGAGAATGCGCAGCAAATCGAAATCGCTGCGCGGACCCTGCGCATCCGCCGCACGCGATGTCAGCTGCACCTCGCCCGCCGTGTTCGTGAGCGTGCCGTCCTTTTCGTAAGTTGAGGCGGCAGGCAGGACTACATCCGCGCGCTTGGCAGTTTCCGTCAGAAACATGTCATGCACCACGAGCAATTCAAGACCAGGGAAGCGGTC
>DATNBB010000172.1:0-8517 GCA_035607335.1 Binatia bacterium | reverse complement strand
TTGCAGGTAAAAGCTGGTTTGTAGGAATCTGCGCGAGCGCTGGGTACGCCGATCATTGCGAGTAGAAAAAGGGCCAGGCCAACCCACACTACTCTGTTCATCCAAAAGCCTCCTTTTTAAGCTGAACTGCCACAGCCGCTTGGAAGTGTGAAGCGATCGCCGCCAGAGGCAAATCGAGAGGAGGTGGTATTTGCCGTTCAGGGAAAAACCTACCAAGCTGTAGCCTGTGTGCCAGCGTTTGAATTTTTACTATCAAGAACGAGCCGAGAAGTGTCGACTATCGCAAAGGCTGGGTTCGCGATGAAGGGTTTAGAGGTCTTATGCGGTGCGCTCTCGGCCGCTTGCCCGATATTTCTCTTATTCCCTGCAGAATGGCCAGTCCCTGCCAAGCGCACGAAATTTGCTAAATGGCTCAGCCACAGACGCTTGCCGAGGACGATGCACACCTGTCAAGTTGTACTGCTTGATAAAATATAGGCGTGGGAATGAATCACAATTTGGATCGAAGAACGCGGGCAACAATCGAAATTTCTAATCGGAAAAAGGCAAATTTTCTAATCGAGAAACCTCGATTAGAAACCCCTCTAAATCCCGTGCCTACAACAAAAACTCTGATTCTAATCGAGAAAAAAGGGTGTTTTTTTGATGTGGCGGCGCGCATCCGACGGCGGTGCGGCCATGACAGCTAGCGTGCGCAAGAAGAGGCACATATAGCCAGCACCGACCTCGCGAATAGCATTCCGCCGCGGCTGCGCTTGAAGAGCGTCCGGTATTAGGCGCATCAACTCAAACACGGCGACTCCGGTACCGGGAACCCTTCCTAAAACGGCGGAGTCTAATAGAATGTCCTTATGTCTCCACTCATAAAACGAACCATTCTCGTGATGGGCTGCCTGGTTTTGGGTTGCGGCGTGGCACGATCGAGTTTTGCGCAGAGTGGTCAGAATATATTGCCGCAGGCGTTTGGTGGCTGGACGGCGACGAGCCGTCAGACGTTTGAGCCAAGCCAGCCGCCAGCCGCGAGCGGTGTGGCCGCCAATCCCGAACAGGCTTCGGCGGCTGCGCGCGAATACGGGCTGGTAGCGGGCGAGACGGCAAACTATTCGCATGGTACGTCTGGCGCAAGCAGTTCCCTGACCGCGACAATTTATCGCATGAAGGATCCGAGCGGTGCGTATGGCGAATATTCATATCTGCGCACGCCGGACATGGCCGCAGCAGATTTTACGGACCACTCGGCAACGAAGCCGAATCAAGCTCTCGTGCTCGTCGGTAATTTGGTGCTGAAAATCGATGGCGTCAACGCGCGTCGCGATGCGGCCGATATCAAATCGCTCGTCTCGGCGATTGAGCCCAAATCTGAAAACGGCCTGTATCCTACGTTGCCGGATCATATGCCAGACCAGGGCCGTGTGGCGCATTCGGATCACTACGTCCTCGGACCCGCGACACTCGATCAGTTTTTTCCAGGCGGAATCGGTAATGCGCTCGGATTTTCGTATGGGCCGGAGGTGGAAACAGCGCACTTCCGTGTGGACGGGCGCGACCTCAATATGTTGATCGCGGACTTCCCTACCCCGCAGATCGCACAGGCGCAGCTCGATTTTCTCTCGAAGCAATTCAACGTGAATAGCTCGCAGCCCAACGCAACTTCTGAGCCGCTTTTTGCGAGCCGGACGCAGACGATGCTTGCTCTCGTCGCCGGGGCGCAGTCAAGCGAACAAGCGAACAAGCTGCTCGATCAAATCCAGCCGGGCAGCGTGCTTACGTGGGATCAGCCTACCGCCGCACTGAAGGAGCCGCCCTTTTCGGTGATGGTGGTTGGGGCGTTTGTCGGTACGGGAGTGATCTGCCTGCTTACGATGGTGGGAGCGCTCGCATTTAGCGGTTTTCGGCTGACGGTAAAGAAAATGTTCCCGAATACGATCTTTGACCGCAGCACGCAGATAGATATTCTGCAGATGGGCTTGGTCAGCAAGCCTATCAAAGCAGAGGACTTCTATACGTTCGACGGAAAACGCGTGGATACCGCCACTGTGGACAAAAACCTGCCGGACCGCACGGCGCTACGCCTATTCAAATGAAAACAAGCCAGTTACGGCGCTTTACGAATGGGCCTAGAACTGCTTGACTTCCATTAGAACGCCCACTAGACTGCCGCTGAGGAAAGGGTTCTTGGCCATCCGCGCATTGGCCTGGGGCTTTCTCCCTTGAAGGCCCGCTGCGAGGCGGGCCTTCTGTTTTTGAGCCAAGGCTATGTTTAGGGCAGACCCAAACTGCCGTACGCACGCGGATACGTCACAATTCCCCACGGAAGATTGAAGCCACCGATTTGGCCGATCTCTTTATAAGAATTCGGATCCACAATATCGATAGCGTTCGACCGCCCGCACGCAAGAAGAATCTTCGAATCGTCCGGTGTGAAGGTGAAGTGCCAGCAGCGCTGGCCTATTGGCACCTCAGCGATCAGATTCAATGAATCCGCATCAAAAACTTGCAGCTTCCTCGCGGTCGCTGCGGCTACGAAAATGCGCTTTCCCGCGCGGTCAAACGATTCGCCGTAAGGTTTGGCGGCGGTCGGCACAGCCTTGAGTACGTTGAAATTTAAGTCGAGCTTGGCCAACGTCCCGGACGCCTCCATCGTCACGGCATAAAAGGTGTGCTGCGGCGATATCTTGATGTCGCGGGGGCGCAGTCCATAAGACTTCAAATCGATGTCACGAACGTGCGCCCCTGTCGCCGCATCGAAAATGCCCAGATTGTTCTGCGCCTCATTGCAAACAATGAGGTACTTCCCGTCGGGCGAAAATTCCATTCCTTCCGTTTCCTGCCCCGCGGTGGAAACCGGTCCAGGCGTCCAACTGCCCACATTGAAAGTAGCGATCTGCGCCGGCGGCTCATTCAGCTCGGCTGCATCGTTGTCGGCAGCGCCGTTGGCTGGTGGCGGACCGCCCGTCGAGCTCGGCTCGAACGTTACATAGACGCGCGAACCAGCCGGATTGAGCTTGACGAATTCCGGATTGTCGCCAGTCTTCGCCCGCGCCACGAGCTTGAGCCGCGGCGTGCTGAAGATCGCGATGTCGGCTGTGTCCTTGTCCGCTGTGATGATGTACTTCCCGTCGTAAGTCACGCCGATTCCACGGGGCGCGACATCGTTGGGTTTTACGGAGCGAACGACTTTCATCGTCGCAAGATCGATCATGTCGATCTTGCCGTTTTCTTCGGTCACGTATGCCACGTTAGTGGGCACACGATAATCCCTTTCATAGATCACAACACCTGCGATTACCACCGCTATGATGACCACTGCACCGACTATCTTCCCCATTTCGAGCGCCTTTCTTCGCAGAGCGAGGATAGAGCATCGCGCAAATTAGCGACATGCGTCAACCCTTGCTCTCGGTTGATACGGGACCTAAAAATCCGTTTCAAGCCGCAAACCGAAGCTTCGAGCGGGCCCGATTGCGTTTCCGGAGAAGAGTCCGCCGAAATCGATCACATCGAGAGTGTTCGTCAAATTCTCTCCGTCAGCCTCGAAATGGATTTTGAACCGGTCGTTCTTATAAAGGTCTGTGCCTAGTGAGGCGCTGATCAGTGTCGTGGGATAGATCCGACCGCGATTAAAATTGATGCGGTTGAGCACAGCTTGCCCATATTGCTGCAAAACCGTTTGAGGGTCGCCGTCGAATTCAAACGGCAAGCCCGAATTGTACTGAATGCCGCCGGCCACCCACAGGCGCGGGGTGAGTTGATAGCGCAACCGCCCACGCAAGAAATTCCTTTGATCTTGAGTATCCGGAAAATGGCCCGTGAGCTGCGATTCGGCGGCACTAGCGTCGTCACCGAGGAATAATCCCCCCGTCACCGGAAACCAGACATTGCCGACTTGATACGAATAGCTCAGATATCCCGAGAAACGGTGCCATGGCTCGAGATCGAGTTTTGCTTCGGCACCGTAGGTGACTTGCTTATTGAATGAAACAGGAAAGCTAACAGCGGTATTTTGAATCTGGTCGTCATCGGCGGCGTTGTTTACGTCGCGGCGATAGTAATTTGCATCGAACCTGAGCTTTCCCGCAAACGCCTTCGTCACGCCCGCTTCGTAGTAGTTTCCAAGAGAGGGTTCGACCGGTAGCCGCAGAAAATTCTGGGGATCGATCGATTCAACCTGAGTGGAACTTGAGAGCAGGATATTGTCCGACGATGGCGTCTGAAAGACGCGGTCGTATGAAAAGTGGACCACAACTCCGGCAGAAGGTAAGAAACGTGCGATCGAAAAACGCGGGCTGAACGCCTCGCGATTTACCAGCAACTGATAGTGATCCCAGCGCAAACCGGCGTTGATGGTCCAGTTGTCAGCGTGAAAGAGATCTTGTACGAAAGCCGCCTGCTCCAAATCCGGCCGGTTGCCCGAGAAGGAGAACGGCTCGCATGCTGGATCCGTTGGAGAATCGCAGCCGAAGTCGTCGAGATTGGTGACGAAATAGGCGGTGTTTTCGTTGAGGAAGGTGTTGTCCAATTCGACTCCCGCCTTGATTTCATGGTGGCCGTGATCGAAAGTTACGGCGCCCCGGAAATACGCCTCCCGAAACCAGTTGTGCTGGCTGACGAAAATCGGCGTGGAATTCGCGTTGGAATAAAAATCGTTTGAGTTGTCGCGTATCATGCCGTGGACATCGGCAACAACATGCGGCGAGAAGATATGTTGATACGAGATGATGCCCATTGTTTCGAAATTATCGGCTGTCTGGAGCTGACCGGCCGTCTGCTGCACGTACTCGTTGGGAATCTCGTAGCGCGAAAGCTCGTGACGCACGCTCATTGTGAGGCGGTCGTTGGGGGTGAAATCGCGTTCGTAATTCACAGAAAAATCGCCCGTGGTGCCGCGATTCGTATAATTTTCGGGTACCACAGGATTTAAATAGTGGGCCGTAGCGCTGCCGTCGGCACTGCCACCGAGAGTATTTTTGCCCCACACGTATTGGCCCTGGAAAAACGCGCCGGTCGTATCGTAGCTCCCGCCCGAAAGCACGGCCGATCCATGAAAGCCGGGGTTTGTGTCGCGCAACGTATTGACTTCGATCACGCCGCCCATTTTGCGTCCGTACTCGGCGGGAATTCCGGCCGTATAGATGGACATCGATGCCACGTCTTCGGATTCGAGCTCGGGGCCAAAACTCGGGGAGCGATTATCCTGAAGAGGTATGCCGTCGATCACAAATTGCGTCTGATATTCGGAACCGCGGGGGTGCAGCACCGCATTGCCTTCAAACAGCCATCCGGGCTGAGAATTCACGAGGTCCTGCAGCGACCGGCCTGGCAACGACGGAACTGCATTTTGTATCGTCGAGGCGCCAAGCTGGCTTTCCGAACCTGCCTGCTCAGGGTCAATCAACGTCGAATTGCTTGTAACCTGAATTTGCGCGCTTACGGAAGCCAGTGTCAGCTGCAGTGCGACATCGATGGGTAACTCAGAATTGATCTGGACTGCCTTTGAAAGCGGTGCGAAGCCCGTGGCATTCACCTGAATCTGGTAGGACCCAAAAGGGAGGCGCTTGGCGTCGAGAAACCCAGTTGCGTCTGTTGTGAGCGTATTGTCGTACTGGTTGGCCGCGCTTTGGATTCGCACCGGGGTTTCGACGGCCGCGCCGGTCGGGTCAGTGACCTTAATGCGTAACTCCCCCGTATTCGTCTGGGCCGCCAGCGGAATTCCGCCTATTGCGAAGAAAACAAATACACTAGCCCACAGCAATGACTGACATTTGAATCGAGCGGTTCCAAATGGCCGCGAATTTCGCCGGGGCTTAAAACTCATTCTTCCCCCGAGGTGACCGGATAAACGACCGGTCCACAATATCGACCTCATCCGCCGCATTTACAGTGATATGCATCACTCTTAATATTCCTCCAGCGACCGTTTCGTTCAGCATTTCTTTCGCTTTTTTGAAGATTTCCTGCTAAAAGTCTGAACGAAACGACCCCCGTAGGAATATCCAGATAGGACCGTATGTCCATACCTCCGGCAGACTCGCTCGATAGACGGCGCCTTTTTCCGCTGGCCGTTGTTCAGGCGGCTGAGGCAAAGCCATCAGAGGTTCAGTGCGAGGTTGTTCGCCTCTTTGACGAGCTCCGTACGCCGACTCTGCGGTATGTGCTGTCATTTGGCCTTTCCGTTCACGATGGAGAAGAGATCGTGCAGGAAGTTTTCCTGGCTCTTTTACGGCACCTCAGGCTGGGGCGTCGTCGCGATAACCTTCGAGGTTGGGTCTTCCGGGTGGCTCACAATCTGGCGCTGAAGCGCCGTCAAGCGAGCCATCGTTCGCCGGAGGGCACTGAAGCCGATTGGGAATCGGCGCAACGTCGTCCCGATCCCTCCAGCAATCCAGAACAGGAACTTTCTCAAAAGCAGAGACACAGCCGTCTGCTCGCTGTGTTCTGTTCTCTGCCCGAAGAGGACCGGTGTTGCTTGCGGCTGCGTGCCGAAGGACTGCGGTATCGAGAGATTGCAGCGGTGCTCGGCAAGTCGCTGGGATCGGTTTCGAACTCGCTCACAAGATCACTTGAGCGCATGTCTCGCGCGGACGAATGGTGATTCGATGAGAGAAAAATCATTTCACATCCCTGACAAAGATTTGGTGTTGGCTGCCGATAACGAGCTGCCCGCGCGTCGCGCGGCGAAGGTTCGGGCGCATCTGGGCACCTGCTGGAATTGCCGCGCACGCATGGCCGAACTCGAGGCCACAATCGTCGATTTCGTCCAAGCCACGCGCAAATCGGACGCCGAGATTCCTGGTATCGAAGGATCGCGCACGCTCCTGAAGGCGCGAATGGCCGAACTCGAACCGACGCTGCCGAACAGGCATCGCGGCTATGGGCACGTGCCCAGACTCGCCTATGCTGCCGCGCTGGTGCTGCTCATGGCGGGGGGAATGTTCCTTTTGCATCAGCAAAAGCAGAAGCCGACCGCATCGTCTGGCGATTCTTATGCTCTCCTCCTTCCCAATCCGAGGCTTACGCCGGGAGCCACGCAGCCCGTCGCTTTGTCCGCTATGTGTGCTTCCGACCATGATGAGGTCGTACGCTACGTCCCTGCACGCGTCAGCGAAGCCGTTTTTCGCGAATATGGCATTTCGAGAGCGCCGGCTTCCGATTATGAAGTGGACTACCTGATTACGCCGGGGCTCGGCGGCGCGGACGACATTCGCAATCTCTGGCCCGAACCGCACAACGATGTATGGAACTCCTATGTCAAAGACCAACTGGAAAATCGTCTGCATAGCATGGTGTGTAGCGGCCAGATGACCTTGCCGACAGCTCAACAGGAAATCGCCGCAAACTGGATTTCCGCTTACAAGCACTACTTCCACACGCAAGCGCCCGTTGGCGAGCGTGCAATTGCCGCAGATGGCAGAGGCGGCGCTTACCGTGACGTATCAGTTCGGTACCCGGCACAATTTTCAGGGAACTTGTCTGGACAAAGTAGTAATACAACCCGAAGAGCTCCGTCACGTTCTATTACTCTTACGCGGGTACCGAAGAGCAGCATAAGCGAGGTACGACAGTGGGCCGCTACGGACACCGTAGACTTCTCCTCCCAATTCTGTGTCTCATGCTCGTCTGGACCGCTCGAACGGCCGCAGCCCAGACGGGAACTAATGCCCATGACGCCGCTGCCGCCCCGACAGGAAGCATTACCGGCACCGTACTGGATGCGAGTGGCGCCGTCGTCTCAGGCGCTCGCATTCAACTCACGCGCCCCGATCAATCTGTAGCTTCAGAAGCACTGACGGATAACAACGGCCAGTTTTCGTTCTCTCAAGTACCTATCGGCGCTTTCCATCTCACGATCGCATCGCCCGGTTTCGTGACGCAAACGTCCACAGGCACTCTCAGCGCCAATCAAACGTTCATCGTCCCGCCTCTGACGCTTTCTGTTGCGGAGGTGACGACGCGCATAAACGTGGTTCCACAAGACCAGATAGCCGAACGGGAAATCAAGCAAGAGGAACAGCAGCGCGTTCTCGGTGTGTTCCCTAATTTTTACATCACTTATATTTCCGATGCCGTACCCCTCACTCCAAAGCAGAAATTCGAGCTCGCGTGGAAGACGACGGTGGATCCGGTCACGTTTGCAATCACTGCCGGAGTTGCAGGCGTGGAACAGGCGCAAAACAGCTTCAGCGGATACGGCGGAGGTGCGCAAGGCTACGGCAAGCGCTTTGGCGCCTTTTATGCGGACACTGTTACCGGCACCTTCATCGGGAGTGCAATTTTGCCATCACTACTGAAGCAGGACCCGCGCTATTTTTACAAAGGGAGAGGTAGCATTCGTTCCCGCGTGCTTTACGCAATTGCGAATGCCGTAATTTGCCGCGGCGACAACCTGCGTTGGCAGCCGAATTATTCGAATATCCTAGGTAGCCTTGCCGTAGGCGGTATCTCGAACCTTTACTATCCGCAGCAAAATCGCGACGGGGCAGAGTTGACGTTTGAGAGCGCGCTCATCAACATCGGAGC
>DATNBB010000170.1:0-29123 GCA_035607335.1 Binatia bacterium | reverse complement strand
TTCGTACCGCTGCATCGTGGGCGGAGTCTGCGTCATCAAACTCGGCGAGGATATGAGAATGCACAAGGTGGTAGTCATTGGAAGCGGGTGTGCGGGCCTGACCGCCGCCATCTACACGGCGCGCGCGGATTTGAAACCGCTTGTGCTCGACGGCTACGAACCGGGGGGCCAGCTCGCGCTGACGACCGAGGTGGAAAATTTCCCCGGCTTCCCGGAAGGAATCCTCGGTCCTGAGTTGATCGATCGCACTCGCAAGCAAGCGGAGCGTTTTGGAGCGGAGTTCCGGTCGGGAGCCGTCGGCAGCGTCGATTTGAGCAAGCGCCCGTTCACGATTACGGTCGGCAAGGAAACGTACGAAGCGGAGACGCTAATCGTTGCAGCAGGCGCGTCCGCGCGCATGCTAGGCATCGAATCGGAGAAACTCCTGCTCGGCTACGGCGTATCCACTTGCGCGACTTGCGACGGGGCCTTTTTCCGCAATCGGGACATCATCGTGGTAGGCGGGGGAGACACGGCGATGGAAGAGGCCACGTTTCTCACGCGCTTCGCCCGCAAGGTTTCCATCGTTCACCGGCGCAACGAATTCCGCGCGTCGCGAATCATGCTGGACCGGGCACGGGCAAATTCAAAAATCGAGTTCGTCACGCCTTATGTGGTCGACTCGATCAGCCATCCTGACAAAAAGGCTGTCGAAGAGGTTCATCTTCGCAACGTCGAAACCGGCGACATGAAAAGCTTGATGGTCGAGGGCGTTTTCGTGGCCATCGGGCACGACCCGAACTCGAAAGTGTTCAGGGGCCAGCTAGACATGGACGAAAACGGCTACATCATCACGCACGATGGCCCGAAGACTTCGGTGGTGGGCGTCTTCGCGGCGGGTGACGTGCAGGATCATCATTATCGGCAGGCAGTCACTGCCGCGGGCTCTGGTTGCATGGCCGCCATCGAGGCTGAGCGCTTCCTCGCCAACGGGCACTAAGCGCGAATCTAACCGCGCTGCCGCGCTCTAAGGGCGTTATCATTCCTATCGTGACCGCTGACGCGCACGAACGATGCTTCTGTGCTAAATTTCAGCGCGGTTAAACGGTCGCATGGCTCGCCGCACACAGATAACGCTACTTGCCGCCTTTTTGGTCACCCTGCTTTGCCCATTCATAAGCCGCGCCGAGACCGGTGAAGCTGCGTGGCTTCGGTATGCGCCGCTGAGCGAAACGGAGCGCGCAAAATATGACTTTCTTCCGGCGGATGTCGTCAAGCTCGGCGATTCCGCGGTCCTGCAATCGTCGCAGGACGAAATCATCCGCGGGATAAAAGGCATGCTCGGGCGCACTTTGCGCGCCGAGAAATCGCTGCCGAATGAGAATGCTATCATCCTCGGCAATATCGCTTCGATTCAGGCCGCCGCTCCTGAGTGGCAGGCACCCAATGCGCTCAGATCCGGCGGCTTTCTGCTCACGACCGCGCACATTCACGGACTCGACTGCATAATTGTTGCAGGCGAGGACGACAGCGGCGTTCTTTACGGTTCGTTCGCGCTGCTCAGAAAAATAGCGCTTGGAGACGATCTCAAGACGCTCAATGACCGCGAAGAACCGTCCGCTCCGCTGCGTTGGATCAATCAATGGGACAACATCAACGGCACCATCGAACGCGGCTATGGCGGCCGTTCCATTTTCTTCGACGACGGCAAAGTTCGCGACGATCTCTCGCGGGCCTCCGAATACGCACGCCTGCTCGCCTCGCTCGGCATCAACGGCTGCTCCGTCAACAATGTGAATGCGAACATTTCGATGCTCGACGAAAGCTTTCTTCTGGAGCTCGCGCGCATTGCAGACGCATTTCGTCCGTGGGGCGTCCGGCTTGTGCTTTCTGTCGATGTAAGCAGCCCGCAAAAGCTTGGCGGGCTAGCCACATTCGATCCGCTCGATCCATCCGTGGCCCGGTGGTGGGCGACAAAGGTCGATCAGATCTACGCGCAGATTCCCGATTTGGCCGGTTTCGTCGTCAAGGCGGATTCCGAGGGCCGCCCCGGTCCGTCGTCTTATGGCCGCACGCCCGCTGATGCCGCCAACGTAATCGCCCGCGCGCTCAAGCCGCACGGCGGCGTGATTTTCTATCGCGCATTTGTCTACGATCATCACCTAGACCCCACAAATATGAAGGCGGATCGCGCTCGCGCCGCGTATGACATTTTTCATCCGCTTGATGGAAAGTTCGACGACAACGTTGTTGTCCAGATTAAGCACGGGCCCATTGATTTCCAGGTGCGCGAACCTACTTCGCCCCTTTTCGGCGGTCTCGAAAAGACGAACGAAGCAATTGAGCTGCAAATCACACAGGAATATATGGGGCAGCAGCGGCACACGGTCTTTCTGGTGCCGATGTGGAAAGAAACGCTCGATTTCGATATGCGCGCCGACGGCGCAAGTGCGTTGGTGAAGAACATTATCTCCGGCGAAACCTTTCATCGACCGCTTGGCGGGTACGTCGGCGTGGCAAACGTCGGTCTCGATCCGGATTGGATGGGGAGCCAGATGGCGCAGGCGAACCTATACGGCTTCGGGCGGCTCGCGTGGGATCCCAATTTGTCCGCGCGCGAAATCATCGACGAATGGGCGCGGCTCACGTTTGGCAGCGATCCTCCGGTCGCGCAAACAATTGACGCGATGCAGCTTGCTTCATGGCGCGCCTACGAAGACTACACTGGACCGCTCGGCCTGCAGACGCTCACGGACATTACGGGCAGTCACTACGGCCCAAACGTGGCTGCATCGGAAAACAACGGCTGGGGGCAATGGCATCGCGCGGATCATGAAGGCGTCGGTATGGACCGCAGCGTCGCGACCGGTACCGCGTATGTAGGCCAGTATTCATCGGAGGTGCAAAAGCAATTCGAAACTGTCGCGGCTACTCCCGACGATCTCCTGCTCTTTTTCCATCATGTGCCTTACACGCATCGTTTGCACTCCGGCAAGACAGTAATTCAATACATCTACGATTCGCATTACACGGGAGCGGAAGAAGCCGCCGCATTCGTCCGCGAATGGAAGTCGTTGCGAGGCCACGTCGATGACGATCGCTACGCGCAGATCCTCGCACAGCTCGAGTATCAGGCCGGCCACGCCATCGTTTGGCGCGATTCCGTGTGCAATTATTTCATGCATATTTCCGGAATCCCGGACACACAAGGGCGGGTTGGTCACTATCCGAATCGTATCGAAGCGGAATCGATGAGCCTGCAAGGCGATTCGATCATTGATGTGGTACCTGCGGAAAACGCCTCCGGCGGCAAAGCTGTCACGTGCAAAGCGACTGGGAATTGGTGCTCAGCCACGTTTACGTTCAAGCGGCCCGCGGGCTGGTATGAACTCGATGTGGAATATTTCGACCAGAATAACGGTGCAGCGAAATACCGTGTTCTCGTCGGCGATCAAATCGTAGACGAGTGGAGCGCTGACGATCATTTCCCCAGTAGGAAAATCGGCGGCGACACATCCACGCGCCGCCGGATTCCAGGCCTTGCGCTGCGCCCAGGCGATCGAATCCGCATTGAGGGCCTACCCGGTGGAGAAGAAAGTGCTGCGTTTGACTACGTCGAACTTCTTGCGTTCTCGAAGCAGTAGCTCGGTTGGCGACTCTTCGAATCGCAAGCGTTAGGAGCGTCCATACGGTCAAGTTTCTTATTTCATCCGCGTCAAAAGCGTCACATGCCCATGAGAAATCTTTGGGCCTTGTCGGATGCGGCGCTAAAATATAAGTCCCGGTCTGTCGTATTTCGTCCATGTAAAGATGCGGAGATCCGTTCACAAGGAGCAACGAAATGCAGAACCGTTACGCGGCCCGAATGATCATGATGCTCGGAGTCCTTGTCGCCTTTTCAGGTTGCAACAAGACGGGCGCTACGTCTGGTACAGCGAATTCCGCTGCCTCGAACGCTAGCGATGCGAGCTCAACAGCGGCAAACAGCGCAGCAAGCAGCGCGCCTGCGGCGGCGCCTACTCCCGCCCCTGCGCCGGTCGTTATCCCCTCCGGGAAGACTTTGGCCGTCACGATCGATCAGAACATCAGCACCAAGGACAACAGCAGCGGCGATCATTTCGAAGCGTCGCTCGCGGCGCCGGTCTCAGTGGACGGCAATGAAGTCCTGCCCAAGGGAACTCACGTCCGCGGTACGATTACCAATTCGGACGAAGCAGGCCACATCAAAGGCAAAGCTACGCTGACGATCACTCTTACTTCGCTCAACGTGCACGGCCAAACGTATGAGATCCACACAAGCTCATACACCGAGGAAGGTAAAGCGCGGGGTAAGCGGACCGGCATTGGCGCGGGCGGAGGCGCAGCTTTGGGCGCAATCGTAGGAGCGCTCGCGGGCGGAGGCAAGGGCGCGGCTATTGGCGCAGGGGCGGGAGCTGGCGCGGGAACGGCAGGGGCTGCCTACACGGGCGACCGCGATGTATCGATCCCGGCCGAGCGCCTCATTCACTTCACACTCAGACGCTCCGTGACGCTCTCGCAGTAATTTCTGTGGTCGTCGGGGCGTGCTGTCCTCAGCAACTGAGAGGACTGCGCGCCCTCGGTGCCCCTTCGCTAAGCACCGCCCCATTCCAACCGATACTCGGACTAATTCGGTACGCGGATGCTGACGTTTTGCGCCGTGATGTGGCCGTCGTTTGAGTCGCGCGCCACCGCCCGCAGCACGTAATTACCTGGCTTCACGTCGAGATTCAACTCCACATAGAAGCCGGTTTTCTCAAGCTGCGCAAGAGTCGCATCGTCCAGGTCCATCTGCGCCGTCTTCTGCATGCCGGTCACGTAGTTGCCGTTCTCGTCGAATAGAGTCGCTGAGACGGTTAGCTCCTCGTTGTTTTTCACGCCAACTTTCTCGAAATGTAGCCGCGATGGATCGAACTGCGCCTTTACGTTGACCTTTTCCGCGCTCGCTTTATCGCTCAGCACATGCGACTCGATTGTGACGGGCAAATCGTGTTGCTCCTCGTCCGAAAAAACAGCATCTTCCATTTCGCGCTTGGCCGCCTCTTCCGGAGTTTCAACTTTCGAAGGCGCAAAAAATCCGCGCCGCGCCTGCACATTACCGTGTGCGCCGGATGCGAGGTTCACTCTCAAGACATGAAACTTGCCGTCCCGCTCGAGATTCTGCGGCATATAGCCGAGCAGGTAATACGCTTCCGGCGGCTCGGACATCTCGCGCAGCGAGCCCGCGAAGTCGTTGTTGAAATGGATGAAGAGTCCGCCGGTGCCGTCCGCGAGATCCTGAAGCACTGCGTATTCCGTATTGTGCCCAAAGCCTTGTCGCATAAACCGGTCCGGGTCCCATTTCCCATCGCCGGAGTAGATACCTTTCGCATCCAGCGCGTTGATCACGATATTGCTGCTGATTGCAGCGTTTGTGATCTCCGCGAATCTCGCCGTGTAGTTGCCATAAACGAATCCCGGCGATACGAGCACGATATTTCGACTACCCGGCAGCACGGCTAAACGATGGATCGTATCTTCGAGCCGTGTGATGACGGCGCTTAAAGCCTCTTCGCCCGCGATCTCTGTGTATTCAGCCACGGCCATGGCGTTCCCTTCGCCCGTGCTGGAGGTCGCATTGGGGTCTTCGGCCGGCATCGCTCCAGCCTCTCGGCATTGCACGAAATCGTTGGCTGCTATCGCGAGGACGTCGCTGGACTGCTGTTTAACGATCGCGTCGGCCTCCGTGTAAGTCATTGGCGGAGGGCACTTCGCAAGCGGCGCTGGAGCCATCGAGCCTCCGGGAAAAGGATGGGGCATCAGCTTCGCAATCGTGGAGTGTAGTTCATCTCGGTCGCCCGTGAAATTGACTTCGCCCTTGCCCGAAGCCGTAACGATTGCGACGCGATCCGCTGGCTGCAGGGAAGACAGGTATTTTTCAGCCGCCGCACGAATTTGTGCCATATCTGCGAAGTAGAGGTGCACGTCGTCAAAAAACAGCACGACAAAGCGGTTCGCAGCAGCAGGTGTCGTTCTCGAATCACCTCCCTTGGAGGTGCTGCTTGCGGGAGGTGCCGTTGCCGAAGACAAACCGCTCGCATGAGGCAAATCGGACGATCCTACGGGCGTCATGGCGGTGAAGTTGACGATGTCTTGCAGTTTCCCGTCCTGATACAGCTTGAAATTCTCTTTTTTTAAATGCGTGATCGCGCGTCCTCTGTTGTCCCTCACCACCACGCGGACGGGCACAATGCTTGTTTCGGTTCGTATTGCAGCCTGCGAACTTGGTCCTGTTGACGGAGATATAGAGGTAGCCGCTCCCACAGTAGAAAGAGGCGGCACAGACTTTGCCGCAACGGACGTGACTTGAGCGGTATTTTGCGACATCTTCTCTGCATCGCGGCTGCACTGCACCTGCAAATATCCCGCCAGCGCCGCGCACTTCGTAAAGGCAATTACCGATTCATTGTCGCGATTCACCTTGTGCAGATCGATTCCCAGCGTGTAGTAATCAAACGGATCGGAGGTGACTGGTGTCGCAAGCTGCAGCTCTTTCGCTGACTCGGCAAAGTCGCCGCGGCGGAAATAGGTAGCGCCAAGTCCGCTGTGCGCTTTCGCCGTCGCCTCGCTTTTCGCGGTCTCAAATTGTTCGGCGGTCAGGTTCGCCGGCTTCGGCATGGCCGCCAGCAACTCCAGCGCATGTTTTTCGTATTTTTCGGCTTCGCTCAACTGTTCGGCGGCGTTTGGTGCGTCCGAGTCATAATGACGGGGGATGACCCATCCCGCGAGAGCAAGGATCGGAATATTGTTAGGATTCTTTGCCAGCACTTTGTCCACGGAGGTATAGAATTTCGGCCAGTCCTGTTTGCCCTGATATAAAGTCACGAGCGTGCTGGCGACGTTCTCCTCGTAGTTGCTTTCCGGGTAGGTTGTTTCAAATTCCTCTCCGAGTTGAATCTGCGCGTCGCCGTTAGGAGCATTGATGAAGGCATCGAAAGCCTTCTTTTCGGCGGACTCAACGGCCGCATGCGATGCCCGCTCGTAAGCCTGTTGGCATGGCTGCTGCATGTCGCCCGTCGCTACGCTGCACTCAGCGAACTTATCGGCTGCTTCGCTCGACCGATTCAGGTTCTCTAAGTCGATGCCCAGCACATACAGGTCCGTAGGATCGGGCTCGGAACCCTGCTGCTTCACTGTGATCTGGAGCTCGGCTGCGGAGTCGGCGAAATCCTGGCGGCGAAAGTAAACCGTGCCAAGCCCGCTGTGCGCGCGCCACGCGAGACTTGCCTGCGAATTCTCGAACTCGGCTTGGCTGACTTGGCGCGGTTTCTTCATCGCTCCGACTAAATTCAGCGCGCGCCTCTCATACGTCTCGGCGTTGTCCAGTTTCTCCGCCGCCATGGGATCGGTGGCTCTGTAGTCGCGCGCAATGACCCAACCATCCAACTCAAGTATAGGAATATTTTTGGGGTTGGTTGCGAGCACGCGATCGGCAGCCGCGTAGAATTTCGCGGAATCGGATTTATTGAAATAAAGGAATGCCAATTGGGTATCGACCGATTCCTGATACCGGCTGTGCGGATATTTCTCGTCGAATTGCTCGCCCAGCGTAATCTTTGTGTCGACCACTGGCTCCTTAGTGAAAGCGTCGTAGGCTTCTTTTTCCGCACGATCAACGCCTGTGGAAGCCGTGCATCCCGGTAGTCTGCTTCTTGGGCCCATGCACCCGCCCGGCATATTCATTTGTGCCGATAGCAAAACGGGAGGCAAAGCTGTGGCGCCGATGAAGCAGAGTGGTAAGATTCCGAGCGCAGAACGCCAGATGCCAATCTTCATTGGAGCGCCCAATTTCCTCACAACCGTGAGCTCAATGCTTCGCCCAAAGCGCAACCGCGGAATCGATGCGTAACTTATATCATTGTCGGCACCCGAGGAGCCAGAATCGACGTTCGTAAATGAGACGGCTAACTTCAACTCGCGCAAGACGAATTGCTAGCTTTGCCTTCTGCGGACTGGCGCTGGTATCTTGCGCGGCCAGAGTTGCCAAAGCCCAGGCAGCGGCGAGCGGCGCGCCTGCGAAGATCATCATTGACACGGATATTGGCGACGATATTGATGACGCGTTCGCTGTGGCACTGGCACTGCGCAGCCCCGAGGTGCAGATTCTTGGCATAACGACCACGTTCGGCGACACCGAGGAAAGGGCCAAGCTCGTCGACCGTTTGCTGGGCGAATCCGGCCGGACCGATATTCCGGTCGCCGTCGGCGTCGCAACGCTGCCAAAAAGCGTCTTCACGCAGCGCGTTTATGCCGAAAGCGGTCGGTTCGCGCGAAGCTCGCACCCTTCTGCGGTTGACTTCATTCTCGATCAAATCAAGCGCCAGCCTGGTGAAATCACTTTGGTTTGCATCGGGCCACTTTTCAACGTTGGAGCGGCGATCGAAAAGGATCCAGCTACGTTTCGCAAGCTGAAGAGAGTGGTGATGATGGGCGGTTCGATCAAACGGGGTTATGGCGATCCATATGCTGCGCCGACTCCGCCTGAGCCCGAGTGGAATATCGTGAACGATATCCCGGGTGCTCAGAAACTCTTCACTGCGGGCGTTCCGATTTACATGATGCCGCTCGATTCCACGCAACTCAAAATGGATGAGACGAAGCGCGGGTTTCTGTTTCGCCAGGCTACGCCGCTCACGGAGGCCCTGAGCGCGCTTTATTTCGAGTGGGGGCAGCAGACGCCAACTCTATTCGACCCCATGACGATCGCCTTCATCGATGAAGCGGAGCTTTGCCCGGTGCAGGCGATGCATATCGTGGTGGATGAGAAGGGATATACTCGGGCGGAGCGGGGCGCTCCCAATGCGCAGGTGTGCCTACGCTCCGATCCCGAAGCATTTTTTCGTTTTTACTTAAGTCATTTCGGTGCGCCCGTTGGACAAAAAAGCGCGGCCGAAGGAGATCGTGCGGGACAAACCGCCATGATTGTTTCCGGCGCGTTCAGAAACGATTTCGCTTTTTAGTTCAGGTGACTGGGACTAAATTTTGGTAAGCAGGTGCCGGCGAAGGAGACGATCATGATCGCGAAACGAATGTGGATTGCGGTTGCTGTGCTGGCAGCGATTTTGGCGTTTGTGTTCCATGTGGCGGCGCAAAGTACGCAAACGCCCGCGCGTGCGCTGCTTGTGCTTGAGAAGGATACGACGCAGCTCGATATCATTGATCCCAACAGCCTAAAGATCGTTGCGAAAGTGCCGGTCGGTCCCGATCCGCACGAGGTAATTGCATCGGCCGATGGGAAGACTGCCTACGTGTCGGACTATATGGGACGCGGCGGCGCACATCATATCTTGACTGTGATTGACCTCTTGTCGCAAAAAGCGCTGGCGCCCATCGACCTCGGCGCGCTTGAGGCTCCGCATGGTCTCGATTTCAACGGGGGCGAGCTTTATTTCACCGCGGAAGGCTCGAAGGCCATCGGACGTTACAATCCTGCGACAAGCAAGATCGATTGGATTATGGGGACGGGTGAAGATCGGACGCATATGGTTTGGGTGTCCAAAGATCAGACGAAGATCGTCACGTCGAATGTTTCTTCGGGGACGGTGAGCATCATCGAGGCGAGCACGCGAAACGGAATGTTCGGCGCCGGTCCGCAAAAGAATTGGGAAGTGACGGACGTCACGGCGGGGCGCGGTTCGGAGGGGTTTGACGTTTCGCCGGATGAGAAGCAGATTTGGACCGCGAACGCGCAGGATAACACGGCGACGATTATCGATTTCGCCGCCAAGAAGGACATCACCACGATTCCGATTTCCGTGCGGGGCGCGAATCGATTGAAATTCACGCCGGATGGAAAATATGTGTTGGTATCCGGGCTGGGGGCAGGACCTGGCGGCGGGTCGGGTTCGCCGAACGCTGTGGTGATTGACGTGGCGACCAGAAAAGAAGTGAAGCAGCTTAATCTTGGCGGCTCGTCGGCGGGAATTCTGATCGATCCGGTAGGTAACCGGGCGTTCATCGCGGTGAGCGGCGGCAACAAGGTAGCGGTCGTGAGTTTGAAGGACTTCTCAGTGACTGGCTACATTGCTCCGCTTGCGCAGCCGGATGGAATGGCTTGGGCGGTGCGTCAGTAGTGACCGGGAAATCAGGTGGGTTTACGTTAGCGGCGGTGGCGGTTTTGGGGCTCTTTGTTGCCGGCTGCGGCAATGATCGCGCAAAGACGAACGCTGAACTGGGGCTGAACGAGCAGCAAGCGGCCGGCCGCGCTGTGTTCGATCAGTATTGCAGTGCGTGTCATAACGCCTATTCTGCCAGCGCAAAAAAGGGGCCCGGGTTAAAGGGGCTGTTTCGGAAGAAGTTTTTGCCGAGCGGATTGCCAGCAAACGACCGTTTTGTGAGACAGACCATCGGTGGCGGCCGCGGAATGATGCCAGAGTTCGGCGGCGCACTGACGCAGGATCAGATGGATGAGTTGCTTTCGTATTTACATACGCTTTAGGTGTCACAGGAGGGTTTAAGGATGGCAAAGGCTTATTTTGTGTCTGTGTATCGAGGAATTTCGGATCTGAAGGCCTTTGCCGAATACGGGAGGCTGTCGCGGCCAGCGCTGGAGGCGGCGGGAGGGAAGTTCCTCGCGCGCGGCGCTGCGGTCGCTGCGTATGAGAACGGATTGAAGGAGCGCGTGGTGATCGTTGAATTCGAGAGCGCCGAAAAGGCGATTGCGGCGCATGACAGTTCGTTATATCAAGAGGCGTTGCGCGTACTCGGCACGGCGGCTGATCGGGATGTCCGCATCGTTGAGGGATTGGGCTGACCTTTTCGCCTTTGTTTTCTCCGACCGATGACCGGGATCAGATGGCTAGCCGTCCTTTTTGCAACGAGTTATGCTTTTACGGCGACGCGCTTGAGACAGACCTGATCCAGCGACCGAAGCATTCTGCGCGTTAGCGCGATGGAAATGATGGGGCTGTATAACCACGAGCAGCGCCGAAGTGGAAAGCCGCTAGTGATTGTTCTAGACATCAGAAAACTCTCTTCTTGCGAGCAGCTCTGACGCGAGCAGGTCTCATATAGAAGATCGCGTTGTTAAAGGTGGATGCCCATTCGCGGCTCACCCTGAGATATCGAGAAAGAAGAACCAAAAGTGTCGCGCCAAAAATCGCGGCGAGGCTCGTGTAAATCATGCTGCCTTCCATGTTGAAGAATGCGGCATCGAGCAGAAATCCTCCCGCAGCTCCTCCGGCGACGCCCAATAATAGGTTTATGAGTTGGTCTCGCCCCATGCTCAAACTTATTCTGCCGGTGAACCAACCCGCCGCTAAACCGCAGACGGCCCAGACAAATACCTGCATGATCTTTCTCCTATTCGCCGCCCTATAGAGCGGGCCTGCGTGCCTAAGTTGTAGAGTAGCTTGTTACCCGCGGGTAGATAACCGCAGGATGTCATTCAGCTTTTGGGCGTTCCAAGCTATATAACTACTCTCGGTTAATTAACTTGCTGTGTCAATCTAATTCTGCGAGGATCATCATATATTTACTAGCCTTGGTTAATTGGAGAGCTTTCGATGAACGTGGGCCTAGCGATAAAACAACGACTCGACGTCTTAGGGCTTGAGCAAAAGGGGTTAGCGGCTGCCGCCGGAGTTACCGAGTCTTATATATCTCAGTTAGTTGCGCGCAAGAAGCTGCCTCCATTGCCAGACCGCACGGATATTTACGGCAGAATGGAAAAATTCCTCAAGCTCCCACTTACAAAGCTTGCGGAACTGGCCGCTCACGAGCGGGCAGAGGAGTTGAAGAAAAGGCTTCCCGACTCAGCCGTGCCGCTATACAGGGAAGTTCGGGAATTGGTTTTGCGAAAATGCGCCGCAGCGAGACGGGCAGAAATACGAGTTATTTTTGAAAGGCAGCCATTTGGAGAATTGGAACGCCTGGTCACACAGAAACTACTGGACGTGGTCAAGAAGGCCGCAGGGCAGGAACTGGAGAGCGAAAATTGGCTAAGGCTTGTCGCGCAGCTAACCGGCCGGAGTTACGAGCAAGTGCGAGTTGCCATTCTTGAGTTGCTTGATGCCGATATTTTCAATATCTCCGCCGAAAACTGCGTTTCCTTCCTCGATCCGCTGATTGACTCCTGGGACATTGACTTGAGCAATTTTGGAATCGAGATTGTGCTCAACAGGAGACTCGCCTCGGCGCACCTTAAAAAACTAGAGTTTGTCGAAAAGGAAGTCGACGTCACATTACAGGAAGAGTCTGGATTGAAGGACTTTCTCAAGAACTCGGCCATGAGCGGAGATGCGAGCGCGGAAGAAATCGAGTTCTTGAAGGCGCTGAGGTTCAATGGAGCTCGTCCGACAGCACTTTATTATTATCGCGAGTTGCAAAATCTTCGAGACCCTCTCAGTTTTTACGACGCTTCGGTGGCGCCGCTGCATAAACACAGAGATGCGAATACCATCGAGAGGCAGATGCAGATGCACGCCCGGCACAGTGCGATTCAGCGCTGGAAAGAAAGCAAGCCCGCCCGCTCCCGGAAGAAGAAGGCAAAAACCAAGCGGTAGCCAGCATAATTCGATTATTTCGTGTCGTCATTGTGCTTCCGCACCGCTCCATCAGCCAACCTTGTCAGTTCCTTTACCTTCCACCAAATGTGTCACTTGCGGATGTGAGGACCTCGGCTAAATGCTCTGTTGACTGCAGAACCACAACGGCGCCCATTTGCTTGTGGTTGTGCGTCGCTCTCTGGGCGTTTTTCATATTCTGTCGCCATATTCTTACAGTTTTTTGCGGACGAAGAGCCACCCGGAATTAGCACACTGGTCGCATCGCGTACCATTGATCCATCCCGAGCCTGAGCAGGCGGGGCAGGGCGCCCAGTCGTCAATGCCGAGCGCGCTTATCGTGGTGCCGAAGCATCGTTCATCATTGACTCGCTGAACGCAACGTTTGTTGCTCAACTGAATGTCGAAGGAGCGTTTGCCGCACGCAGGGCAATACGCTACGGGTTTTTGGCGCCTATCCATTGGCGGTTAATCGTTGGGCAGCTTGGGTCCATGCCGGCGATTGGGAGCGTCGAACAAATCGATCAGCTTGTGGTCCTCGAACTCCTTTTCGTCGATCAGGAAAGAGCTTCCGGTGGGAATGTCGGGGTTTGCGGTAAGTTCGCGCTTCAGGCGTGAAGAGCAAACGTTAGGGCCGTCCTGATAACGCACACGCCGGGAAGTGAAGGCTGCCAATGCTATGGCGACGACGTAGTCGCGGGAGTCTTCTGCCGAAAACCGAACATGGAATGCATACTCGCGTGCCTGCGTGGTGGACGTGAACCCCATGTATTCCATGGAGATGCCTGTGCTCATCTCCGTCCCCGTCGGTCATCCTTCTGCCTTCCTTGCGACGAGGCGCGCCACTCATTGAGTTCGGATTGAAGCTCGCTCTTGCGCCGTTCATTGGTTTCGAGCGAAATCCTCCGCTCAAGCTCCGCTATTCGCCCGGAAACAAAGTCCGGCCGTCCCGATTTTTTCGGCTTTTCGAATCTCATCGCAGGTTGGCCCCCTCCTAGGGATCGATTTTTGGTTTGCAGGATCGGTTCAAATCTAAAGAGCGGTGACGTTGGACGCCTGGAGGCCTTTTGGACCTTTGGTCACTTCGAATTCCACAGCCTGACCTTCGTTCAGCGACTTATAGCCGTCTCCCTGGATGGCGGAGAAGTGAACGAAAACGTCTTCGCCGGACTGACGCTGAATGAAACCAAATCCTTTGCTGGCATTGAACCACTTGACTGTACCTTGTTCTCTCATGTTTTTGCTCCTCCATGGAGCCGTGAAACTTTGCCTCTGAAAAGAAAAAGGGCCGCAAGTGTTGGCTTGCAGCCCTTTATGAATTCTAGAGGGAATACAAGAGTGACAAACGCGAACCAATGATCTCACCTTTTGGGATGCATAGTCTACTTAATACAAGTGACTACAGCCGATTCGCGTCTTGCGAAAATCTGCAACGCGGGTTGTAACTGCGATTGTCCGGTCTTATCAACAAGGTTTGTTGACAATGGTTGGTCCCACGTATGTGACGACAATACTCTCTCCGTTTGCCGGGTTGCTGAACTCGAAGGACCATTTGTCATTACGATGGGTAAAGCATTCCGGCGTTTCGTTGACGACGCGTGCGATTGCCTGGCGAAGGCGAAGCCCGGCTTCTGCAACTTCTTGCTTCAGCAGTGGGTCCATTTGGTGAGCCTCCATTTCTCTAAGGATGGTCGTTCCGACGATACTCACAGCTAAGATGCGATTGCTGGAACGCGACTACTTCAGGTGAAGCGGGACGGGCGAGTTATTTCGCGAGCCCGGCTCACCGTTTTGGCTGAGCGCAACGAAGGCGTAGGGACGCGACACCGTCAGTATAGCACTACCTTCGTGAGAGAATTGAGGGTCATCTGACCTCGTGCTCTAAGCCCAATCTTCCGCAGATTTATCTTTGATCTGTTGCGTTGGTTGAGGGTTTTGAAGTCCGACGGTGCGCGATCGCCGTCAATGATGCCATTTGCATTGCAGCGCAGCAGGGCAGTAGGCCATCTCCCTGCGGACAGGCCAGAGCCCTATCGCCCCTGTTATGGGTACAGTGAACCCGATGGCGGCTGATTGAACTATACTTGGCGCACTGTGGAGGTCCCCTATGAGCACCCTGCAAGATGTTCGTTATGCCATTCGCATGTTGCGCAAGAGTCCGGGATTTTTCGCCGTGGCGGTGCTGACGCTGGGGCTCGGTATCGGCGCGAATAGCGCAATCTTCAGTCTTGTGGATGCCGTGCTGTTGCGCCCGCTGCCGTATCCAAATCCCGAACAGCTCGTCGGTCTTGGGCAATGGCGAAATCAGTTGGGCCAGGGCTATATGCAAGTCGGCGTTTCCGCGCCGAACATTGTCAATATTGAGAGCACGGGGATTTTTCAGCAGGTCGCATATTTCCGCGGATCGCGGTTCAACATCACTGGCTCCGACCGGCCCGAGAGCGTCATCGGTGTCAAGGCATCCGATGAACTCCTGCCTATGTTCGGTATTCAGCCATTGATGGGGCGGTCCTTCAACCGCAGTGAAATGCAGTCCGGCAGCGATCAGGTCGCAATTATCGGTAATGGCCTCTGGAGGACACGTTACGCATCGGATCCCGCGATTATCGGGAAGACGATCGATCTCGACGAGCGCCGCTACACGATCATTGGGGTGATGCCCGCGACGTTCCGGTTCACATGGGACCAAGACATCGACGTATTCGTGCCGCTGGTGCTGACGCCGGAAGAACAAAGCGAGAAGGGGCGGAAAACTACGCGCGACTTGCAGACACAGGCGCGTTTGAAGGACGGCATCACCATCCCGCACGCCCAAGCGGCGATGGACGCACTGGCCATCAATCTAGCGAAGCAATATCCCGACGCCGACGCAGGGTGGGGCATCAAAGTTGAACCGCTGCACGCTGCGTACTACCGGCACATGCGGACGCCGCTTTTGATCATGCTTGGAGCAGCGATCTTTGTGCTGCTGATCGCCTGCGCGAATGTGGCGAACCTGCTGCTCGCGCGAGCGGCACGGCGAAAACGCGAAGTGGCGATACGCATGGCCATTGGAGCCACGCGCGGCCGGCTCATTACGCAGCTTCTCACCGAGAGCGTTGTGCTAGCCATTTTTGGCGGAGTGCTGGGACTACTCATCGCATATGCGGGAGACCGAGTGCTTACCGTCGTCTTGAATCGCTACGACCTTGCATTGCCGAATGCGAAAATCATCGACATCGATTGGCGCGTTCTGGGCTTCAGCATTGCAGCAACAATCGGGACCGCTCTTCTTTTTGGTCTCGCACCGTCGCTCGCCGCTGCAAAATCCGACTTCAACGATTCGCTTAAGGAAGGTGCAGTAAGCGCAACATCAGAGCCGGGCCGCGGGCGTATGCGCAACGCGCTCGTCATATCAGAAGTAGCGCTCGCGCTTGTTTTGCTGGCGGGCGCGGGCCTCTTAATCCGCACATTCGTAGGTCTGATGAACGTCGACCTTGGCTTTAATCCGAGCAACGCGATCCGTATGAGTATTTCGTTACCTCACTACCGCTATTCGTCGGAAACGCAACAGACGCTCTTCTACCGCGACCTGCTCGATCGTATTCATACCATTTCCGGTGTTACGGCTGCGGGCGTAGTCGGCAACACGGGCGTATTCTTTTTGCCGGACGGCATGGCTCGCCCGACGCCGGGCCAGGAGCCGGCCGCGGGCCTGAACTACGTATCCCCCGATTATTTTCACGCCATGGGAATAGCCCTAAGTTCGGGCCGTGAATTTTCTGCAAACGATTCCGTCACGGCACCGGCGGTAGCCATTATCAGCGAGGCAGTCGCCAGGCGCTATTGGTCCCGTTCAAATCCAATCGGCAGTCATCTCACAGTCATTTCGCGGCAATACTCCGGTGAAACACTGGGTGCGGCACAACCGTTCGCAATCGTCGGCGTAGTAAAGGATATGCGTAACGGCAGCCTTTGGACGCCCAATTCCGATATTTACGTCCCCTTCGCGCAGCATCCCGCCCCTTCCGTGTCCCTGGTGGTGCGCAGCGCCGTGCCGCCTCTCACGGTGATGCCGGCAATTCGGAATGCGGTTTCGTCGATCGATCCCGAACAGCCGATCAACCGTGTTGCAACACTCGATGAAATCGTTTCGGACGAGTACGGTGCCATCCGCTTCCCTATGCTCCTCGTGTGGATTTTTGCCGGACTTGCGCTGGCCCTTTCTGCAATCGGCATTTTTGGCGTGATGTCATACACGGTGAGCCGACGGACACACGAAATGGCGATTCGCATGGCACTGGGCGCCAATGCGCATGAGGTGCAGCTGCTTGTTTTGCGGGAAGGCCTGGGTATGACGCTGGTTGGGGTTGGGATTGGACTGATTGCTGCGCTTGGATTGAGTCGGCTAATGAGCGACTACGTTTACGGCATTAAGTCCACCGATCCGCTGACGTTCGCTGCCGCGACAGCCGTTCTCGTAGTCATTGCGTTGCTCGCGAGCTACCTTCCGGCCCGCCGTGCTACGCGCGTCGACCCCATTACAGCTCTACGACACGAATGATGGACCAAAGAAGGGTATCGACTCGAAATTGAGTAGAGCGTTTGACGGCGTTGACGCGAGTACAGTGATTCCCTATACTGAAAAACGCGTTGGGATTGTTGCTGGCCGCGTGGGCTGCCCTCCTTCTCGGATTCCGAACAGGTGACAGGCAGATCGAAAATCAGACATTAGAAATCAGAGATCAGAAGTTAGAGGCGAGAATGCGCGGCTAAGCGGCGAGTCCGCTCTGCCGGGCAGAAGCGACCAAGGGAATTTCGAATGTGCCCCCTGGACGGCGGCGCTACAAAATAATAAAGGCAAAAGCGCCCGACTGAAAAGCTAGTCGGCCGCTACAAAGGCAGGGCCGCTACACAGGCAAGATCAAAAGAGTAAAACCAAGAACGGAAACAAAGCTGAGACTACTTCATGACTGAAACCACGGAAGCTACCTGTAAGCGCGAGATCGAGCTGGAAATTCCGGCGGACAATGTACAAAAAGCCGCTGACAAGATTACGCGGGACATCGCGCGTGTGGCGCGCATTCCGGGATTTCGTCCGGGCAAGGCGCCCGCGACTTTGGTGCGGCGGCGGTTTGCGAGCGACATTGAAGGCGAAGTGGTGCAGTCGCTCGTGCCTGAGTATTTGAGGAAGGCGCTCGACGAAAAGAAGATTCTTCCGGTGACCGATCCACAGGTCGATAAGGTGGAGTTCAAAGAGGGCGAGCCGCTGCGTTTCCATGCCATCTTTGAGGTGCTGCCAGAGTTTACGCTCGCAGACTATAAGAATTTGGAAGTGCAAATCGATGCGGTGGATGTGAATGACGCGCAGGTGGACAAGACGATTGAGGAATTGCGCGAGCGCGGTTCGACGTTTGTGCCGATCGAAGGGCGCGCCATTCAGGACGGCGATTACGCGCAGATCAAGCTGCACGGAACGCCGCATGGTGGGGGCGATCCGGTAGAGGCGGATAATATACTCTGCCACGTCGGATCGGAGGAGACGCTGGCAAGCTTCAGCGAGAATTTGCGCGGTGCGTCCGTTGGCGAGACGAAACAGTTTGAAGCGACGTACCCGGAGGATTATCCGGACGAGAGCTTGAAGGGCAAGACGTACACATACAAGATTGAAGTTGCGGGAATCAAAGAGAAGAAGCTGCCCGAATTGAATGATGAATTTGCGAAGGATGCGGCGGGCGAGGGTGGCGGGATTGCGACTCTCGAGGAATTGCGAAGCAAGATCCGGGCCGATCTTGAGGCTGCGAAAGAGCAACGACAAACCGCGCAGGCGCGTGAAAAGATTTTGGAGGCGTTGATCAAGCGGAATGAGTTCCCGGTGCCGGAGTCGCTTGTGGAAGGGCAGATGGACGTGCGGCTGGAGCGCGCGGTGAGGACCTTAGCGGCGCAGGGCGTCGATCCGCGAGCGGTAAACGTGGATTGGGTGGCGATGCGGCGGCGGCAACGCGATCGCGCGGTGGATGACGTGAAGGCGGAGATCATTCTGGACCGTATCGCGACCGAGGAAAAGATCGAAACAAGCGACGAAGAACTTGAAAAAGAGATTGCGCACTTAGCCGAACATAGCGGAGAATCCGCAACGGCGTTGCGGGCTCGCTTGACAAAGCAGGGGGCGCTCGATAGGATGAAATCGAAGTTGCGAAGCGATAAAACGATTGATTTTCTTTACCGCTCCGCCCGAGTAGAAGCAAAGAGCGCGTGAGCGGGTTCCCCCACAGGGCACAGACCTTCCAAATGACACATCACGATGACGCGTTTCCGCGTGCAACGACGTTAGTTCCCATGGTGGTCGAACAGACCAACCGAGGGGAGCGGGCTTACGATATTTATTCGCGCCTGCTGAAAGATCACATCATTTTCATCGGCACGCCGATTGACGACCATGTCGCAAATCTCGTGACCGCACAGCTTCTTTTCCTTGCGTCGGAAGACCCGGAAAAGGATATTTCGGTTTATATCAATTCGCCGGGTGGCTCGATTTCGGCCGGCATGGCGATTTACGACACGATGCAGTTCGTGCGGCCCGACGTGGTGACGTATTGCATCGGGCAGTCGGCGTCGATTGCGGCAGTGCTGCTGGCTTCGGGTACGCCGAAGAAGCGTTACGCGCTGCCAAATTCGCGAGTTCTCATCCACCAGCCCTGGATGTCCGGCCTGTCTGGCCAGGCGACGGATATCGACATTCACGCGAAAGAAATCATAAGGACGCGAGAGGCGTTGAACAAACTGCTCGCGGGACATACGGGCCAGCCCCTGGAAAAGATCGAACGCGACGTGGAACGGGATTTCATCATGACGGCCGAGCAGGCGAAGGCGTATGGGATCGTCGATGAAATCATCACGAAGCATCGGTAGGTTTTGGAGTCAGGTTCCAAAGGGTTAGTAGTGAAGGCGAAGAAACGTTTCCCTTCAACACTCTTCCGTCCTAGAATGGGGAAAGTTTCGTCGTGGTCGCCACCGATTTCGGCGAGAGGGGGCATTCCTGGTGAAGCGGTTCACTCCAGAAGAGCCATTACGCTGCTCGTTCTGTCATAAAACGCAAGAGCAAGTCGAGAAGCTCATCAGCTCTCCATCGGAATACCCGCGCTCGTATATTTGCAATGAGTGCGTAGGCGTCTGCCAGCAGATTCTTGAAGACGAGAAGCGCGAGCAGGCAAGTCCAGCGAATAAGCGGCTGCCAAGGCCTCCCGAAATAAAGACGTTCCTCGATGGATATGTGATCGGGCAGGAGAAGACGAAGAAGAAGCTGGCAGTTGCGGTTTACAACCACTACAAACGGGTCTTCCTGAATCGCCAGCCTGGGGATGTAGAGCTTGCGAAATCGAATATTTTGCTAATTGGGCCGACGGGCACGGGCAAGACACTGCTTGCGCAGACGCTTTCGCGCATGCTGGATGTGCCGTTTGCGATTGTGGACGCGACCACACTGACCGAAGCGGGTTACGTTGGCGAGGACGTGGAGAATATCATCCTGAAGCTGCTGCAGGCGGCGGATGGGGACGTCCAAAAAGCTCAACAGGGCATCATATATATAGACGAAATCGATAAAATTTCAAAAAAAGACGAAAACCCTTCGATTACCCGCGATGTCTCAGGCGAAGGTGTGCAGCAGGCGCTGCTTAAGATCCTCGAAGGCACTGTTGCGAACGTTCCTCCGCAGGGCGGCCGCAAGCATCCACATCAGGAATTTACAGCCGTAGATACCACGAACATTCTCTTTATTTGCGGCGGGGCATTCGTAGGCCTGGAAAAGATTATCGAGCGGCGCATCGGCCAGAAGGCGATGGGTTTCCATGCGGACGTGCAGCCAACAACGTCTACGCGGCGCAATATTGAAATGCTGGAGCAGGCGCAACCGACCGACCTGATTCGGTACGGGCTAATCCCGGAATTTGTGGGCAGGTTACCTGTGATGGGCGTGCTGAACGATCTGGACCGCACAGCACTGGTTAGGATTCTTACGGAACCGAAGAATGCTCTGGTGCGTCAATATCAGAGACTCTTTGAATTTGAAAACGTACGCCTGCGATTCACCGACGACGCTCTCGAGACGGTTGCCGATCTGGCCCTGCAGCGCAAAGTAGGCGCGCGCGGCCTGCGAATGATCCTGGAAGACCTGATGCTCGAAATGATGTACAACCTGCCCGCCCAACGAAAGCTGCGTGATTTCGTTGTGACCGCGGACATGGTGAAGGGCCGTGAGATTAACTGGAGTTTGCTTGAGAAGGCTGGATGATTTCCCGACAGGCGCTTTTACGCTGAAGCGTATTTTCTGGAATTTGCATCAAACAGATTAAGCTCCTATTTCTTCTCGCGTTTAGGAATACATACGAATGTTAGGCAGGGAAAAGCTCGAAATTAAGAAGGTCCCGATGATGCCGGTGAGGGACATGGTCATCTTCCCGGAGATGATGCACCCATTCATCGTGGGCCGCGAAGCTTCGGTGCGCGCGCTGGAAGAAGCGCTGTCTGGCGATAAGAAGATTTTCCTCGTTACGCAACATGATGCTTCGGTGGACGATCCGAAGCCGGAAGAGATCTATCAGGTTGGAACGCTTGCCAATATCGTGCAGAGCGTAAAGCTGCCGGACGGCAATATTCGCGTGCTGGTGGAGGGAACCGAGCGCGCGCGAATCGTATCAGTGTCGAGCGAAGAGGGATTTTTCCGCGCCTCTGTTCGGTTGTCGCCCGCCCGGGTTGAGTCTTCCGAGCAGCTAGGCCAGGCGCAGAACCGCGTGACGAGCCTTTTCGAGCAATACGTAAAGCTTTCCCAGACGCTAAATTACGACACGATGATTGCCGCGGTTCGCGTGGACGATCCAGGAAAACTGTCCGATGCGATTGCCGCGAATTTGCAGATTCCGGTGGAAGAGAAGCAGGAGTTGCTCGAAATCTTCGATCCGCCGGAGCGTTTGCAGCGCATTGCCGATATTCTCGACGCGGAAATTGAAAAGCTCAACGTCGATCGCTCGATCAATACCCGCGTGAAGCGGCAAATGGAGCGCGCGCAGAAAGAGTATTACCTCAACGAAAAGTTGAAGGCGATCCAGAAGGAACTTGGGCGCGGCGAAGCGAGCGAGATCGAGCAGTTGAAAAAAAAGATCGAAACCTCCGGCATGCCTGAAGGTCCTCAGGAAAAGGCGATGCAGGAGCTGAAGCGGCTGGAGATGATGCCGCCGATGTCCGCGGAATCGACCGTTTCGAGGAATTACCTCGATTGGCTCCTCGCAGTGCCGTGGAAGAAGCGCTCGAAAGAGATTCGGGACATCAAAAAAGCCGAAGAGATCCTTTCCGAGGATCACTATGGGCTTGAGAAGATCAAGGACCGCATTCTCGAATACCTTGCCGTTCGGCAGCTTGTGAAGAATCCGAAAGGCTCCATCCTCTGCCTGCTCGGACCTCCGGGCGTGGGGAAGACATCGCTTGCGATGTCCATTGGCCGCGCGACGGGGCGGAAATTCGTGCGCGTTTCGCTGGGCGGGGTGCGCGATGAAGCGGAGATTCGCGGTCATCGGCGGACCTACATCGGCGCGCTGCCGGGCCAGATTATTCAAATGATGCGCAAGGCCGGCACGACGAATCCCGTGTTTGTACTGGACGAAGTGGACAAAATGTCGATGGATTTCCGGGGCGATCCGTCGGCGGCGCTGATGGAAGTGCTCGATCCGGAGCTGAACCATGCCTTCACGGATCATTATCTGGACGTGGAATACGATCTTTCCAAGGTGATGTTTATCTGCACGGCGAACGTGCTGCACACGATTCCGCAGCCTTTGCAGGATCGCATGGAAGTACTGCGCATCCCGGGTTACACGGAACAGGAGAAGCATCAGATCGCGCAGCGGTTCCTCGTGCCGCGGCAATTGGAAGCCAACGGGCTGACGAAAGAGAATTTGCAGGTTACAGATGCGGCCCTGATGCACATCATCCGGCATTACACTCATGAAGCGGGCGTTCGGAATTTGGACCGCGAAGTGGCGAATATCTGCCGCAAGATTGCGCGTAGAGTGGTTTCGGAGAGCAAGGGCGACGTCAAAGGCGTCGGAGTGGAAATTACGCCGGCAAACGTGAACGATTATCTCGGAATCATCAAATATCGCGACTTTTTCGCCGAGAAAAAGAACGAAATCGGGCTTACTACGGGTCTTGCGTGGACGGAAGTCGGCGGACAGGTGTTGGTGACGGAAGCCGCCTTGATGCAAGGGCGTGGCAAGCTGACGTCGACCGGCAAGTTGGGCGACGTGATGCAGGAATCGGCTCACGCTGGAATGAGCTATGTTCGCTCGCGCAGCCATCTTTTTGGCCTCCCGAAAGATTTCTATCGCCATATCGATATCCACGTACACGTGCCGGAAGGCGCAATTCCCAAGGATGGTCCCTCGGCAGGGATTACGATTTGTACATCGATCGTGAGTGCGCTGACTCGGGTTCCAGTCCGCTGTGACATTGCCATGACGGGTGAAATAACCCTTCGAGGTAAGGTGTTGCCTATCGGCGGCGTCAAGGAAAAGCTGCTGGCGGCGCACAGACTCGGCTTGCACAACATCATTCTTCCGAAGGACAATGAGAAGGACTTGGCGGACATCCCGCCGGAAATACAGGCCCAGATGTCCATCCATCTCGTGGAATCGATGGACGAAGTCCTGCAGTTTGCGCTTGAGCGCCCGCTACCAGTTGCTGGGGATGCCCCGGTTGAAGTCGAAACGAAGTTTGGGTCGGATGTCGCGCAGGACAACGAATTGACCAACTAACACTCTTCGGTCTCTCCACATTACGTCAGACGGTTTGGCCCGCGACCGGAGTGTGAGGAAAGTCTGTAAGCTATCCCGTTTTGGAGCCTGAAAAAAGTATTTTCCAAAGGTCCGCGCGAGCGGACAAGTTAAGGATGCCCGCAGGGCAGAAGTGAGATAAGCCCGCAGGAGCGGGCATAAATCGGTATAAAAAAATGAACACACAAGTAAAAGAAGGAAAAAGCGCAGTGAGCATCAGCCTTGCGGAACTGAAGGATAAGAACATCACCGACCTGGCGAAGATCGCCAAGGAGCTGAATATTCCCGGCTCCTCGGGTATGCGAAAGCAGGAGCTGATCTTTCAGATCCTGCGTGCGCAGACGGAGAAGAACGGGCTGATCTTCTCGGAAGGCGTGCTCGAATGCCTGCCCGATGGATTCGGCTTCTTGCGCGCGCCGGAGTACAACTATCTGCCAGGGCCGGATGATATCTACGTGTCGCCCTCGCAAATCCGCAAATTCGACCTACGCACGGGCGATACCGTGTCCGGCCAAGTGAGGCCGCCGAAAGACGGCGAGCGCTATTTCGCGCTGATTAAGGTCGAGGCAGTCAATTTCGAGGACCCAGAGGTCACTCGAAATAAGATTTTCTTCGATAACCTGACGCCGCTTTATCCTCAGGGACGCATCCGCCTGGAGACGACCAAGGAAAATTTGACAGGCCGCGTGTTGGACATGCTCTGCCCGATCGGAAAAGGGCAGCGTGGGCTTATTGTCGCTCCGCCGCGCACCGGCAAGACCATGATGCTGCAATCCCTGGCGAACTCGATTACGACGAATCACCCTGAGATCAACCTGATCGTGCTGCTGATCGATGAGCGCCCGGAAGAAGTGACGGACATGCAGCGCACTGTGAAGGGCGAAGTGATCAGCTCGACATTCGATGAGCCGCCGCAGCGTCATATTCAGGTGGCGGAAATGGTCCTCGAGAAGGCCAAGCGCCTGGTGGAGCACAAGCGCGACGTGGTGATTCTGCTCGATTCGCTGACGCGTCTGGGCCGCGCCTATAACGCCGTGACACCGCCTTCAGGCAAAGTGCTTTCCGGCGGTATCGATGCGAACGCCTTGCAGCGTCCGCGCCGCTTCTTTGCCGCTGCCCGCAATATCGAAGAGGGCGGATCGCTGACGATTATGGCCACGGCTTTAATCGATACCGGCAGCCGCATGGACGACGTGATTTTCGAAGAGTTCAAGGGCACCGGCAATATGGAAATCAATCTGGATCGCCGGCTTGTCGATAAGCGTGTGTTCCCAACAATCGATATTAACCGCTCGGGCACTCGTAAAGACGAGCTGCTGCTTCCGCCCGACGAATTGAATCGTATTTGGGTGCTGCGCAAGGTGTTAAGCCCTCTCTCGACTGTCGAGGCGATGGAGTTGCTCCTGGGCCGCCTCTCTAAGACTAAGACGAATGCCGAGTTCCTGGCTTCGATGTCCAGCCCGAGCTGAACTGAACCTTTCCCCTTCCACAACAGAGCGTGCCAAAGCGGCACGATTTGACGGCGTCATTTTGTAAAGGTTGAGTGACGCTCTGTAAGTCGAGGTTCACCCTCGACGGGAAGGGAACATGGACAAATTTATCGCTCGGCAGCCTGTCTTGGACTCGCACCGCATCGTATACGGCTACGAATTGCTGTTCCGCTCCAGCCCCGCCAACTTCTTCCCCGGCTTAAGTCTGGACCTTGCGTGCAGTTCTACAGCGGACAATCTCTTTCTCTTCGGCATTGAGAGGCTGACGGCCGGACGCCGCGCATTTGTTAATTGCTCGCGCGAGTTTCTCGTGCGAGATTACGCGATGCTTTTGCCGAAGGATCGCGTTGTGATCGAGATATTGGAGAACACAGCGCCTGACGCTGAAGTGGTGGCGGCCTGCCAGCGCCTGAAGAAATCCGGCTATGAAATCGCGCTTGACGATTTCGTGGATGCCGCTGAATGGGGCCAGCTCGTTGACTTGGCCGATTGCATCAAGGTGGATTTCCTCAAGGCGCCGTCTCAATTGCAGGCTCGATTCTGCCGCGAATACACGCGCCGCAATATTCGCATGCTTGCCGAAAAAGTGGAGACCTATGCCGATTTCGAGCGAGCTCGAGAGTACGGCTATTCGCTGTTTCAGGGCTACTTTTTCAGCCGACCGGAGATTCTCACGCGGCATGACGTGCCCGCCTATAAGCTGAATTATCTGAGAGTGCTGCAAGCGGCGAACCGTAGCGAGCTGGATCAAAACGAAATTACCGAGTGCGTCAAAGCAGAGGCATCGCTCAGCTACAGATTACTGCGCTATTTGAATTCGCCAGTATTCTTCCTGGTGACGGAAGTGCGATCCATTCCGCACGCTCTGATGTTGCTTGGAGAGCGAGGAATCCGGCGCTGGGTTTCGCTCGTGGCGATTGCGTGCATGGGAGAGGACAAGCCGCAGGAACTGCTGATGCTGCCTTTGATGCGCGCACGGTTTTGCGAGTTGCTGGCGCCACTTGCGCGTCAGGAATCCGCTGCAAACGATCTTTTCCTGATGGGGCTGCTCTCGGCCATTGACGCGATTCTGGACATGAAGATGGAGGACGTGTTGAAGGAGATTCCGATTCGCTCGGAAATTCGGGGCGCTCTGCTCGGTGAAGAGAATGTATTACGCGGCATCTATGATGTTGCGCTGCGCTACGAGAGAGCGGAGTGGCCGCAATTTCAGGAGGCTACGCGCCAGATGGCGATTCCCCAGGAATCTGTTTCAGATTTGTACGTTCGCTCCATGGAATGGGCGGCCTCTGTGCTGGCCGGCGAAGAAGCTGCGTATTCGACCCCTGCGTGATACAGGGCCCTGCCGGAAAGACTAAAATGCGAATCGGCCGCTACAGGGGCACGACACTCGCCTAATCCGGCGAACCCCGCTGATTTTTAGCTACGGCTAGTGAGGCGCGGGATTTGCGTTTTGCGAAGCGATCCAGGCATTCACTTGCTTCTGCAAAATATCGAGTGGGAGGGCGCCTTGGTCCAGAACGGCGTCATGGAATTTGCGAATATCGAATTTCGGGCCGAGTTTTTGCTCGGCCTCGCGGCGGAGCTCCTGAATTTTCAGTTGACCGATTTTGTATCCGAGAGCCTGGCCGGGCCAGACGATATATCGGTCCACTTCCACAACTGAATTCAGATGTGGCTGGCCGGTGTTTTCCTCGAAATATCTGATGGCCTGATCGCGCGTCCAGCCTTCGGAGTGAATTCCTGTGTCGACCACGAGACGCACGGCTCGCCACATTTGCGCGCTTAGATAACCGAACTTTGAATACGGGTCGGAATAGAACCCCATTTCGGGACCCAAAGTTTCGGCATAGAGGGCCCAACCCTCCACGAAAGCCGTGTAGCCAAGTTGCTTGCGAAACTCGGGCATGTCCGGCATCTCTTGCGCGATCGAAATCTGGAGGTGGTGGCCGGGCACGCTTTCGTGGAGGACGAGGTCTTCGACGGCCCACGTCGGGCGCGAGGGAAGATCGTAAGTGTTCACGAAGAGATAGCCGGGGCGCCCTGAGATCGGCGAGCCGGGCTCGTAGTAAGCCGTAGTCTGGGACGGCGCGGATGCGGCGGGCACTTCCTTCACGCCATAGGGAAGGCGCGGGAGAAGGCCGAAAAGATGCGCGAGCTGCGGATCGACTTCTTTGGCGATGGCTCGATAGTGCAGGAGCATGTCGTCCGCACTCGGGTAGACGAAGCGTTTGTCCGTGTTCACAAATTTTTGGAAATCGGCGAACGTGCCTTGAAAGCCGGTCTGATCGATCAAGTTGTTCATCTCGGCGCGGATTTGTTTTACCTGATCGAGGCCCGTTTGGTGGATTTCTTCGGGCGTCATGGCTGTAGTGGTTTCCCAATGGACAAGATATTTGTAGTAGTCCGCGCCGTCGGGAAGAGCGGCGGCTGAAACGGTGTCGCGGCAGGCGGGAATGTAGGTGTTCGCGAGAAAGTCGCGGAGGCGCGTGAACGCCGGAGCGACTTTTTGCGTGTATGCGGTTTTGGCCTGATCTGTGAGTTGTTGGCGCTCGGCGGCCGGGATGGTCGAGGGAAAGTTCTTGAATGCCGCGAGCAGCGGGCTGGCTATCGGGTCGGAGACGATTTGTGACTCGGCTTGCTTCGGGACGTCGCGCATCGTAATTTTGGGCGGCGTCCATCCTTGCGCCATACCGATTTTCATAAGCGCGATATTCTGGTCGATTAGTATGGGGATGCCGTTGAGGCGCGCGATCAGGTCGCGGTAATCGGAGGCCTTGTCCATGGACATTTGGGCGATGACGTCCGGGATATATTGCTGAACTCCGCCCATTTGATTCAGTGGTGTGTAGAGATTTGTTGGAAATTCTGTCTGAAGCGGGAACGCATCGCCGTGATACTTGAGTCCTTCAATTGTGAGTTGTAGCTGCTCGCGATAGAGGTCGTAATTTAATTGTTCAGAGACCGGTAGTGCATTGTGGGGGATCGCTTCCAATTCCGCGAGACTTTGGTGCAGGTGCTGATTTCGACTGGCGATCGCTTCGGGAGAATAGTCCGTCCAGCGATTATTGTCGCCCGCGTAGCCGAAGGCAGTAGCGTTTTCCGGATATTGGCCAACCCAATATTTCCAGTCGGCCGCGAAGAAAGTGCGCAGGCGCGTAGTGGCATTTTCGGCCGCATTGGATGCCGGAGTTTGGGCGACGTCAGAAGCCACTACGACTGAAAAGAGTAGGGTTGCGGCGGCCAGCACGGATATAGATTTCATGGCCGCAGTTTACCTGATTACTACCGATTCTACGAAAACACATATTTCCTTGAATCGACTGTGGCTTTTGCGACATCTTTATCGCATGGCTGGTTGAAGTTTGGTTGAGATCTCTTTAGGGAGCTGACTATGAGCACTGCTGCACAAGCTGGAGCGGGAACTTCGACGTGGAAGATGGACCCTGCACATTCGCACGCGCAATTCAAAGTGCGGCACATGATGATTTCGAATGTGAAGGGGGAATTCACCGGCATAAACGGAACACTCGAATTGGATGAGGCGGATTACACGAAGTCCAAGGTTCAGGCATCGATTCAGGCAGGGAGCATCAACACGCGCGAGCCGCAGCGCGATGCGCACCTGAAAAGCGCGGATTTTCTGGATACGGAGAAATTTCCGACGCTGACATTTGCCTCGACGAAAATTACGAAGAAGGGCGAAGATGAGTACTCGGTTGCGGGCGACCTGACGATTCATGGAGTGACGCGACCGGTGGTGCTTACCGTGGAAAGCGTGACGGCGCCTTCGAAGGATCCATGGGGCAATACGCGCATCGGACTCGAAGCGACTACGAAGATCAACCGAAAAGATTTCGGGTTGGTGTGGAACGCGGCGCTCGAGACCGGTGGCGTGCTCGTGGGCGACGAGGTGCAGATTTCGATCGATGCGGAATTCCTGAAAGGGTAAACCAGAAGGATTAGGGCCCGTTCGCTGGAAACGAAAGCGTTGCGCTGATGCGCCGGTTCAACAGCGCCTGGCCTGTTCGATGGTGCCGTTCAACACTCCGCCCACTAAGACGGCCACGCCGCCCAAATAGAAGCAGAGTAAGAGTACGATGACGCCGCCCAAAGCTCCGTACGTCGCTGTGTAGTTGCCTGCGAGGTGGAGATACACGCGCAGGCCTAGCGAGATCAGCATCAATAAGAAAACGGCGAGTACGGAGCCCGGCGTGATCCAGTACCATTTGCGTTGTTTGAGGTCAGGCGCAAAGTAGTATGTTCCGGCGAATCCCAGAAGCAACAGC
>DATNBB010000168.1:0-7156 GCA_035607335.1 Binatia bacterium | reverse complement strand
CGCGTCTTCGAGTTTTCGCGCTCTCCGGGAAAAAACGTGGTAAGTGACCGCGTCCCAGGCATTGTGAATCCCGACAAAGAGCAGAAGGAGGGTCGCTGTTCCGACGCCAAGCAAGGCGTCGCGGGCATGCGTATGCGCGACAACTGCCGATGCGGCCAGAACGACGTAAGCCACGAAAGGGAGGATGAAATGAAAAAGCCAGTCTTCAAACACGGGTTTATATGCGTTCTGCTTTCGCATCCTTCGAAGCACAACGATCTGGTACACGACTCCGCAGACTCCCAGAGCGCCCCACAAAGCCGAGGGGGGACCGATCCCGCTCCAGGGAATGCTCATTAAAGCTGACACCAGGAGGACAGCACCAAAATGAAGAACAGTTGGAGTGGCAAATGCGCTTGACGCCTGCGCCGCGCCGTCATGGATCGGAAGGTCCGCGATGAGGGTTATAACCACGAACTGCAATCCGATAAGCGCGCCAGCGGAGGAGCCGACGATTACGTAGAAATTATCCCATCCATCGAGTGACGCCATCCTGCCCTCCCGGTTCTCTCCGGCGTGATGCTTGGCTCGCTTGCAAAAGTGTGACACCTGCCGGATTGATTTTGGCACAGTGTCGCACTAGACTGGATAGTTGTAAAATCGTTTCAACTGGCAACCCATTGATATCAGCCATCTTAGTAGCACTTCGGGAAGGCGTAGAGGCCGCTCTCGTTGTCGGGATTGTTCTGGTTTACCTAAATAGAACGGGCAGGCGCGCTCTGAAAGGCTATGTCTGGACGGGCGTCTCGCTGGCCTGCCTGACGAGCATTGGCCTGGCGGTTGCGCTCCAGTCCCTCAACATCAGCGAAGACGGATTTGAAGGCTTGATGATGCTCGTCGCCTCGGCGCTCGTGGTGACGATGATTATCTGGATGAACCACGTGGCGCGGTCGCTACGGAAAGAGATCGAGCAACGGATCGAAGCGTATGCGCAGAAATCGACACGCGCGGCGGGATGGGGCGTTGCCGCATTTGTCTTCATGATGGTGGTGCGCGAAGGCGCGGAACTCGTCTTGATTCTGCGCGCCGTGGAAATTTCGAGCCAGGGCGTTCTGGTTTGGATCGGCACGGGCATCGGGATCGCGATTGCCGTGGCCGTCGGCATCTTCTTCTTCCAGGGAACGCTCAAAATTCCATTGCATCGTTTTTTCACGGTCACGAGCGTGATCCTGGTCGTAGTGGCATTCCAACTGGCGCTCACCGGTATACATGAATTGAGCGAGGCGGAATGGATCTGGTCGGGCAAGTTGGAGATGGCAACGATCGGACCGATCGTAGCGAACGAATTTTTCTTCTTTGCCGTCATCTTGGGCGCAGCCGCCCTTGCAGTGTTTCGCGAGTGGCAGTCCTCAAAGAAGCCGAAGGACGATGCGACTCAAAACGCGGCCGAGAAACGTCTGAGAGAGTATGAGTTCAAACGGCAGCGCCGGTGGAGCTTACTTGCTGCGGCACTCTATGTAGCGATCGTGCTGATGCTCGGTGCGGAGTTCGTTTACGCACAAGCAATGAATGAGCCTTCGCCGGCGGCTGCGGTAGCGGCGCAAAATGGAGAGGTGCAGATCCCAGTAGCGCAATTGGCGGATTCCACTCTGCATTTTTACAGCGCCGACATCGGCAACACGACAGTGCGCTTCATGGTCGTTCACGAGGCAACCGGACAATATGTGACTGCGCTGGATGCCTGCGAAATTTGCGGCTCGAAGGGATATAAACAGGAAGGACAAAATGTGATTTGCCGGAATTGCGGCGCGGTGATCTACATCCCTTCGATAGGGCAAAAAGGCGGCTGCAATCCGATTCCGGTAAAATCGCGTGTAGAGGGGGAAACGGTGATCGTCAACCTGTCGGACCTAGCCGGTTCGGCGAAGTTGATTCACTCCTGAAGCAATGTTTGCACGGCTTGTTCGCGAGTCCTTTGTAAAAAATCCACGACGAAAAATACTGACAGCGGCCGCCTTGATGGTCGGGATGGCCGTGGCCACGTCGACACTCACGGTGGCGCTTGAAGCGGAAGATCGGCTGGCACGCGAGTTCCAGGCACTGGGTGCGAATCTCGTTGTGACGCCAAAAGCGGATACTTTGCCGCTCGAAGTTGGCGGCGTGGATTACCGGCCTGTTGACGAAGGTTCGTATCTGAAAGAGGCCGATCTGGGCAAGCTGAAGATGATTTTCTGGCGGAACAATATTCTGGGCTTTGCGCCGTTTTTAGATGTTCCTGCCGCGATCGACGGCAAAAATGAGACATTGATCGGCACGTGGTACCAGCACGATGTGTCCGTGCCGGATGGGACGACGTTCAAGACTGGCCTCAGCGCGACGCAGTCCTCGTGGAAGATTCAGGGGCGTTGGTTCGGCGATGGCTCGGGCGAGGCGGTCGTCGGCGCGTCGCTTGCGGCGAGCGATCCCGCCGATTTCGCGATTGGCAAGACGATTCAGGTGGCGAAAGCGGCGAGCGCCCAGTCAACCGAGTCGCTTATGATCACCGGGATTGTTACTACGGGCGGCGCGGAAGACGGTGCGATTCTGGTGCCGCTGACGATTGCGCAAGGGATCGCGGGCCATCCTGGCGAATACAGGCAGTTGCTTCTCAGTGCATGGACAAAACCCGCCGATGCGCTCGCGATGCGTGATCCCAAGACTATGACCGGCGAAGAATACGACAAGTGGTACTGCTCGCCGTACATTTCCTCCATCAGCTATCAGATTGAAAACGTTATTCCAGGCACGAGTGTGCGCGCAATTCGGAAAGTTGCAGAAACTGAAGGGCGCGTCTTGTCACGAATCAGTTCCCTGCTCTGGATTGTGACCATTGCCGCCCTGATTGCGGCGGGGCTCGCGGTTGCGGCAACGTCGGCAACGACTGTGATCGAGCGTCGCGCCGAGATCGGCATTATGAAGGCGATCGGCGCCACGAATTTCGTCGTGACGAGCATTTTTTTAGTTGAGCAGCTACTGCTGGCGATCGCCGGTGGGAGCATCGGCTTTGGACTGGGCTTGATCATCGCACGAGAGTTGGGTGTCAGCGTGTTCGGATCGCCCGCGCCGGCGCGACTTGTGGTGCTGCCGGTGGTGCTGGCGCTTGCTGCAATCGTAGCGATTGCGGGGAGCATGGTTCCGCTGCGACGTGCCGCTCATTTCCGGCCCGCACCGATTCTGCGAGGCGAATGATGTTCCGGCGGCTGCTCTGGAAAATGATCGTCGGCAATCGCGGTCGGCTGACGGTGGCGCTCGTCGCCGTGATCAGCGGTGCTGCGGTGATTTCGGCATTGCTCAACCTGCAATTCGACATCGAACGCAAGCTGACGCAGGAGTTTCGCGTGCTCGGCGCGAACGTGATGATCGCGCCTGCTCAACAGTCGCGTCCTGCCGCGAGCGCAACGGACGGCGTGTTGGATTCACCGTCGTTGATCGATGAAGATGCCGCGCTGGCGGCAGTGGATCGCAACCGTACCGGCGAATTGGAAGCGGCGGCGCCTTTTCTGTATTTTGTGGCAAACGTAGGAAAAACTCCTGTGATGGTGGCGGGCACATGGCTGGATCAGTTACGAGCGCTAAATCCCGCGTGGCAAGTCACGGGCAAGTGGATTGAAACGCGCGGCAATGAATCGCTTTGCATCGTCGGGCGCAATGTGGCGCAGCAATTGAATGTCTTGGCTGGAAAAACACTAGACGTAAGTTATGACGGCCGGGTAGCGCATTTAAATGTCACAGGAGTGGCGGATTCAGGCGGCAGCGAAGACAATCAGATTTTCATGGACGAAAAGACAGCGCAACAACTGACGGATCAAGTGGGCCAGATCGCGCTTGTGCAACTCAATGTACGCGGCACGCCGGATGAGATTCAGCAGTATGCAACGCGGCTCGGCGCTGAGTTGCCCAATGACGATGTGCATCCGATTCGCGACGTTGCGGCGGGCGAAGGAGCGCTGCTCGGGCGTATCCGATTGCTCATTGCGGCGATGGTAGGGTTGATTCTCGTGCTCACGGCGCTATGCGTGCTCGCGACGATGGCGGCGCTGGCGATGGAGCGGCGTGCCGATGTGGGATTGATGAAGGCGCTCGGCGGCTCGATCTCGCGTATTCTGGCATTATTTCTTACCGAAGTAGGAGTCTTGGGAGCGGCGGGCGGCGCGGCAGGATGCCTGCTAGGGATATTGCTTTCGCGTTGGATGGGTGAACATGTTTTCGGCACGACGATTTCGCTTCGGTGGGATGCAGTACCACTCACAGTGGGAATGATGATTGCGGCGGCGCTGGCGGGCGGACTACCGTTGCGTATGCTGGGCGGAGTCAAACCCGCCGTTATTCTGCGCGGTGAATGATTTTCATTCGTAAGGGTTCTTTTTCGAACACATAAGATGGCATCGGTCGTTCAAATCCAAGACCTGCGCAAAGAGTTTGGCAACGTGCGCGCGCTCGACGGCGTGTCGTTCACCGTTGAGGAAGGCGAATGGATTGCGATCATGGGTCCGTCGGGCTCTGGAAAGACGACGCTGATCAATATTCTTGGCGGCCTCGATTCGCCGACTGCGGGGCGTGCGATTGTCGATGGGACGGACGTGGCACGACTGGATGAAGGCGGCCTCACGCGCTTTCGCGCGGAAAAAGTCGGATTTATCTTCCAGCAATTTCACCTCGTCCCGTATCTAACGGCACTCGAAAACGTGATGCTCGCGCAATATTTTCACAGCACTACAGATGAATCCGAAGCACTGCGAGCGCTCCAACGGGTCGGTCTCGGCGACCGTGCCTTACACTTGCCTTCCGAACTCTCCGGTGGCGAGCAGCAGCGCGTTGCTGTCGCGCGTGCTTTGATTAATCAACCGAAGCTTATCCTCGCGGATGAACCGACCGGCAATCTTGATGAGGCAAATGAGCAGACGGTGGTGAAACTGCTGCGCGAGCTGCACGAAGAGGGCCACACAATTCTCATGGTCACTCACTCCAATGCGCTCGGCCAGCTTGCAGACCGCCGCATCGATCTCGCGCATGGTCGTCTGGCGCAGATCAGCGTTTCCGCGGAGGACGAGGCGCAGCACGATCATCTGCTCGAGCAGGTCTATATTTTTGGCGAAGAGGGCGTCACGCCAGAACTGGACCGCATGCGCCAGTCGGACGTGAAAGACGCGGCAACTGTCATCAAAAGGCTTAAAGAGTTGGGACTCCTTCAGGTCACGAATCAGGAAGTAGCGCTCACGAAGCAGGGCGAAAACCGCGCACGCGATATCGTGCGGCGGCGGAGGCTTGCTGAACGCTTGCTCACCGACACGTTTTCGGTGGCCGATTCAGAGGCGGATTCACATGCCTGCAAATTCGAGCACATCATCAGTCCTGAGCTGGATCAAAAAATCTGCACGTTCCTGAATCACCCGAAGACGTGCCCACATGGCAACCCCATTCCGCCTGGCCGCTGCTGCCCCGAACGAACCAGATAAGTTTCATTTCGCTGGCGTGCCTATGATTCCGCGCTCGCGCAGCCAATTTTCCAGGAGCATCGACCAAGTACCTCGGCCGGGATCTCCCATGGCTAGTCCCCCACCGTGGGCTCCTTCTTCGAAAATGTGCATCTCTACCGGCACACCAGCCTTGTGTAGCGCGAGGTAAAAGGCCACGCTGCTTGTTACGGGGACGGTGCGGTCCGTTGTGAAGTGGTAGATAAATGTGGGCGGCGTTTGCGGCGTTACTTGCAGTTCGTCGGAAAGCTCATCCAGTAATTTCGGGTCGGGATTATCGCCGAGAAGGCTGCGGCCGGAGCTACCATTGGCGCGGAGGACATCCGGCGTACCCAAAGTGCTCGCCTGAAATGAAATCACGGGATAGGCAAGGATCAAAAAATCGGGGCGACAGCTTTCGCGGTCGATGGGGTCCGAAGCGTCAGGATTTCCGGTGTCAAAATGCGTTCCGGCGGTCGCCGTGAGATGGCCACCGGCCGAAAATCCCATCATGCCAAGGTGCGTTGGATCGATGCCAAATTCCGAGGCGCGCGAGCGAACGAGGCGGATGGCGCGTTGCGCATCTTGCAATTCGATCGGGTAATGATAGGGCGACAGGCGGTATCGCAGGACGAATGCCGTGATCCCTACGTTGTTGAGCCACGTCGCGATGTCGCGGCCTTCGTAAGTCATCGCGAGATGCGCGTAGCCGCCGCCCGGGGCGATGATCACGCCTGAGTGAGGGCCGCGGCCGGGGGCGCGAAAGATTGTTAGCGTCGGCTTGTCCGCATCGGTGTCGCCCATGGCACCGGGGGCGCCGTTCTCCCATAGCGGAATTGTGGGCGCGATCATGTCCGCGGCACTGGCTGGGGGCGCTGGGCCGCGACCGCGTGCCGCCTGCGGCGCGTTAGCAGCAGCCGGTGGAGGCGCCGCGTTGGGCGCCTGAGCGAACGCGATGCCAACAGATGCAACGATTGCTACACACAAAGCCGCTGCCTTCAACAGTTTCACAGAGCCCTCCGTCAATTTCGGTTTTTTGAACCTCGCAAGCGGTCCGCCTGACTCACTGGCCGCTTGGCGGCCTTATTTATACTCCAATTTTGCGATTAGGTTATGTAGTTAGCGCCTATTCCGTCGATTAGAAACCAAAGTCACAGTTTGAGGCGTCGCCGAGCTCCCGTGGATTGAGCCTTGAAAAGGGCGCGGTGGGTGCGGGCGGACATCCATGCTTGGAAACGACGTAGGTGAAGCATGGGGGATTTGGCGCGCAGGGTGGAGAGAATTGGGGATTCGTGCTTGGCGTCCGGGCTGTTGTGGCCAATGAGTTCGATGCCTACATCCGCGGCCTGGACTCTTGGGCGGCCTAAGAGAAAGTCTCCGTAGGCGACGGCTCGGATTACTTTCACGTCGGAGTTACGATCGGCGTTTAGTTCGCGGATTCGGGCGCGTAACGATTTGAGTGCGTCTTCTACGGCTTCCCTCTTATAGCGCGGCGTGACCGAACCGGAGACGCTCTCGCCTTCTATCGTTGTGAGCCATTCGTCTTTGCCGCTTCGTTTTACATAACCCTGCATTTCGAGGATAGGTAGCGCGATGTTCGCTTCTGCGAGCGTCACGCTGAGAGTTTCGGCGAGGTCGCGGGCGGTCCAGGAGATCATGCCGCGCGTATCTTTGAGGAAGCTGAA
>DATNBB010000164.1:0-6658 GCA_035607335.1 Binatia bacterium | reverse complement strand
GGCGCACTGGACCTTGTTGCGAGCTACTTCTATTACGCTGCTTTGAAGCGTGGCGAGGCGTCGGACACGCTCGCCATCATGGGCGGCTTCTCTCCCGTCGCCACGGCGTTGTTCGCATTGCTGCTGCTGAAGAACGAAATGAGCAACACGCAACTGATGGGCTTCGCTCTTATGACGCTCGGCGGCTTTGTGATGTTCTTTTCCGAGAAATTGCCACTGAAGAAAATCCTTCCCCCCGTGCTGCTCGCGTCGGCGATTTTTGGTCTCGTTAACGTGCTCGAGAAGCTCGTCTACAATCACACGAATTTCGTCACGGGTTATGTCTGGTTCACGATCGGTACCTTTATCGGAGCGATGGCGCTGCTGGTGAGGCCCTCCTGGCGCGCGCAGATCTTTACGGAATCGCACCAAAGCACGCCGCGCAATCGTTTTTGGTACTTCGTGAACCGGTTTACAGCCGGGCTCGGCTCTTTCCTCATCTTTTATGCGATCAGCCTCACGCACCCGGCAATCGTGAATGCAATTTCCGGCGTTCGCTATGTGGTCATTTTTATCGGCGCGTATATGCTCACGAAACTAAGGCCAACGTGGCTTAAAGAGGATTTCAGCGGCTGGCAACTGGCCACGAAGACACTTGGCACCTGCCTGGTGATCGCAGGCGTGGTCGTGGTTGGTCTCGCCGGGGGAAAAACCGCCGCTTCCGCTGCTTTGCCAACGGACATAACGCCGCGAGTGTCCTCCGCGCGGATCTCCGTTCTGGCAAACACGACACAAAACACTGAGGGATCCGCTCTCTTAGTGGCCGCGGACGCGTAAAATGGCGTCTAACCCTCTTGCCTGATCATTTCAGCGGGCGAATAGCCCAAAAGGGAGACGACCCATGCCCCAATCACGCGTGCATACGACTGAAACACACCACCAAGGCGGCTCTTCTAACTGGCGGCGCATCCTTGCGGTCCTGGTGCTAGGACTAGCCATTGCCGGCGTCTCCGCGGCGCAAACGCAGCCTGCTACCACGACGCAAAAAGATCAAACGGATCTTTCGATTACGGTTTACAACTCGAATCTCGCTCTTGTGCGCGACGTCCGCAAAATCAACTTACGCACCGGTACCTTCCCGCTACATTTCGAGGACGTGGCCGCCTCGATCAATCCGGCAACAGTTCATTTGCGCTCCATCACCGATCCCAGCAAGCTCAATGTGCTCGAACAAAACTACGAGTACGATCTTCTCGACCCGCAAAAGCTGCTGCAAAAGTACGTCGGGCGCGAAGTGACGCTCGTCCGCGCCGAGACGGAATCCAATTCGACAAAGTACACCGAAACAAGGGCGCTGCTGCTCTCGGACAATAACGGTCCGGTGTGGAAGATTGGGAACGAAATTGTCACAGGCATGGCATCTGATTCGTATCGCTTTCCGGATCTGCCGGACAATCTTTACAGCCGTCCCACGCTGATCTGGACGCTCGACAATACCGGCGCGCCAACGCAAACCATCGAAGCCTCGTACCTGACGACAAATATTCAGTGGAAAGCGGATTACGTTCTGACCGTAACCCGCGACGAGAAGACCGCCGATCTCGATGGTTGGGTTACGCTAACGAACAACAGCGGCGCTTCCTACGACAATGCGACGCTGCAGCTCGTTGCCGGCCAAGTGAACCAGGTGATGCCACGAATGGAGATGATGAAGTCGATGAATGCGGAAGTCATCCCGCCAGCCGCGCCACCAGTGACGCAAGAGAATTTCTCCGAATACCATCTGTACACCGTGACGCGCCGGACTTCGATCAATAATAACGAGTCCAAGCAGATCAGCCTTCTCAACGGCTCGAACATTCCGATTAACAAGACGTATGTGGCCGAGGCGCAGCCCTATTACTTCCGCAATTCGCAGGGGATCGGTAATCCAATTACCGAGCCGGTGATGGTTTATTACAATTTCAAGAACGATCAGAAATCCGGGCTGGGAATGCCTCTTCCCGCCGGAACCGTACGCGTTTACCAGGGCGACTCGAAGGGAAATATTCAGTTCGCCGGAGAAGACAATATTCAGCACACGCCTAAGGACGAGGCGTTGCGCATTCATGTTGGCAATGCTTTTGACGTTGTTTGCGAGCGCAAAGAGACGGACTACAGAAAGATTGCCGGCAACGTCTACGAAATGGAATACCAGATCACGCTGCGCAATCACAAAGATGGTCCGGTCACCGTGGACGTACGCGAGCCGATCGGCGGCGACTGGGAAGTGCAGAGCTCCAATTTCCCGTCGACAAAACTCGATTCCACCACCATCGGCTTTCAGGTGCCCGTCGCGAAAGACGGCAGCGCGACGCTCGATTACCGCGTCCGCGTCAAGTGGTAAATGAAACTGGCGCATGGAGGCGAAATGAAGAGGTCAATCGCACCGGCGACGCCGAAAGTTCCCTGCTACAATCTTTGAGGAGTCGATCTTCGACGCAGGTGATCGTTGCGAAAGCCTATTTGAACCAACACTGGATCCCAGGGCGCTCGAGTCGCCCTGCCCTTGTGCACGCTTTCCGGCTTGCCGGAAAGAAGCCTTAAAGCAGGCGTAGGGCACCCACCTATTTGTGGGGTTCAGGGCCTAGTAGCGCACGGCGAAGCGGACGGCTCCGCTTCTTTTTTTTGGCAAGGCCGACTGTTCCTAACAAAACTCGTATGCGTGTTCTCTTTATTGGTGACATTGTGGGTTCGCCCGGCCGCCGCATCGTTCGCGAGCGCCTGGCGGATATTCTGGCGCAGCGCCAGGTCGACCTTTGCATCGCGAACGGCGAAAATTCCGCATCGGGCTTTGGCATCACGCCGCGGATTACACAGGAGCTGCTCGCCACCGGCATTGAAGTGCTCAGCGGCGGCAACCACATCTGGGATCGTCGCGAAATCATGGAGTATTTTCCGCACGAGCCGCGGTTGCTAAGGCCAGCGAACTTTCCGGCGGGCTCACCCGGCTCAGGCGTCTACGTGGGGACGACTAAGACCGGCGTCAAGTACGCGGTGATCAACATTCAGGGCCGCACTTTCATGATTCCCATCGATGATCCGTTTCGCACCGCCGAGGCGGAAATTGCGAAGCTGCCGCCGGACGTGAAGGTGATTATCGTCGACATGCACGCTGAAGCTACGTCTGAAAAGCTTGCGATGGGCTGGAACCTGGATGGCAAGGTTTCTGCTGTGCTCGGCACGCATACTCACGTTCAGACGGCCGATAATCGCGTGCTGCCGAATGGCACGGCGTACATCACGGACGTGGGCATGACCGGGCCTCACGACGGCATCATCGGCATGGAAAGAGGGCCGATCATCCAGCGGTTTCATGACGCGCTGCCGATTCGCTTCACGGTGGCCGAAGGCGATATTCAGATGAACGCGGTTCTTCTCGATATCGATGAGTCGACGGGTCGCGCCCGCGGCATCGAGCGGCTGAACTACCGACTGGATTAGTTACACCTTTCATCGGATCGCAATCGGCAGGAACCAAAACCCGAAAATGTGGTAAATAAACACATTCACGGGCTTTCCAGGAGCAGGTTGGACTGCCCGGGTTTCGGCCAACTGCGAAGAGGCCTCAGGCATCTGATTTTTCATCCGCAAGGCGAGGGGTGAATGCGGGTCCGTGTTAAAAAGCCGGTCTGGGTTGCTGCGCTCGCGGTGTCTTTGGCGGGCATTACGCCGGTTCCGTCGGCGGGGCAAAACCTCCACAACATGGTCTCTTCGGAGGGACGAGTCTTTCCGCAGGTGAGCGGCGGCATCATCGCCATGCGCGAAGATTCGGCTGGACGGTTCTATGTGCTGGCAAATCCCGGCCACACGCTGCAGATATTCGATGCAAATGGCGCCAAAGTCGGCGAGATTCCAAGCCCGGGTTCTTCGGTTCAGCAATTCGGATATGCGGCTGATTTCGATATTGCGTCCAGCGGCGATATTGTGATCGCCGATCGGGGTAAGAACACCGTTTACACTTTTGCGGCAGACGGCTCGCTTAAGTCGAAGGCATCGGTGTTTGCTCCTACTTCCGTCGTAGCGCTTTCCAACGGCCAAATTGCCGTCACCACCTTGCGCACGGAGCATCCGATCGAGATTTTCGAGGAAAATGGGCGGTACGTTCGTGGATTCGGCGAACCTCACGTGATTTCGAATCCGTCGCCGGACGAAGAAGATGCCGCGCCTCCCCCGCCACTTGCGGACACGGGCCGCATCATCGGCGATTCGGCCGATAATCTGTATTTCGGTGTTCTCTCTGCGACCAATCCTCAGATCAAGAAATTTGACCGCTTCGGCTATGCCGCCTTTTCGTCAAATGTCCCTTTTGAGGCGGATCTCCCGGGCGGCGCAGAAGATCGAGTGCAGGTGGGCTTCAATTTCACCCGCTTGACCGCCTCCAGCCAGTTAGGTAGCTGGACTACGTTGGGTGACACGGGAAGGGTCCGGTTCGGAGTAAACGCCGGGTCCGGGTTGGCCAGCATGATGGCGCATCAGGATGTGACAGGCACTAAGTCTGTGGCGGGTTCGCTGTCGGCTGAAACGTCGCTGGAGACGCCCAGCTTTGGCCTCGGGGTGGGCCCAGGCGCGTCAGCAGCAGGCGGCGGAGCAACCGCTGGAGGCTCGTCCGATGAGCAGGGTTCCGGATCAAGCAAGAGCACGGACAACTCGGCCACGCTGAAATATTTTGCGCCGGGCACTTTCTCTAGCAGCAACGATTTTTCCAGCAGCAACCCTGATGGGGTTCCGGCTGAGGCTAGCACGCCCGCAATTCCCATCAGAGATCCCACTAGCGTGATTCCGACGACACAGGATTACCTTACGGGAACGCCTCAGGTGGAGCCTTCGACTGGGGCGGGTGTGGGCGGCTTTTCCAGCTATTATCTCGCGTCTCTAGGGCCGGAGCCCGGCAGCTATCGACATACGCTGATTCGGCCGGGAGCATTGCCGCGTGGTGCGTTCGGCCGCGATGGAAACGGAGGGGTTCCGGGCGCAGGCGGTGACTCAGCGCGGCCGCCTTTTGGCGCCGGTCTCGGGGCTGGTCTGCCAGGCGGGACGTCAGCACCTGGAATGGCGCTCATTGGCGTGTCAGGCACGGCAGCGGGCAAAGCTACGGGCGCAGCGGCCACTAGCCCCGCTGGCGGTACGGACAATAAAACGCCGACATTCACCAGATTCGGCGCAAGCGATCTGGCATACGTCGGCAGCCTGCGGATTAATCTCGATCACCCGCGGCCACCGGCGATCACGGAGAAGAAGCTTACGGCCGTCGGCGTGGATCGCAAGACGCAGGAATTCTGGGCAGCCATCGGGCCGGAACTCGTCCATTTCGACAAGTACGGCAACCCGATGGACACCTACTACATGACGACTCCGGAAGGTGCGCTGCTCCGGATCACCGCAATTGTGATTGAGCCCAGCCGGCTCTTGATCGGGTCAAGTTCCGGCGGTATTTATGGGTTCGCGCGCCCCGATAAGATGGCGACTGAACATGCGGTTCAGCCGGGCACAAAGAGTGACAAAAATCCTAATCAGTAAACATGTTCGAGCTTTGAAACTCTAAACGCTCTTTACGAGCGGCCGCATCTGTGAAAAGCGATCTCACTTTTCCACTCCTTTTCCACAGGCCTTTCCGGTCTTTAGTTGTGGAAACTCTCTCCGGTAGCTTTGTTTGCTGCGATTTATGGAAAGATTTTCGCGAATCGTCGCTCCACGCACGCTGTGGAAAAGCTGTGCAATGCGCGCGTGCCGCCGTTAAAAAAATTGCGTAATTTCCTCTTGCCCATCGCGCCTCGTTTAGGCAGAATCCCAACTCGCGTCTCTGGTCGTAACGGGCGTTCTCAACGCGAGCATTCACCTGTCGCAGCTTTCCTGCGGCGCACAACTGGAAGACTCAGACAACTTAGATGGTTAGCCGGAAGGTCCGGCTAGATTTCCACAACATTTCCACTCATGTGGAAATCGATGGGGCGGCTTTTTTCATGACACTTTGGGATAAAGTCCTGCAGCACACGGAGCGCCGCGTCAATCCTCACAGCTTCGCCACCTGGTTCCGTCCTACAAGGCAGGAACGCGCCGAAGATAACAAGTTGATCGTGCGCGTGCCTACGCGCCTTTTCTGCAAGCGCCTAAAGGAAACCTACGGGGAATTGGTTCAGGCGGTATTGGTTGAAATCGGCCGGCCAGATCTTACGATTGAGTTCATTTGCGCCGAGCCAGAGTCTGTTCCGACAAATCCTCCGGCTCTCGCGCAGCCGAGGCTTGATTTCGACTCGGCCGCCAATCAGCTGAATGCGCGCTACACCTTCGAGACGTTTATCGTCGGCTCGTCAAACCAATTTGCGCACGCTGCGGCCCAAGCCGTAGCCGAAACACCATCCAAATCCTATAACCCGCTTTTCCTTTATGGGGGTGTGGGACTTGGCAAGACGCATCTGATGCAGGCGATCGGCCATGCGCTTAAGCGGCGCAATCCTTCGCTCCGCTTGATCTACATTAGTGCGGAGAAATTCACGAATGAAGTGATCGCGTCGATCCGTTTTGAGCGCATGCCTGCGTTTCGGGATCGATTCCGCAATATGGACGTGCTGATGATTGACGATATTCAGTTCATCGCGCGCGCCGAGCGGACGCAGGAAGAGTTCTTCCACACGTTTAA